>NZ_JAZEUN010000020.1:0-94476 GCF_037029175.1 Galbibacter sp. PAP.153 | reverse complement strand
TTTAAAGGATAATATACATTAAACTATTGCAAAGTAACATTGCTATAGGCAGCAACAAGACTAAAGGTTTTGTTGCTGTTTTTTTGTGCACTGTACCCATTTGCAATTTCATTTCCATAATTTTTGGAAACGCCCAGCACCAATGTTTTAGGGAATTTTACAGATGAATTGGAAGCATTGCTGAAAAAATTAAAAGCTGTATCGGGTAGCTTTACCCTTGCTTCCGAATTGTCCAAAATTATATTCAGGGTATTAAACTCGTTGGATATATTGTTAATAAACAGGTCGCCAAAACTTCCATCAATAATAGCATCTCCCGTAAAGTTATCGATGGCAACGTTGGATGATTTCGATGTTAATTTAATGCTGTTTACATCCTTTAGGCTTACCGATTCCACATAATTTACCTGCAACTCTCCCTGATGCCAATTATCTACTAAAATAGGCGAATATGAAGCATGTATTACAGAATTTTTGCCAATTACGTTAGAAGCATGCAACCTTGAATAAGACAAGGTTGCATTTATGGTTGATGAATTATCGGCCAAGGTTACTTCGCCATGACGGACGTTCATTTTTAGCTTAGCGCCTTTGGGCATTTTTATTTTGATTGTTTTTTTAACCTTCAGGTTTTTGTCGCCGCTGTCGGACCTGTAAAAAAACACATTGGGAGCCCCCGAAGCATCACCGCTTCTATATTCTATTGCCTGTTGCCTTGCCTTCATTACCTGCTTTCGGGCTTTCTCTGCTTGTTTGTGTGCTTCTTCCCTAGCCTTTTCCAGTTCTACTCTGTTTATTTTTTGATCTTTCCGCATCTGTTCGTAATCTTTCATCATTTCTTCTTTATGGGCTTGCCATTCTGCCTGATGTTCTTTTACTTCTTCTTGCCATTCATCTAAATTGGCCTTGACCTCATCATCAAAACTTTTATTAAATTTTTCCTTCCATTCTTTTAAGTATTTATCCCCGTCCCGCTTGTAAGCTTCATAATCAAAAGAAAAATCTTCAAAATTAAAAGGCAACGGTGGCATTGGGGGAACCGGAGGCATTACCATAATACTGTCAGGCATTGGCGGTAATGGCGGTATTGGGGGGATGGGAATGGAATCGGGAAAATCAAAATCGAAGTCAATATCGATATCGTCCATATCAGAAATCACGATTACGTTATCATCATTGGCCCATCTCATAACGTTACTGGCAGTGCTTACCGAAACTTTATCGGCAGTGCCCGTTGCCTTAAAATTCCAATCTTTAAAATATTTTTCGGCCTCTTCCTTAGAAACATCCTCTATTTCTATAACGGCCTCTATTTCTACCTTGTTTTTATTCCAGGTATCAAACTCAACATCGGCATAACTTGTATTTACGTCAATTGCTACGTCCTTATTTACATCAAAGGATTCTTTGTAGGTTTTCGACTGTTTTTGTGCTTGTACAAAAACCGATGACAAAAGCAATACAACTAGCAATCTATACGTTTTGTGTTGTAAATTTCTCATTTTTTGATTCTTTAAGTTCTTTAATCTTCTCTTTTAACCGGTATAGCAACTGTAAGCGCAACTGTAAATTGTTAATTAGCGCATTAATGGTTTGGTCGTTTGGTCCTACATCGTTTAACTCTACGGTAAGCTCTTTATAGGCATCGTTGAGTTCGGACAGCCTGCCCATGTATCCGTCCAATAATTTTTTATTGGCATCGTTTAAATCTATATCTGCCAGCTCTAGGTTAATATTGGCAACATAATAATCTTCTACTTTTTTTAGGTCGGGGGATATGTCGCCCAATGTAATTTTATCGGCTTCTTTATCAGTTTTTTGATCCACACCTGCCACTTGGCCCTCAATAGGTGTATTTGACTCTTTTTGATAGAAAAAAATACTGGTCCCAATACCCAAGAGCACGACTATGGAAGCGGCTATTTTCCATAAATAAGACTTCGGTTTTCTCTTTTTGGGAAACGTTGCTTCCAAAAGCTTCAAAAAATCTTCTTCATGCCCCTTTGGCAATGTATATTGCCCTTTATCTTTATGGTCTTCAAACATTTTTTTAATATCCTGTGCCATATGCTCTTTCTTTTAAAAGTGACTTCAATTTTTGTTTTCCGCGCAATAAATGTGTTCTCGATGTTGTATTGGTAATTTCCAGGATTTGTGAAATTTCTTCATGATCATATCCTTCAATTAAATACAACATCACCACATATCTATATTTGTCGGGCAGCTTGTTTATGGCCAACTTGACATCGGCAATGTCCAGTGGGCTTTCCATTTCCCAATTTTCATCGTCTACAAGTTGCACAAACGATTCGTTTAACGATACGAAATACTGCCGTTTGGACTTTAAAAAATCGATGCTTTTATTTATTACAATTCGCTTTAACCAACTTCCAAAAGTTACTTCTGCTTTAAACTGATCCAATTTTTTAAAGGCTTTTATAAAACTTTCCTGCATAACATCTTTTGCGTCGTCTGCATTTTTTACATAGCGCATGGCTATACAATACATGGCATCGCAATACATATTATAAAGCTTCATTTGTGCCTTACGGTTGTTTTGTTTACATTTTTCGATCAGATCAATTTCAAGCATGCCGGCTTGTCTCTTTTTTTAGTTGGATACAGTTACTATTCACCATTAAAGACGACGAAAAAAACAAAACGTTGCAATTTTCTTCTTTTATTTATTTGATGTAGCAATTGTGCTATGTTTACATTTTGTATTTTCGCTACTGATTTTAAGGAAACCCCTTATTATTTACAAAGAAACAACTTAATATATAATGCAAGAATACAGCATCCAAAACGATTTTATAAAACTTATTGCGCTCGATTATGGCGCTACCATCCACCAACTAATTACCAAAGATAAAAACGGAAATAATGTAAATATTGTTCTAGGATTTAAGGAAAAGCAAGAATATAGGCACAATCAAGAATATTTAGGAGCTTCGGTAGGTAGGTTTGCCGGACGGGTCCATGAAAGTGGTTTTACGCTAAACAACCAACATTACACCCTACTTTCCAACAACGGTGCCCATTTGCATGGCGGAAAAGAAGGCTTTTCTTTTAAAACATGGAAACTGGAAACCATACATCAAGGCAATGATCCTTTTATTAAATTTTCATACACAAGTAGCGACATGGAAGAAGGTTACCCCGGAAACCTTCAGGTATTTTGCACCTATCAACTCAAAAAAAATAAATTGATAATTACCTATGAAGCAAAAAGCGATAAAGACACTATTGTAAACCTAACAAACCATAATTATTATAACCTTGACGGAAGTGGAAGTATTTTAAACCATGAGCTCATGATTGCTTCTGATAAAATTTTAACAAAGGACGAAAATGCTGTTGCCGATGGAGATTTTATGAGTGTTGAAGGTACGCATTACGACTTCAGAAAAAAAAATAAAATAGGCAATCAAATTAAAACCAAAGGCATAGACGACTGTTACGTACTTACCAACAACGACCCTTTAGCAGTATTGTACGCTAAAAACACAGGCATAGAAATGACCGTTTCCAGCAACCAGTCCGGCGTTGTTGTGTACACCCCCGAAAATTTTGATGAAAATAGATTTTTAAACAAGCCCCTCCATAAATATCCTGCCATTTGTTTTGAAACCCAAGGTTTCCCAAATGCGCCCAATCAACCGCATTTTCCTTCAGTAATATTAAAAAAAGGCGAATTATATAAAAACGAAAGTATTTTTGCGTTGACCGTAAAATAAATCTCTTTTAAAGAAATAAAAGATTAAATGTTTTATCGGTTTCTATTAAAAAAAGTAAGCCCCGCCAAAAAATGAGCGGGGTTTATTATTTTATCAATGCCTTATATTACGCTTATTAAAAACGTGAATTATTATACCATTAAATTTAAAGTAACGTCTATGTTGTCTTGTGTGGCGCGGGAATATGGACACACTTCATGGGCTTCGTTTATAAGCTTTTCTCCGGTTTCCTCGTCTATGCCCGGTAAAGTTACATCCAAAACAACTTCCAGGAGAAAGCCTCCCAATTCGGGGTGTTTGCCTATACCTACCGTTGCGGTAACGTCAAAATTATCTCCTATATCCACTTTGTTTTCTTTGGCAACAAACTGCAATGCGCTCCCAAAACAAGCCGAATATCCAGCGGCAAACAATTGCTCGGGGTTTGTATGGGCCCCTCCCTTGCCACCTAATTCTTTTGGCAGTTCCAGTTTCATGTCTATCAACCCGTCATCGCTTTTTACATGTCCTGCCCTACCTCCGGTTGTAGTGGCGCTAGCTTTGTATAATGCTTTCATTTTTGATTTTTTTATATTATTCTCTAATATACCTTTATTCATACAGAATATCAGTATGGAAGTTATTAAATTTGTTTTAAAATTTTAGCATTTGTCCAAAAACAAGCCACATAAATCCGCTTTGAGCAAACACGAAGGGGTTTCGCAAAACGAAACTACCAATCGGGCTGCCATTTCCAAATTTTTGAACAAGAGGAATAAAGACTTTTCTTCGGATGCGCTTGCCAATGCTATTGTTAAAGGAGATACCATAGCGCTTAGCAGAGCCATTACCTTGGTAGAAAGCACCAACCCGAAACATTTACAAAAAGCCAACGAGGTTCTTGCCAAATGTCTTCCGTATGCAAACAACTCTATAAGAATTGGAATTACAGGAGTTCCCGGTGTTGGAAAAAGCACTTTTATTGAAGCTTTAGGAAACAATATAGCCAACAATTCCAGTAAATTGGCCGTTCTGGCGGTAGACCCAAGCAGTTCGATAACCAAAGGAAGCATCTTGGGCGATAAAACCCGTATGGAACAATTGGCAAATAATCCAAATGTATACATCCGCCCTTCGGCTGCGGGCACTTCATTGGGCGGCGTTGCGCGAAAAACAAGGGAAAGCATTATTTTATGCGAAGCCTGTGGGTTTAAGTATATTTTTGTAGAAACCGTTGGTGTGGGGCAAAGCGAAACGGCCGTACATAGCATGGTAGACTTCTTTTTACTTTTAAAGTTGGCCGGGGCCGGCGACGAGCTCCAAGGGATAAAAAGAGGGATTATAGAACTTGCAGATGCCATTGTTATCAATAAAGCCGACGGCAATAATTTTAAAAACGCCCAAAAGGCCAAAGTAGAATTTAACCGAGCCCTGCATTTGTACCCGCCAAAGCCCAATGGTTGGGTGCCCAAAGTCCTGCTTACCTCGGCTACCGAAAGTACCGGGATCGACAAGGTTTGGGAACTTATTGAAATGTATATGGACCAAGCTAAAAAAGAGTCGTTTTTTAGTAAAAAAAGAATGGAGCAACATACGTTTTGGCTACACCAAACCATTGAAGACCGCTTAAAATCGAATTTTTATAATAACGAGCAGGTAAAAAAAGCCTTGCACGAACAATTAACAGCCATAGAAAACAACCAAACCACCCCTTTTGCAGCTGCTCAATATTTGCTTTCCTTGGTTTCCAAATAACTTTTTTGCATACCAAACCACATATGTAACCATTACTTTGTTTTCTAAAAATCTTATAATATAGAACGCTCAGCAGTAGTTGATTTTTACTGGTAAATACCTACATTTGCATTTGGTTTGCAGCTTTGCAGTCAAAAAATAGCTTTATAATTATGAATTACGAGTTTACTATTATTGTTCCTGTTTATAATGAAGAAGACAACCTGGAACGGGTAGAAAAAGAATTTAAAAAATATTTTGAAATAGCCGCAAAGCCTACCAAAGTGCTTTTTGTTAACGATGGCTCAAAAGATAAGAGCCAAGAACTTATTGAAGCTATTTGCCAGCGCTCCAATCATTTTACCTATATTTCTTTTGTAGAAAACCGCGGGTTGAGCGCCGCCATAAAAGCCGGTTTCGACCATGTGGACACTCCGCTTTTGGGATATATAGACTCCGACCTACAAACCACCCCGGAAGATTTTAACGAACTACTAAAACATATTGAACATTACGACCTCGTAACCGGGGTCCGTGCCAATAGAAAAGATTCTTTTGTAAAAAACATGTCGTCCACCATTGCAAATGGTATCCGTAGGGCCTTTACCCACGACGGCATGGACGATACCGGTTGCCCGCTTAAAGTTATTAAAAGCGATTATGCCAAGCGCATCCCCATGTTTAATGGTTTGCACCGTTTTCTACCCGCCATGATTTTGCTTCAAGAAGGTAAAATCGTTCAAATTCCGGTACGCCATTTTCCGCGTATCGCAGGAACGGCAAAATTTGGTTTCTGGAACCGCCTTATTGGTCCGCTTCAAGATTGTTTTGCATATCTTTGGATGAAAAAAAAGTACATTAATTATTCCATTGCTAAAAAAGGTTAAATGGCAGACTGGCTTATATACGCTATTGGATTTCTCGCACAAATACTCTTTTCCGGGCGCCTTATTTATCAATGGCTTTCATCAGAAAAAAATAAAAAGGTACTAACACCGTCGCTTTTCTGGAAATTAAGTTTGTTTGCTTCCTTTTTACTGTTTGTATACGGTTGGTTGCGCGACGATTTTGCTATCATGCTGGGGCAAACGTTAACATACTTTATTTACATCCGCAATTTACAGTTACAGGGCGAATGGCAAAAATCGCCACGCTTATTGCGTATTTTTTTATGGTTTTTCCCCATATTGATTATTATTTATGGGTACAACAACAATACGTACGACATGCACCAGCTTTTCAAAAACGAAGATATTCCCTTTTGGTTACTAATCCTTGGTATTGTGGCCCAGGTAATATTTACTTTTCGGTTTATTTACCAATGGATTTATTCCGAAAGACGCAAAGAGTCTTCACTTCCGGCCGGTTTTTGGCTTTTAAGCCTTTTGGGCGCTTTATTGATTTTAAGTTATGCCGTATTGCGAAGAGATCCTGTTTTACTGGTGGGACATTGTTTGGGAAGTATTATATACATTAGGAACTTACTTATTTTAAGAAAACAAAATGACTGAGTTTATAGAAAAGCATCCCGTTAAAATTATCCTGTTGGTATGTGCCCTTATATTTATAGCCAATCTGGACGTGATTTATGTAAATATCATGGAGGCACGCAATTTTGTAACCGCCCGGGAAATGATACAAAACCACAATTGGGTACTTACCACCATGAACGATTACCCACGCTACGAAAAACCACCATTACCAACGTGGCTTACAGCATTGAGTGCAATGGTGTTTGGGGTTCATAACCTTTTTGCGCTACGGTTACCGGCGGCATTATCTGCCATTGTATTGGTTTTCTTTTTTTATAAAACGGTATTGCTCATTAACAGCAATAAAAAGTTAAGTTTTTACACTGCTTTAATCCTCCCTACTTCTTTCTATATTATCTTTTCGGGAAGAAACGGCCAATGGGATATTTTTACGCATAGTTTTATGGTTATCAGCATTTATTTTTTAATAAAAATGCTAAAGTTTGACCAACTTAAATGGGGCAATGCCCTTTTGTCCGGCCTCTTCTTTGGGTGTTCGTTTTTAAGCAAGGGGCCCGTATCGTTGTATGCATTATGGCTCCCTTTTTTAATTGCCTACGGAATAGTTTACCGAAACGAACTAAAGAGAAAACATATCTTGCCCTTTGTTTCACTTTTGTTGCTGGGGCTCGCCATTGGCGCTTCTTGGTTTGTGTATGTTCGTTATGCCGATCCGCAGTCGTTCATGGAAATCGCCACAGAAGAAGCCGGCAATTGGACCAGCTACAACGTGCGCCCGTTTTATTATTACTGGAGTTTCTTTACCCAAAGCGGTATATGGACACTCCCCGCTTTTGTTGCATTGCTATATCCGTATTTAAAGAATAGAGTAAGCAACAAACGGCATTATACCTTTGCTTTTATGTGGACCATGGCTTCGGTTGTCCTGTTATCGTTCATTCCCGAGAAAAAATCGAGATATTTGCTCCCGGTGCTAATCCCGATGGCCTTTAATACTGCTTTTTATATAGAATACCTTGTAAATCATTTTAATAACATAAAAAAAGGCGAGCGTTTTCCGGTATATTTCAATTTTGGACTTATTGCCCTTATCGGGATTGCCTTCCCTATTGGGGGATTCATCTTCTTAAAAGATAAATTAAGCGGCCATTACCCATCTTTCATCCTTACGGCCATTTTATTGTTTGCCATTGGTGCCGGTATTGTGTTTTTTCTTCGGAAGAAAGACACCGAAAAGGTCTTTTACCTCACTATTGGTTTTGTTATTGTCATTTTACTTGTTGGTTTTCCGTTGGCCAATACTTTTAATACCAATGAAGAATTTAACAATATAAATACGCTCGAAACTTCTCTGCCATTGTACTCCTTAGGCGAACCCGCCCCTGAAATGATATGGCATTTGGGACATTCGGCCCCAGAAATTCAACATGGTGGGCACCTTAACATACCAACCGAAGAAGAATTTGGAATTTTGGTAGCAGACGATAAAAAAGACGAATTAAAACGTATCTTTGAAAAAGATTATTCTATCGATTATAAAGAAAAATACGACATAAATTATACGGCAAACCCCAAAGACCGCGCATACAAAGCAAGGCTTACAAGTTCGTACTACATCATTAAAAAGAAATAAAATATGGCATTTAACAAAACCGAAAAGTTAGGATATGCCCTTTTGGGAATTATATTGATTTACAGTTTGTACCTAGGATTTACCAATCCTGATTATTTTAACAATACATATGCCGCCGAAGACCATACCGTAGAAAACGGCACTGCATTTATGCTGCTTTGTATAAGTTTGCTGTGCCTAGTGCGATTGTTTACCATAAGTAAAGGCAAATCTATTACCTGGAAGCTGGGCGTTTTGCTTTTTGCCATTGTCTTTTTCTTTGGTGCCGGCGAAGAGATATCCTGGGGGCAACGTATTTTCGGGATAGAATCCGGCGAATACTTTTTGCAGCACAATGCACAAAAGGAAACCAACCTGCACAACCTTGTAGTGGGCGATACCAAAATAAATAAAATCATTTTTAGCCAGTTGCTCATGATCGGCATGGTTGTTTACCTGCTTGCCGTACCACTTATGTACCGTAAAATGGGCTGGGTTAAAAATTTAGCCGATAAATTTGCCGTCCCGGTTGTAAAATGGCACCAAACCATTGCCTTTATAGCTGCTACCGTTGTAGTTGCCCTTATTCCTGCCGATAGAAAGTGGGAAGTTTACGAACTAGCCTTTGGTTTGATTTTCTTTTTGATTTTTCTTTACCCCCTTAACGGATATCTTTTTAAAAAAGAAATAATATCTTAATTGTTATTATCTGAATTTAATTGACTTCTTGTTGATTACAAAAATCATTTTATTTTTTAATTGATTAAGATGATATTTAACAAGGCTTTCGTATAAAACAAATAAGTTATTGAAGAATTTTATCAGTCTAATAAGGGAATCATTGTATGGAAAATTGGGAATTATATTAATAATGGTCTTCTTTTTCTGTATATCATCATATTATGAAGATAGAGAACTATTAAGAATTAATAATTATAAATCATACTCTGTCGTGTAAGGCTACATGCCGAACTGGTAAATGCCATAAAATTATCCATGGAAAATTCCGGATACAATGAAGCCAAGCTAGACGAGGGGAAAATATTATTAAAGGAGGTAAAAGAAAGATGCAATATTGTAACAGATTTTGAGAAAAACCTAAGAATAGCCTCATTGGCCTATAAAAAGGTGAAACAGCAGGTCAATTTAACCTACAACAGGCACCGTGCCATAACCAAAGTTGCCATGGACACCAATAAACCAGCACTAAAAATCCTCAGGATCGACAAAAATCCGCCCAAGCAATTTGCATCTTGGCTGCAGAACGTATCGGTTTTTTATCAAACAATCGCCAAAGACAACGGATATCAAAAAAAACTAGATCAGTTTAATTTATACAAAGACGAAATAGAAAAGTCTATGGCCACGCTGGAAAAATTAAAGAAAAGCTACGAAAGTTACTATAAAATAAAAGGATTAAAAGAAGATAGTACTAAAAATAGAAATGAAATTATGGACAAGCTAAGTCATTGGATGAACCATTTCTATATTATTGCAAGATTAGAATTAAAAGACCGCCCGCAATTATTAGAGTCGCTGCATAAAACCGTGAAGAGTTAATTGTTAGTTGAGAGTTTAGAGTTGAGGGTTGAGGGTTGTACGCCTCTAATAACTATAACCAACCTTTGAACCTTTGTAACTTTGCATCTTTGAACCTCTGAAACAAAAACCCTTTTCTCATTTATTCATTAACTCATTAACTTATAGATATTATGCGACTTCTCCTTCGTCGAAGTGACTACTACTTTGAAAAGGGACTAGGGAAATTGTTAATAGGTCTAATAATGAGAATAAAGAGTAACTATCAACGAACAACGACATGCAACATAACAGCATAGCATCGTAACAACATAACAGCATAACACTAAACTCTTAACTCATAAACTTATCAACCATTATATGGTACAGTTTGGTAAACAGCCAGCCCAGAAGCATCCCGATGGAAATTCCGGTAATTATATCCAAAGGATAATGTACCCCTATGTAAATACGGCTATAGGCAACGGTAATACCCCAAATTACCAATAAAAAAGGCAACCATTTATAATATTTTTTTAATAAGACCGAAAAAAACGTAACTACAACAAAAGCATTGGAGGCATGGGCAGAAAAATAGCCAAATTGGCCACCGCAATAAGCTTTGACCAAGCGCATTTGCTGTGCAATTAACTCCTCATGGCAAGGGCGCAAGCGTTCAAATCCATATTTAAAGAGATTTGCAAGCTGATCGGTAGCGGTAATCATCAATGCCACAAGAACGAGTATCAATATTGTTTTTTTCCATTTAAAAACATAGAGAACAAGTATTAACAACAAGGCATATAATGGAATGGACGACCATTTGTTTGTCATGAACATCCAAAAAGCATCCCATTCGGTATTGCCAAGCCCGTTTAAATACAAAAACAGTTTTTGGTCGTATGCTACCAGTTTATCAATCATATTTATTATTCTTCATATCTACTTATTTCCCGGTCGTAGAAATCGTTGGCTGCTTGAATGAGGTTTTCGGCTTCTGTGGCCAATTCTTTTTCATCTTCAGCAGAAAAATCTTCCAGCCATTCAACCTCATCGTTTTCAAGGTTGATAACAAAGCGCGGGTAATCGGTATGGATGATAAAAATAGCATCTGGATAATCGGTATTATCGCCTAATAAAAATTTTGGTAGTTCCATTTATTGTATACGTTATTAGTTATTTACGGGGCTGTATGTCCCTATCGCTTTATTTTCTTACCATTTTATTCTTCCTGTATGCTTTCTTTAGCATGAATAAGTTTTCTTGTTAGGTAATTGAATCTAAAATACAAAAATATAGCTGCTATTGTAAGTCCGGACAACAAACCTATCCAAATACCCATATTTCCCAAGGAAGTTTTCAATCCAAAGTAATAAGAGATGGGGAAACCGATAATCCAATAGGCCACAAAAGTAATTATAGTTGGTATAACTACGTCCTGTAATCCTCGTAAAGCACCCAGGAAAGTAACCTGAAGCCCATCGGAAATTTGAAAAAAGGCCGCAATCAATAATAATTGCGAAGCTAATAAAATAACTTCGGTGTTATCGGCAAGATTTATCATATCGTTTTGGTCCAAATATATGGTGGGCAACCAATTACGGAAAAATATAAAGAAAAGCGCAAAGATAACTTCCAGGATAAATGTAAGAAAGAACACAGAAATGGCTATCCTACGGAGTTCCCTAAAGTTTTTTAATCCTTTTTGGTTTCCAACACGCACCATGGCCGCAACGCTAAGGCCAACACCAACCATATATGTCATGCTCGATAAGTTAAGCGCTATTTGGTTGGCAGCTTGTGGGTTTTTTCCCAAGACACCGCTTAACCAAACAGCCGATGTGAAAATAGCAACCTCAAAAAACATTTGTAAGGCCGATGGCAAGCCCAGGTTTATGACTTTTTTTATCATTTTGCCCTCGATAACCTTCCATTTAAAGTGTGTTACATACTTCTTGATCTTACTATTTGTGGTAAATAGCCACCAAAGAAAAACAACCATCATAAAGCGTGACACCAATGTGCCAATGGCTGCACCGATAATGCCCAATTGTGGAAAGCCAAATTTTCCGAAGATAAATAAGTAGTTAAGTACAATATTTACAATATTTGCCACAACAGTGGCATACATGGGATATTTTGTTTGCGAGAGGCCATCTGAAAATTGCTTTAAAGCCTGAAACATAATAAGTGGTACCAACGAAAATGCTACCAAATCTAAATAAGGTAATGCCAACTCTACAACTTCGCGCGGTTGATCCATTAAATACATTAATGGTTTTGCAAAAAGCAAGATCACAAATAGCACAAGGCCAATAAGGGTAGATAAAAAGAGTCCGTGTTTAAGTGCCGAGCGCCCCTGCTCTATGTTTCCGGCTCCATCGGCTTCGGCAACCAAAGGTGTAATTGCCGTAGAAAAGCCTATTCCCAAAGACATGGCAATAAATATAAAGCTGTTCCCCAATGAAACTGCGGCCAGTTCGGCTGTACCCAATTGTCCAACCATTACGTTATCGGCAAAAGCCACAAAAGTATGTCCGAGCATCCCTAAAATAACGGGAAAGGCCAAACGTAAATTATAATTAAATTCTCTCGTATATCGTTCTAAGATCATGGAACTGTTTTGAGGGCGCAAAGATACATTTTACCCTTTTGATGTCCTAATGAAGAACAGGTTTTGAATTTTAAATTAAACTGGAGGTGTTGGAAAACCTGTGTTAGATTTTCTTTGCTTCTTCCCAGAACACGTTCATTTCGGCAAGGGTCATTTCTTTTAACGATTTTCCCAATTCCTTGGATTTTTTCTCCAAATATTGAAAACGTTTAATGAATTTTTTGTTGGTGCGCTCCAGTGCATCTTCGGGGTTTACCTTTAAAAAGCGTGCGTAGTTAATCATTGAAAACATAACATCTCCAAATTCGGCTTCAATTTTATCATGTTCGGCCTTGTTGATTTCCTCTTGTAATTCGCCGAGCTCTTCCTGTAATTTCTCAAAAACCTGCCGGGGTTCTTCCCAATCAAAACCAACTCCGGCCACTTTATCTTGAATCCTGCTCGCCTTGACCAATGCCGGCAAACTTTTGGGAACGCCTTCCAGAACACTTTTTTTCCCTTCTTTCAATTTTAAGTTCTCCCAATTTTGTTTTACTTCTTCTTCGTTGGATACTTTTACATCTCCATAAATATGCGGGTGCCGGTTAATTAATTTATCACATATGCCATTGGCCACATCGGCTATATCGAAATGATTGGTCTCGCTCCCTATTTTGGCATAAAAAACTATATGCAACAATAAATCTCCCAATTCTTTTCTAACTTCTTCTAGGTCATTATCCAGAATGGCATCGCCCAATTCGTAAGTTTCTTCAATGGTTAAATGCCGTAAAGATTCCAAGGTTTGCTTTTTATCCCACGGACACTTTTCACGAAGTTCGTCCATAATGGTCAACAAACGGTCGATTGCTTTTAACTGCGATTCTCTAGAATTCATAAAAAAGGGAATTTTTAGCCAATTTAAAAAAGTTTAAAAGAGCTCAATGGGTAAATGCAATTTTTTTATAGTTTTTGTATTGTAAATAACGCTTTTTCGCTTCGGAAAAAACAGGGAATTTCTCTCCTTTTTCTTTATTCAGCATTGCTATTTGATAAGCAACCTTCCATAAATGAAGCATTTCCTTCCAAGCATTAAAAAGTTTATACGATGGGTCGTAAATATGGGTTGGTTCTGCCCCGATGCCATTTACTTCCAGTATTTTAAAATTCTTGCCGTGTTTTAAATCGTTTATTGATTTGGCCTTAATATCAAACCTACCGTAAAAAAAACCTGGCATTTGCCCGTTTAGATCATCGAAAACCTTTAACAATTGGTTGTCCAAAATAGCATTTCCATTGATAAACTTTGTGCCCCGGTTATGATTTCCTATGGTTTCAAGTTTAATGGTTTTTCCTTCCGGAACAACATAATGCCATTTGTGCTTAAATTTTTTTTCTAATTTTTTATACTGAAGCAAAGCACGCGGTTTCTCTTTTATCAATTCCTCAAGGGTATGGGTTCCGTTCCCGGTAACGGTTAAAAATTCCTTTAAGGTAATTGAAGGAATTTGCCCCGAAATTTTATTGGGAAACCGATAATAAAAAATACCCACTTCCACAGGGTATGCTATATATTCCTGAACAATATAATCGGCTTTGTTAAAGTGTATGCCCTTTAAATCTTCTTCATTTTTGCACAAATGCACCAAAAGTCCGCGAAAACCTATATTTGGCTTAACAATTATTGGAAAATGGAGGTTATTGTCTTGCAATGTTGCCTTTAATGCCTTTAAGGTACTCCCTTTGGCAATTAATACGGTCTTTGGCCTGTAGACCTCCGGGACCAGTTGCAGGGTTGTGTATTTTGTATCGCTTAAAATAAAACCTTCGCCAATCGCAGGATTTACCTTTAAAAAATAAAACAGGCTTTTTGCTTTGACGGACAACCAATAATGCTGCAAAAAAACAGGTACATACAAAACCCACATGGGCCAATATTCCCACGAAGTTAGTTTTATATACAGCTGCTTCAATTTCATCGTTTACCCAAAATAGGGAGTTTTACATCTTTGGTCAATAATACCACAATACAGCAAACAAGGGTTACACAAGCCAAGGTAAACAAGGTACCTCCATCGCTGTTAAAATTTATGCCTATTATGGCTACATGCGATACAATTGCGCCAATCATCATCCCCACACCGATGATAGCACCTATGTGGGATGTTTTTCTATAAAGCAACAAAATTCCGGTTATTAACTCCAAACACCCCAAGCCAATTCTTCCCACAGGTTCTGCGCCCAATTCCGTAAACAGTTTTACGCTGTCCGGATGTGCAGTAAATTTAAAGTACAAAGTTTGGATAAGGATTACCGCTGCAATAATTGCCGCTGCTCTTTCAACGTAATATTTTTTGTTTCTCATCTATTTTTGCTTTTTTATAGTATGTTAGCCCAATACTATTATTTAAGGCCTCTACTTGTGTGGTACTTACCGTTTTTACCTGCGGCATGTTGAGCACAAAAGAGTTGTTTGCATGAATACCGTGAAGTTTCAATATCGTTTCTGAAGTTATATTCCCGGTTGCCAAAAAAGTTTGAAATACTTCCAGTTTTTTCTGATGAGCTTCTTCATTGTATAAAGTTGCCGATGACCATAGATGAGGAATTTCCTTACTTAGAAAATGCATGTGTTTTTTTGTTCCGTCCCAAACAAGCACCTGCAAATGTTCGTCTATTAAAATCAAGGTGAAGGGCTCTATGTTCTGGAGTTCTACATTTTGCATAAAGTTTAAAAATGAAGGGGATTCAAAGGCTTCAAAAACAAAATGCCCCCTGCTTTTTCGGTAAGGAAGTTTACGTTGGTGTTTTTCAAAAGCACCGTTTAAAATGCAGGCAACCTTCGATTTGTTGTCGGTAGCAATCCAACTCCCGCCCTTTTCAGTATCAATGGGGGCCAATAATTTTAATTTATCCTCCATATAAACATGTTGCGGCGACGTAGTTTTTCGTAGCGGGTCCTCGTCCCGGTTTGAAGTTAAATAAAAGCCTTTTTCCGTAGGTATGTAACTTACTGTGCACATATGTTTTTATTTCTTATGGTAGAAGCGGCCACCCCGAATTGTTGATTTAGAACTATTGTTGGGTCCAGTTCTTTCAAGCCAATTTTAATAATGGCCAAATGGTGTACCATATGCTCTATGTTATAAACTAACTCCCGGTTTAAATTTGTGGAAACTTCTATTTGCCTTGAAGCGTCCTCATTGCAATAGCTACCCTTTAAAAGCAAGTTTACATCCTTTTTTACAGATTTTATAAATGCCATAATTTCTTCAATTAACACAGTAGCATGTTTTGGTTGTGTTTCTAATTTTAAGTCGCGGTTTCTTGTGTCGTAATTTACTTCCCCAATTTCTATGGACAGCATCAAGCATTGGTAAAATTCCAAAATATGCCTTACGTGCATCCCTATCGATGAGCCGTTCAAGACTTGAAGGGGTTTTGCATATTGTTGAGCGTTAAAAAGCAGGATGATTTCCTTTAATTGTTGCAGGGTTTGATTGGTAGTTTGTTGAATCATTATTACTTGCTTTCTCTATTATGTAGCTATTACAATTGTTTCCTTACAAGTAAATTTACCAAAAAGAAAGCCCGCTAAAAATAGCGGGCTTTCTTTTTATTAACAAAACTTTGTAGATAATCTTTTATCCTTGCTATTCCTTAGAGGTCTTTTCTTCTGCCGAAGCTTTTGCTTTGGTTGCAGTTTTTGCTTTGGCCGGGGCTTCTTTTTTGCTTTTTTCTTCATCTCCAAAATCGGTAATGCCGTAATCGAGGAGTAAGTTGTACCATTGTATTACTTTTTTAATATCGCTGGCATATACTTTATCTTCATCGTAATCGGGTAAAATTTCAAAGAAGTATTCTTCCAACTTTATTTTTTCTTCTTTATGGCTTATTTTGGTTTTTTTGCCGTTTTCCTTCTGCTTTATTTTATTAAAGACCTCTTTTAAGGGCACTTCTTCGGTAAGCGTGTAAATGGCAATTTCTGACAGCAAGCTTATGTTGCTTCTCAAACCAACACTAATTTTTTTTCTATCGATTAAAGATTCTGCCACAATTCCCGAACGGGTTTGCGCTTTTAGCTCATAAAGTCCGGGTCTTCCCGTAATGGCTAATATTTTATCTAAGCCCATAAGTTATTATTTTTTTGAGAAAGCAAATATCTGTGCTTTGTATATATTATCAAAACGTTTAACGTGCTTTTTTAGCATCTGGAAAACGCATTTTATAATCAATTCGTATTTTTCCTTTGGAAATATTGGAAAGTTTTCCCTTTAAAAGCCTCTTTTTTAAACTTGAAAGCTTGTCTGTAAACAATATTCCTTCAATATGGTCGTATTCGTGCTGGATTACACGGGCCGCCAACCCTTTGTATTCTTCTGTGTGTTTGTTAAAGTCGGCGTCGTAATATTCAATTTTAATTTTTGGGTTCCTGGTAATATCCTCGCGAATATCCGGTATGCTCAAACAGCCCTCGTTAAAGGCCCATTCTTCTCCTGTTTCTTCAATAATTGTTGGGTTAATAAATACCTTTTTAAATTGTTTTAGCGTTTCCCTTTCCTCATCAGCCAGGTCTTCGTCGTCTGCAAATGCAGAGGCATCTATTACAAAAAGGCGCAACGACAAGCCTACTTGCGGTGCCGCCAAGCCTACACCATATGCATTGTACATTGTCTCGAACATATTGTCGATAAGTTCGGTCAAATTAGGATAATCTTTGGGAATCTCTATTGCCACCTTTCGAAGTACCGGATCTCCGTATGCTACAATTGGTAAAATCATAATATCTATTAAATTAAGGATGCAAAAATACAAACTAAATCCAATAATACTATGCGAAGCACTATAAAGATGAAGATAATAGATTGTTTTTAAGTATTTTTATTCATAAAGTGCGACCGGAAAAAATATTCGGGCACCTTATTTTACAATAACTTTTTTTGCGGTTTGAAAGTTGGCTGTTGCTATGTTTAATATATATACACCGCTTCCTAAATCGGAGATGCCAAACGAAAAAGTTTTGCGCTCGGTTTCTACTACTTTTACCATTTTTCCGGTAATATCGTAAAAAGTTAAGCGTTTTTTACCTGTATCGTTCATAGACACGTTTAACATATCCCTTCTATTAACGGGATTTGGGTATATTTTCAGAGAATCGTCAATATCATCGAAGCTGTAAAGCGATAACATTTTTTCCAATGTCCAAGGAGATGAATCGGAATCAATGAAATGGGTCATGGTTAATGATTTTGTGTGGGGCACAATCATTTCCTTGTTGTTTACCGTTGCCGGAAAAACAAGCTGGATAAAAAAGCATAAGATTAGGGTAATTCTCATTTCATTCACTTTATGTTTTAAAATGCAAAAGTTGTTCCAAACATTTTGCCAATTTGTTTATATACAAAGGTAAAAAAATTTAAACACCAAGCCTGTATTCTCTATCAATTTATGGTTTTTTTAGTTAAAAATTAACCTTTTAGCATTTTTATTGATTTTTCTTCAACTTATTTTTATTACTTTTTACTATGTAAGTACGACTGTAAAATAAGGGTGGCACTCACTTCGTCCAGCAGCTCTTTTTTTCTTCTGTTTTTTTTCTTGACCCCGCCATCTATCATGCTCTGAAAAGCCATTTTTGAGGTAAACCTTTCATCGATGCGTTCGATTTCCATTTTAGGGATTTCTTCTTTTAGTTTATGTATGAATAAACGGATTTCGGCTTCAATATCAGAAAATTCGTTGTTCAACCGCTTTGGCTGGCCAACCACTATAGCATCTACCGTTTCTTTTGAAGTATATTCCTTTAAAAAAGAAAGCACTTCGGCAGTTGGTACGGTCGTTAGCCCCGATGCAATTATCTGTAATTCATCGGTAACGGCAATTCCCGTTCTTTTCCCTCCAAAATCAATAGCCAGAATACGTCCCATTTTTTTATTTTTCAACAAAAGTAAGGCTTTATTCCAATAATTTTTCAGTAGCCGCTCGATACAATAGTTGGGCGTCGTTTTAAATTCCTTATAAATAACAACAAAATGTTATACTTGTAAAAAGTATCATGAAAATACAACCATCCGCTATATATTTGTAACAAAATATACCATTTATAATGAAAGAGATTCAAGCTATAATAGAAAAGGCCTGGGAAAACAGGCAATTATTAAAAGAGCAGGAAACTGTAAACACCATAAGAAAAGTAGTTGAATTACTGGACCAAGGAACTTTACGAGTTGCCGAACCCACCGAAAACGGCTGGCAGGTAAACGAATGGGTAAAAAAAGCAGTAGTTTTATATTTTCCCATTCAAAAAATGGAGACCATTGAAGCCGGCCCATTAGAGTTTCACGATAAAATTCCGTTAAAGAGAAATTATGCCGAAAAGGGAATACGCGTTGTCCCGCATGCCGTTGCAAGACACGGTGCCTATATTTCTGCCGGTACCATTTTAATGCCCAGCTATGTAAATATTGGCGCTTATGTAGACGAAGGAACCATGGTAGACACATGGGCCACAGTGGGAAGCTGCGCCCAAATTGGCAAAAATGTACACCTTAGCGGAGGTGTGGGCATTGGTGGCGTTCTAGAACCTTTACAGGCCGCCCCGGTTATTATTGAAGACAATGCATTTATAGGCTCACGCTGTATTGTGGTTGAAGGCGTTCGCGTTGAAAAAGAAGCCGTTTTGGGGGCAAACGTGGTATTGACCGCCTCAACAAAAATTATTGACGTTACCGGCGATAAGCCCGTGGAGATGAAAGGTTATGTGCCTGCCCGTTCTGTTGTTATTCCCGGAAGCTATACCAAAAAATTTGCAGCGGGCAACTACAACGTTCCGTGCGCATTAATAATAGGCAAGCGTAAAGAAAGTACCAATAAAAAGACTTCTTTGAACGATGCTCTCCGCGAATACGATGTGGCAGTTTAAATACAGCTCAATAAAATATATAAAATCCGGGGTTTGATATCAATTTCCCGGATTTTTTTATTATCAAGCAAGATAATATCTTTGCCGAAAATATAGCATTGGGCACAACAGCAAAATTATCGGCGGTTATTATTACTTATAATGAAATTAACTACATAAAAGATTGTGTAGAGAGTGTTTTGTTTGCCGATGAAATTATAGTTGTAGATTCTTTTAGTACGGACGGCACATGGGAATACCTTCGGCAACACGAAAAGGTAACGTCCGTTCAACATCCCTTTGAAAATTTTACCAAGCAAAAATCGTATGCGCTGAGCTTGGCCAATAATGATTGGATTTATTTTTTTGATGCCGATGAACGTGTTACGCCAAAGCTTCAAAAGGAAATTGTCGAAACTATAAACAGCCCAAAAACATGTGATGCCTACTGGAATTACCGGACTTTTATGTTCAAAAACAAAAGGCTCTATTTTAGCGGCTGGCAAACCGATAAAGTTTATCGGCTGTTTAAAAAAAGTAAGTGTGAATTTACCAACGAACGCATTGTACACGAAACCTTAAAAGTAAATGGTACCGAAGGTAAGTTAAAACACAAACTGCTTCATTTTTCTTATAAAGACTATCACGACTATAAGGGAAAAATGATAAAATATGGACAACTTAAGGCAAAGGAAGCATTTTTAAAAGGGAAAAAATGGACATTCCTGCTACAATACCTCCGTCCGGCCTGGAAATTCTTTAACCATTACATTATCCGTTTGGGAATTTTAGATGGCAAAAAGGGCGTAATAATTTGCTACCTGAATGCTTTAGGCGTTTACGAACGCTTTAAAGAGCAAAGAAGATTGCAGAACAGCTCTCAGAAACGATCATAAAAACTTTTCCCGGTACCAATCCACCTGTTTTTTTAGGCCTTCTTCAAAAGCTGTCTCCGGATTGTAATCAAGTAATTTTCGTGCTTTATCAATTAGCGCAGTAGTGCGCAATTGATCTCCCGGCCTTGGAGGGGTTATCTTCAATTTGGCTTTGAGTCCGATTATTTTTTCTATAAGTTCTATCCCCTGTTGGGTTGTATATTCAACATCGGAACCTATGTTTATAATTTCACCGTTAATCTTTTGTTCTTTCCCGATAACTGCTGCCATTCCCTTAACGATATCCCCAACATAGGTAAAGCTTCTGGAATGCTTTTCACTTCCTTCAAATAAAGGGAATTCGGTTTGGTCGTATATAGATTTTATTAGTTTGGTGTACAGTTTTTCCGGACGTTCCCTTGGCCCGTATACAGAATACAACCTTAAAGAACATGCGTTTATTTTTCCTGTACGTTGTTCACCAAGAACCAGCTGTTCTGCTGCCAGTTTTGTCGACCCGTAAAAGGAAATAGGTTTTGGCAAGGCCGTTTCTGGCAATGTGGCCTCTTTTCCATAAATAGAAGAAGTGGCAATATTTACAAACAATTTTAGGCTTGGGCAAGCTACTTTTGTCCAGTCCAACAGGTTTTGTGTTGCGAAAATATTGTTCCCCACATATTCATCTAGAGAAGTAGTTGCCGAAATGCCCGGCTGGGCGGCAAAATGAAAGATATAATCAAAAGCATCGGGCAATTTCTTTTGTAAATCTTCAGTTAAATCTGCTTTAACCAAATGTACTCCCGCCGCTTCGATATCGTTTTTATTAAGTTCTTTTAACTTAGGGCTGTAATAAGTTGAAAAATTATCTACTCCATATACCTCGTGCCCTTCTGCAGCAAAAAATTCTGCTGTATGTGAACCTATAAACCCGGCTGCTCCGGTAACTAAAATTTTCATTTCTTTTTATTTTCTTTTATTAATTTGGCATATTTCATATACGAAAAAAAAGCCTGTATAAGGGCAAAGGTAAAACCGTCCAAACCGTGGAATATTCCTTTTTTGAAGATATAACATTTAAAAAAAGAGGTCCAACCATGCACAAAAGGAGCCAAGAAAGAAGTCTTTTTCCCGTTTTTTACATATTCCTCAACCTGCCAATCGGTATATTGATTCTTTTTTGATATAATTTGATGAAAACCGGTCCAGCTATAATGGCGCAGGTGCATTTTGGACTTCAAAACATTTTTACCCGTTACGTCTTGGTGCACAATGGTTGTTCCCGGCCGTGCAGTTCTTTTGTCAAAAAACCGACAGGCATAATCGGGGTACCAGCCGGAAAAATTAATGAGCTCGTCCCTAAAATAGGTATTTCTTCTAAAACGGTAACCATCGTATGGTCCGTCAAAAAATTTCCCCGATTTTATAAATAAATAAGAATCTTCTTCCAACCTTTCGTCTGCATCTAAATTCAAGATCCAATTATTCTTACAAAATTGCAATCCATGGATACGTTGCGGACCATCGCCCAAAAATTTTTGCTGAATCACTTTGGCGCCCATTTCTTCGGCTATTTCCACCGTCCTGTCGGAGCTATACGAATCTATCACGATAACCTCGTCGCAAACCCTAAACATATCTTCCACACAACCGCCTATCCACTTTTCTTCATTAAAAGTAATAACCAATCCGCTAATTTCCATTTATTAAATTTTCGATAAAAATACTAAAATCATCATTATTAATATACTTTTGCAGCTATTCAATTTTCCGTATAATGGTATTAACCAAGACTTCCTCATTGAAGAAAAATGTCCAGAAAAGACAAATATTTACCGGAAGACTAAAAAGTTTAAAGTAATTTTAAGTTATATCGTTAAAAAAACGATTTCACCAACATTGCAATAGCTTATCAAAAAAAATACTTAATGCACGAAGAAATAAAAAAAACGCTTGATATCCTCAACCAGGGCAAACTCATACTCTACCCAACCGATACCGTTTGGGGCATTGGTTGCGATGCCACCAATGAAGAAGCCATAAAAAAAATATATCAACTTAAGCAAAGGGACGACAGCAAGGCTTTAATATGTTTGGTATCCGACCTTAGGATGCTTCAAAAGTATGTATATGAAATTCCCGATGCCGCCTATGATATTATTGACCTGGCCACCAAACCCACCACTATTATTTACGACAGACCGTTAAACATAGCAAAAAACCTTATCGCCAACGACGATACTTTGGCCATCCGGATTGCTTCTGATGAATTTTGCCAAAAACTAATCCGCCAGTTTAAAAGGCCATTGGTTTCCACCTCAGCCAACATAAGTGGACTCCCAACCCCAAAATCCTTTTCAGAAATAAGCAATGAAATTTTAAAAGGTGTAGACTATGTGGTAAATTTGCACCGCGAAAAAAAGAATGGCCAGCCATCGTCTATTATTAAAATTGGTAATGATGCTACGGTTAAGGTTATTCGCAAGTAGTCTCGTATCTTGAATTTATTGAAAAATAAAGAAATTGGACATTTAATCATTTATTAGGGTGCCCATCCTGAAAAATTTGGCATCATAACTGAAAAAATACCGAACACCGAATACTAAATTGGAAAATAACAAACATAATAACGCCATACAACACCCTATATTCAAACTAATTGCAAAAGCTTCAGAAGCAATTCATGTAAAAAGCTATGTAATTGGTGGTTTTGTACGCGATTATTTTTTAAACAGGGAAAGCCCAAAAGATATCGACATAGTTGCATTGGGCAATGGTATTGACCTAGCGCAAAAGGTGTCCGAATTGCTCCCCAAAAAAACCAAGGTAACCGTGTTTAAAAATTTTGGCACCGCAATGCTAAAACACGATGACCTTGAAATCGAGTTTGTGGGGGCCCGCAAAGAAAGTTACCATTTTGACAGCCGGAAGCCCGTGGTGGAAAACGGAACATTGGAAGACGACCAAAACCGAAGGGATTTTACCATAAATGCACTTGCCATTTCTTTAAACAAAGAAGATTACGGAAACCTGCTCGACCCTTTTGATGGAATATCCGATCTTCACAAAGAAATTATCCGCACTCCTTTAGATGCCGATATTACCTATTCCGACGACCCTTTACGCATGATGCGCGCCATAAGGTTTGCTTCTCAGCTTAATTTTAAAATTGAAAAAAAATCGCTACAGGCTATCAAAAGGAACAAAAAACGGATAAACATTATTTCCAACGAACGCATTGTAGACGAATTGCATAAAATATTGCTCAGCGAAGTCCCTTCAACGGGCTTTAAACTCCTTTTTGAGACCGGCCTGCTTAACATGATAATGCCAGAACTTACCAACCTTCAGGGCATTGAAGAAAAAGAAGGGCAACGGCACAAAGATAATTTTTGGCATACCCTGGAAGTTGTTGATAATATTTCTAAAAACACAGATAACCTTTGGTTGCGCTGGGCTGCTTTATTGCACGACATTGGGAAGGCTCCCACAAAACGTTTTGATAAAAAAATTGGCTGGACATTTCACGGACACGAATTTGTGGGCTCCAAAATGGTATACAAACTCTTTAAAAGACTGCATATGCCATTAAACGACAAGATGAAATTTGTCCAGAAAATGGTACTCATGAGCTCCCGCCCCATTGTATTGGCACAGGACATCGTAACCGATTCTGCCGTAAGACGACTTATTTTTGATGCCGGTGACCATGTTGAGGATTTAATGACTTTATGCGAAGCAGACATTACCACAAAAAACCCAAGGCGCTTCAAGAAATACAATAACAACTTTAAAATTGTGCGTCAAAAAATTGCCGAAGTAGAAGAACGCGACCATGTACGCAATTTTCAACCGCCCGTGGATGGGGCAGAAATTATGGAAACATTTAATTTAAAGCCTTCCAAGGAAATTGGAATTATTAAAGAAGCCATAAAAGAGGCCATTTTGGAAGGTGAAATCCCTAATGAACATGATGCCGCTTATGCTTTTATGATTGAAAGAGGAAAAAAACTTGGATTGACGCCAGTTGAGAAATAGGGATTAGTTAATGGTTAATTGATAATGGTTAATTGTTGAACTTATAGAACTTTGAACCTTGAATAGTAATTAGGGAAAAGGGATTAGTCCATCCGCTGACGACAGCACAGCTACGTAACAGCATAACAATGAACTAAAAACCAGAAACTTGAAACCTTGAAACCTTTGAACCTTTGCAACTTTGAACCTTCGAACAATAAAAAAGTGAAGAAAAACTTTAGAAAAATAGCAAAAATAACCTTGGTACTGGTATATCTGGTTATTATCGCCGGGGCCGTTGTACGAATGACCGGAAGCGGCATGGGCTGTCCAGATTGGCCTAAATGTTTTGGTTATTATGTTCCTCCTACCAATGTTTCTCAATTAACATGGCAGGCTGGACGTTCCTTTAAAAAAGGTCAGGTTATTATTGTTGACCAAACGCTTCAGGTAGCCAAGGAAAATTTTACCACCGGAGAAAATTATAATAAAGCCCACTGGGAGCCCTATACCAAACACGATTACGCTATTTTCAATCCACTGCATACCTGGGTAGAATACATCAACCGTTTGTTTGGTGCCCTTGCCGGGTTTGCCACACTTGTTATGGCCTTTGCTTCTTTTTCGTTTTGGAAAAAAAACAAATGGATCCCCGTACTTTCGTGGCTTACCGTTTTTGGCATGGGGTTTCAGGCATGGCTGGGCGCTACCGTTGTATACTCTGTGCTTGCCCCGGTAAGGATTACGCTCCATATGGTAATGGCATTGCTTATTGTGGCCATGATCCTTATTATTATTTATCAAACAAAAAAAGAATATCATAATTTCGGGGGCCATAAGCTTTTTAAAAATGTACTATTGCTTGCCTTGTTACTTACACTTGTACAGGTAGTTTTGGGCACACAGGTAAGGCAGTTCATCGACGAACAAGTAAAAGATCATGGTATTACCAATAAAAGCCTATGGCTTTCGTCACCGGAAACCGACTTTTACATACACCGTTCGCTATCAATTTTAATTTTTATCACCAATGCCTTCCTCTTCATAAAAAACCGAAATTTAAAACCGGGGTTTTCAAAAATAAACTGGGTATTCTTCCTTATTGTTTTAGAAATCGCTACGGGAATTTCCATGTATTATTTTAATTTTCCTTTTGGCAGCCAACCGCTACATTTGGTTATTGCCTCCATACTATTTGGCCTACAGTTTTATTTACTTATGGAAAGCAAGCCCAAAAAGCTAATAACCTAAATATTTGTGCTGTTTGCATTTAACGTCCACTGTTGAAAAATATCTTTTTAGAATACAAGTTGCCAAATGAAATTAAGCCAAAAACTTTGTAACTTGCAACCTGCTGAAAAATGAAAAACCATGATTTATAAATTCAGAATAATCTTAGATGCCGAAGAAGATGTATTTAGGGACATTGAAATAGAAGGCAACAATACGCTGGAAGATTTCCATAATGCCATATCGCAGGCCTTTGGTTTTGACGGTACCGAAATGGCTTCTTTCTATGTAAGCGACGAAGAATGGAACCAAGGTGAAGAAATTGCCCTTTTTGACATGAGCGAGACCGGAACCGATGTAAAACTCATGGCCGAAACTTATATGGAAGACCTCCTGGATGAAAACAACAGGAACCTAATTTATGTATACGACTTTTTTAGCATGTGGACATTCTTTGTGGAATTGGCCGATATTGCCGAAAAAGAAGATGGCGCCACTTACCCAAACCTTTTGTATGTGCACGGGCAGCTGCCCGACGCACCGCCCGTAAAAAAGTTTGAAGCCGAAGACCTCTCTGAAGGTGACGACAATGGTTTTGACCTTGATAATTACGACGACCTTGATTTTGACGAGCATTGGAACTAACCCAAGCACAACATTAAAAGCAAGGTTCGCACGGTTCAAGAAACACTTTTGGTTTATTTAAAGATTACAAACCCATTAAAGGTTACCGTACCGTTACGCACATAAAACCCGACGGATAAACCATTGATTTAACAATCCTAACAGCATAACCAGATAACAAAAAGCATGATTAATTTATATCCCACACAAATAGAAAGCCTGTCCATTCACAGAATAGGAAACAAAAGCAAGAGCGAAGGCACATTTTTTTCAGAAGAACCTTACCGCCTAAACGATGAAATAACCGGGTTGCTCAAAGAATACTTTTTTAAGCCTTTTCGGGACAAAGAAGAAAATTATTACCGTTTCGACCACGAAGTCGACCTTGATTATAACGAACTATATTCCATCGCTTCCGAAGTATTTACAGACCCGCCAAGCATCCATAAACAATCCAAAAGCATTGCCACACATTTGTACGACCAGTCCAACCACCCGCACATAAAAAGCGGCGAAGTATATGTTGCGTACCTCTCAGATGTGGTTCTTGATAATGAAAAGTACAATGCCATTGGGGTTTTTAAATCAGAATTAAAACACGATTTCCTTGAATTTGAAGAAAAAGGCACCAATCTGGAAATCTTAATCCGTCAGGGAATCAACATCAACAAGCTCGATAAGGGATGCTTAATTATTAATGCCAATAAAGAAGAAGGATTTAAAATTTTATCGATCGACAGCAACCGCTACGATACCAAATATTGGCTGGAAAATTTTTTAAGCGTAGATGCCCTTACCGATGAAACTTTTTTCACCAAAAAATATTTAAAATTTTGCCAAGACTTTGCCAAAGATGTGGTCTTGCCTGCGGAAGACAAAAAAGAAGAAGTTATGTTCATGAACCGTGCTGTGAATCATTTTGCCAAAAACGATGCTTTTGAAGAAACCAATTTCTTGAATGAAGTTATGGACAACCCAGAGCTTATTCCCGAGTTTAAGCATTATAAAACCGAAAAAGGACCAAAATACAGTATCGAAGATGTATCTTCTTTCCCCATTGCCAACAAAGCCGTTTCGGATGCCCGCAAAAAAATTAAAAACGTAATCAACCTAGATACCAATATTCAAATAAAAATGGACTTCATCAACCCGGAATCTGCCGAGAAATTTGTAGAAAAAGGCTGGGACGAAGAGAAGCAAATGTATTATTATCTGGTTTATTTTAACAAAGAACAAAAAAGCTAGCATAAGCACCTATTTAATTAAGAGAAGATATAGCAACATACGGTAAACACTGATTATAAGGAATTGAATTCAACAAACTCCTGCAAATCTTTTTCCTGACCTTGCAGGCATTCATTTCAGCTCTAAAATTCCTACAAGGTTTCCAAAAAACCTTGTGGGAATAAAGCAAACGTAATAGAAGTGTTGACTTTTCTTATGTAAAACCTATGTTATATAAAAAGGGTTAAAACTTATAGTATAAACCAGAGCCCTGCCCGAATTGCTCTTCAGACCATTTTTCAACGGTATACTCCCAAATTCCAGTTAAATCTTCAACGGCTTTATTAGTCAATTTATATTTAACCATTATTTTTTCGCCTAGCTTTTAATTGTTGAAGGTGTTTATCTGGGTTAAAATCGTGTGCTATTCCGCTATCAATTCCCTCTTGAATTGCATTTCGCAAAGCAGTGGACTTACTTTCTTCATCTTCTAAAAGGCGAAGTCCGGCACGAATTACTTCACTTACATTTTTATACCGACCGGCAGAAACTTGTGTCTGCACAAATTGGTCAAAATAAGTTCCGAGTGATATTGATGTGTTCTTGCTCATAATTCAAATATTTACTCAAAAATACCAAAATATGGTAAGTTTAACAAATTACGTCATGTCCTAAAAATACATTTTTATCCCCTTAATAAATGGAATAATGTGCCTTTTTTTTGTTTTTTATCCTGAGAATATAAAAGTAGCATATAAATTATACTCAAAACCTCATTAGATACGTCCGGAACCCCAACCGATACGTCCAACAACCTATCTGGTTAGGTGAAAAATAGGTCTGGATATGCATCGGAGCATCTTAAACACCACTTAATGAGTAAACTACCCCGCCAGATGTTTGTTAGGAATCGTGCAGCAGCCGTTTCATGCTTACATCTTCGTAATTTCTTCTTACAAATTCCAGTGCCACCCTTACCACTTGGCCCATGGAGCGGCAGCGCTTAAATTTCAGGTCCAATGTATAATTATACAGCTCCTGTTTTAGTTCTTCCAGGTTTTCTTTGGTGGTAATATGGTCGTTTACCATACAGCGCAACAATGCTTTTAACCTTTTCTTGGATGTCAAGATCCGCTTTGCCAACAAAGAGCGTTCTTCTTTTTTATATTGTTCTATGGAAGCGGGTTTTAAGCGTTCTTCTACCATTTTTACCATCTGGTAATTTTCTTTAAAAAATTGTGGTTTGTATACCTTAAAGTTCCCTTCGTAGCACTGCTGGTCGAAATCTATTGCGCGTATTTTAAAAATTACATTGTCAAAATCGTGCACGGGTATAATTACGTAATTGTAAGAGCGCATATCTCCCAAAAGCCTTATCATGCAGCGTTCGTTAAACTTTACAAATTCTTTTGCAATCTGACTTTTTTGTATGTCGGTACATTCGGGCAGTGCATTTTTTATAAATTCATCGCCCGGGATCCCAGAAATATGTTCTTCGATCAAGGTATCGTGGTAAACGGCAAAGTTAATTCGGTTGGGCGACAGGATATGTTCCAGTTCGAGCCCGTATACCCGAGAGGCATCGGCTTTTTTTACATAAATATAGGTATAGTTGTCGTTAAGGATATTTCTAACCTTTATGCGAAAAGGCTGCGAGTTGCCAAAGGTGCAATAATCAATGGCATCTATGTTAAGGTACTGAAAGATGTCTTCGTTTCCATCAGAAAAAATAAGCGTATATACCTGTTTTAAATGGTAATCGATCTCTGGACGTTCAAATTCAGAATAATAAACACGTATCCAAAGCGTATCGTTATCATCTTCATCATACACCACAACAGAGCCGGAAAACCGAAGCAGGTCGTCATAAGATATTGGTATCTTTGTGGTCCGGTTGTAGCGCTCCAGATAGGTAAGCAACCGTTCGTTTACTGGATAGCTGGGCTTCTTTTTCGACATTAATTTTTCGCTCATCTCGTGTTTTCTTATTAATTAATCAAATTTAATCTATATTATTGTAACAAATCAACATAGAATTCGTCAAGTTAATAGAATCAACTCGAAAAAAGAAAATTTTGGAAAATATTCTTACAGTAAATAACCTCACCAAGAAATTCGACCTTTTAACCGCCGTAAACGATGTTTCCTTTAACATAAAAAAGGGAAACGTATATGGTATTTTAGGGCCTAACGGAAGTGGAAAATCGACCACCTTGGGCATTGTGCTCAATGTTGTTAACAAGTCTGCCGGGGATTTTTTCTGGTTTGACGGGAATACCTCGACACACCAGGCATTAAAAAAAGTAGGGGCCATAATAGAACGCCCGAACTTTTACCCGTACATGACCGCAGAACAAAACCTGAAACTGGTTTGTAAAATAAAAGAAGTGCCAAACGATAAAATCCATGAAAAACTGGAGCTCGTTGGGCTGTTGGACCGAAAAGACAGCAAGTTTAAAACTTATTCCCTCGGGATGAAACAACGCCTGGCCATTGCCTCTGCACTTTTAAACGACCCCGAGATTTTAATTCTGGACGAGCCCACCAACGGGTTGGACCCGCAGGGAATACACCAAATCAGGGAAATCATAAAAAAAATTGCCTCCATGGGCACGACCATTCTTTTGGCCTCTCACCTACTTGATGAAGTTGAAAAGGTATGCTCTCATGTTATTATTTTAAGAAAAGGACATATGCTCTATTCGGGCAGGGTGGACGAAATGATTGCCAGTCACGGCTTTTTTGAACTAAAAGCAGATAACGAAAAGGAATTAATGGCCGTTTTGGAAAAAAACCCCGCTTTTGGATCGCTAAAAATTGAAAATGGATTGATTACCGCTTTTTTAAACGAACCCATGGACGCTACAACATTTAATAAATTTATGTTTGAAAAAGGCATTGTGCTCTCGCATCTGGTTAAAAGAAAAGAAAGCCTTGAAGAACAATTCCTGACAATTACCAAAAACCAAGCTAACTAATGAAACGATTACTCCAAATAGAATTTATAAAACTCTGGAACAACAGGGCCAGCAGGGTCTTGACCATTGCATACTTTATTTTGCTCACTTTTATCGCCCTATTTGCAACCATAAAATTTGATATAGGCGACGTACATTTTCAATTGGCCGACCAAGGAATTTTTAATTTTCCGTACATATGGCACTTCAATACGTACATTGCCGCTTTTTTTAAGCTTTTCCTGGCCATTGTTATTGTTTCCATGATGTCCAACGAGTACAGCAACAAAACCATAAAGCAAAATTTAATAGACGGGCTTAGCAAAAAAGAATTCATTCTTTCTAAATTTCTTACCGTGGTGGTTTTTTCTATTATTTCTACCATTTTTATTTTTGTGGTCTCTTTGATTTTAGGGATGATTTATTCTGATTATACCGAACTCAGCATTATATTTTCTGACCTTGAATACTTTTTGGCCTTTTTTGTAAAGCTCCTGGGCTTCTTTTCATTTTGTTTGTTCTTGGGCATGTTTGTAAAAAGATCGGCTTTTGCCCTGGGCTTTTTAATACTCTGGCAAGTGTTCGAAGGCATTTTTTACGGGCTTGCACATTGGCAACTGGACAGCAATATAGCAAATGGTATTTCTCGGTTTTTGCCGCTAGAAGCCATGAGCAACCTTATAAAAGAGCCATTTAGCCGTTTGGGGGCCGTACAATCTGTAGCCAGTCAAGTTGGGGAATCTATTACCAAAGACTATTCGGTGCATTGGTACGAGATACTTATTGTTTTAGTATGGACATTCATTTTTATTTACTTATCTTTTGCCTTATTAAAGAAAAGGGATTTATAATCCACGAAAAACAACCTAAACTAAATGATAGCCCGATCAACTATCAAAAGCTGTTTTTTAATGGCACTACTCTACTTTTCGGTCAAGGAAATGCAGGCACAGACCAATGCATTGCCAAACGATTGCGTAAATGCCATAACGGTATGTGGCAGTGGAATGATAAACAGTAATGCCGACGGAAGCGGCGTCCAGGAAATAAGTAACAATGCCTGCAATAGCATGGAACACAATAGTTTGTGGCTAAAAATAAATATTGTCCGGGCAGGTACTTTGGGATTTACCTTACAACCTACAAACACCGATATTAAAGTAGATTACGATTTTTTTGTGTTTGGCCCCAACGCCAATTGTACCAATATTGGGCAGTCCATACGTTGCTCGACCACAAATCCAAACGCTGCCGGACTTACAAATAACCTTACCGGAATGAACGGCACTGCAACCGAAACCAGCGAAGGCCCCGGGGAAGAGGGCGATGGTTTTGTAAAATGGCTGGATGTCTCGGTTGGCGATACTTATTTTATTGTAATCGACCGCCCTGTAGGAAGCGGCGGGTTTAACCTTGAATGGACAGGATCTGCCACAACTGGAGGCTCCCCTTTTCCCGGTATGCCCATAGCAAATGCAATAACCGGCCAAGAGATATGCAACAGTACCGGAATGCATACATTCGATCTTTCGGTAATGACAAACAGCATAAACCCCGACCCCAACAACAACGTTAGCTTTTACGGCACCGAAGGCGATGCTTATGATCAAGTAAACCAACTCTCGCACAGCTTAACGCTTGATAATTCTTCTCAAAAAATATATGCACGCGTTACCAACGCCAACGGTTGTTTTGATATTACCGATTTTGAGCTTTCATCCTATAAAACCCCTGTACTAAACAATATGGATTTTGTGCAATGCGATTTGGATATTACAAATTCTACCGATGGTAAAACGGTATTCAACCTTTCTCAGCTAAAAGAACAAATAACCAATAACAGCAATACCCAAATTCTTTATTACGAAAGCGTGGCCGATAGAACAAACAACAACCCCGTTGCAAACCCCGAAAACTATATCGGGCAAGACCAACAGGTTCTCTATGCCAAAGCAATTGCCCCAAGCGGATGTGAAAGCACTTCCGAAGGTAAAATTACGCTTTCTGTAAAATCCACAACAGCCAGTTTGCCAAAGGCAGCATCATATTTTACTTGTGATTTAAATGCCGAAGATACTGTTCTGGAAGGAGCTTTCGACTTGGCCTTTATCAAAAAAAACGCATACCCAAACCTAGATGTATTTCTTTATAAAAGCCGCGATGATGCTGCCTTGGAAGTAAATGAAATTACATTGGACGAAATTATTTCCGAAAGCACAACCTTGTTTGCACGCCTTGAAAAGAACAACGAATGCCAGGGCGTGGAAGAAATAGACTTAACCGTAAACCCAACGCCTCAAATAAAACTTCCCGATGTCTTTCCTCTTTTATGCCTCAACATTGGAAGTCTCCCAATAACCGCCCCAAGCGGATTTGACCTTTATAAATGGTATAAAATTGATGAAAACAACCAGGAAAAACTTATAGAAACCCAACAGACCATTAAAATTACCGAACCTGGAAATTACCGTTTGGAAGTAAGCTATGTATACAATAATTATGGAGACACCAAGGAATGTAACAATAGCAAAACATTTAATATTGAAGCATCTAATATAGCCAGTATTTTAAAAGTTGATGTCGAAGATATTTCTGAAAACAATAAAATTACCATTTTGGTTGAAGGGGAAGGCAATTATGAGTATGCCCTTGACACGCCGTATGGAATATACCAGAACAATAACATGTTTGAGAATGTCCCAAATGGTTTTATAGAGGTATATGTACGCGACAAAAATGGCTGTGGCATGGTAAGTCAAAAAATATCGGTTATTGGTTATGACAAGTTTTTCACCCCAAATGGGGATGGCTACAATGATTATTGGAGAATACACGGAACAAATGGAACATTTCAGGCCAATTCCCTAATTTTTATATACGACCGGTACGGGAAGCTCATTAAACAAATACGTCCTTTAAGTAAAGGCTGGGACGGGAATTACAATGGCATCCCCCTCCCGTCATCTGATTATTGGTTTTCTGCAACCCTTGAAGATGGACGCGAATTTAAAGGTCATTTCACGTTAAAAAGATAAACCCCTATCTGCTGTGCACAAAAGTTTAAAATAGTCAATGCCAAAATATTTCTTCATTGACATGTTGTCTTCCAATTGTCTAATTATTAAACAATTTTCAATCTGTTTCCAATTCATAATTTGCTAATTTTGTAAGATGCGATTCAAAATAAAATCAAATTACAAACCAATGGGGGATCAGCCCGAGGCTATCCGTCAATTATCAGAAGGCATCGAGGCCCATGACAAATACCAAACCCTTTTGGGGGTAACGGGTTCCGGAAAAACATTTACGGTTGCCAACGTTATTCAGGAAGTACAGCGCCCCACCTTGGTCTTGGCACATAACAAAACGCTTGCGGCGCAGTTATATTCAGAATTCAAACAGTTTTTCCCCGATAATGCGGTAGAATATTTTGTTTCTTATTACGATTATTACCAGCCCGAAGCCTACATACCCGTAACCGGTACATATATTGAAAAGGACCTCTCCATAAACGACGAAATTGAAAAGCTACGCCTTAGCGCAACCTCTTCCTTGTTATCGGGAAGGCGTGATGTACTGGTGGTGGCATCGGTATCGTGCCTGTATGGTATTGGTAACCCTGTTGAGTTTCAAAAAAATGTAATTTCTATTGAACGGGACCAGGTAATTGCCCGCACCAAATTGTTGCACCGGTTGGTACAAAGCTTATATGCAAGGACAACAGCCGAATTTACCCACGGAAGTTTCAGGGTTAAGGGCGATGTGGTGGATGTATACCCGAGTTATGCCGACGATGCCTTTAGGATTCATTTTTTTGGGGATGAAATCGAAGAAATTGAAGCCTTCGACCCAACTACAAACCGCGTTCTTGAAAAATACGACCGCCTAAATATCTATCCGGCAAATATGTTTGTTACATCACCGGACGTTTTGCAAAATGCCATTCACCAAATACAGGACGACCTTGTAAAACAAGTAGATTATTTTAAAGAAGTCGGGAAGTCCTTAGAAGCAAAGCGCTTGGAAGAACGCACCAATTTCGACCTGGAAATGATTCGCGAACTGGGTTATTGCAGCGGTATTGAAAATTACTCCCGCTATCTTGACGGAAGACAGCCCGGCACCCGCCCATTCTGCTTGCTGGACTATTTCCCCGATGATTACTTAATGGTGGTAGACGAAAGCCACGTTACCATTCCACAGGTACATGCCATGTATGGAGGCGATAGAAGCCGGAAAGAAAATCTGGTTGAATATGGGTTTAGGCTCCCTGCTGCCATGGACAACAGACCTTTAAAGTTTGAAGAATTTGAGGCATTGCAAAATCAGGTACTGTATGTAAGTGCCACCCCCGCCGATTATGAACTGCAATTAAGCGGTGGTATTTATGTGGAACAGGTTATTAGGCCAACGGGCTTGCTGGATCCCGTTATAGAAGTACGCCCCAGCGAAAACCAAATCGACGACCTTGTGGAAGAAATTCAACAAAGGGTTGAAGTTGACGAGCGTGTTTTGGTAACCACGCTTACAAAAAGAATGGCCGAAGAACTTACCAAGTACCTTACCCGCATACAGGTACGTTGCCGCTATATCCATAGCGATGTAGACACACTGGAACGCGTGGAGATTATGCAAGATTTACGCAAAGGTTTGTTTGACGTGCTCATTGGGGTAAATTTATTAAGGGAAGGATTGGATTTACCCGAAGTTTCGCTGGTTGCCATTTTGGATGCCGATAAAGAAGGTTTTTTAAGAAGTGCCAGATCGCTTACCCAAACGGTAGGCCGTGCCGCAAGGAACCTGAACGGAAAGGCAATTATGTATGCCGATAAGATTACGAACAGCATGCAAAAAACCATTGACGAAACCAATTACCGCCGGGAAAAACAAATTAGCTTCAACAAAGAAAACAATATAACCCCTAAAGCACTCAATAAGAATTTGGATAGTGCCTTGGCAAAAAATTCGGTTTCTACCTATCAACTGGAAAAAGAAGCAGCCCGGAAAGCGGCCGAACCCGAACTGGAATATCTTCCGAAGGAAAAAATAGAAAAAATAATAAGGGACAAGCGCAAAGCGATGGAAAAAGCTGCAAAAAACCTTGACTTTATGGAAGCTGCAAAACTGCGCGACGAAATAAAGAGTTTGCAGGAACGTGTTTAAAATGGAAAGCGTTAAGAAATTTACTATTGATGGGAATTCCATTTTTGATATTCCCTCTTTTTATAAAGAAGTAAACCGCGAATTCATGAAAAATGAGGATTGGGACATTGCGGAGAACCTTGACGCTTTAAACGATTTATTTTATGGTGGATTTGGTGAATTAAAATCGATTGAAGCATGTGACCTTGTCTGGAAAAATATAGCCAAGAACAAAACTGATTTAGGCAGACAGACTACTATTGAGTTTTACAAAAACAAACTAAAAAAACCTTCTATTTACAATACAGTCTTTATAAAGAAGAAACTAGCTGAATTGGAACAAGGACAAGGCAAAACATATTTTGATATCATCATGGAAATTATTGAAAATCATCCGCAGGTTAATTTAATAGATGCTTGAATTAATTTTAAACTAAAAAGACTATTCCAGCAAAAAATGCTCAAGAATATATTGTTTCCTAACGGGCTGGCTTACATTGTTCAATGCTTTCAGGAATAATTCTTTTGATAATTCTGATTTATTTTTTTTATACAAACTGGCTTTGACCAATTCAAAATAATAATAGCGGCCTCTCAGCACAGGCTCAACCTTTTCAATGATTTTAATTGCATCTTCTTCTTGGTTCAATTGCATTAGGCAATAGCATACATTTAATTGCAATATAGGAGAGTCTGTTATGTTCTGTAACAATTTGTAGCATGATAACATTTTATTCCAAAAACCTTCATCATAATTGTTTTCCATCATATAGCTACTCACAATCAACGCCTCAATATAATATTGATTTAATTGATCTGGTTTCTCCAGATAATGAAACCCAGCATTGATAAACGATTGATTCCAAAGGCTTTTATCCTGATCAAAGAAAGAAATCATTTTGCCTTTTGCCATTCTTGAACCAAAACGGGCGATATGAAAGAAAAATAATGACAACAAATGCTTAATCCTTACGTCTGCATGCTGATTTTTTATGGTTTTTGTTAAAGCATACGCTTCTAGGCACACGTTGTAATTAAAAAACGATTTGGACTCAACAGCATCATATCCTATGTTAAACACACCGTATAAAACCTCGGCTACAAGTGTTATTTCCATAGGCTTTAAAGCAGAAAAGCTTCCCGGAAATTTTTGTCTGTCGCCCTTTTGGAGTCTTTTTCTGGTCCGCTGAATATTTTTATAGATGGCTTCTTCACCCAATAAGGTTGAAGCACTTATTTCTTTTATATGCAGGCCAAATATATTTTTAAGTATAAAAAGAGTTTTTGCCTTTTTTGGGATATCGGTGGCTTTGATAATATAATAAAGTACTTCAAGCCTATAATCCTGCTGGTCAGCATCAAATTCAATATAATTTATCTGAAAAGCTTCTTTTTTTATTTGATTCAGCAAATCATTTTTAGCGACAATAAATAACCAGCCCAATTTATTTTCGGGAATACGGCCATGCTTCCATTGTCTTAAAGCTTTCAAAAAGGTATTTTGAATAGCATTCTCGATAATAGGGATATAGCTTTTCCCAAAATGATGAAGAAGGGAGGCGTACAATTTTCCATAGTATGCCCTGTAGCTCCCTTCTATATTAATTTCATCATCATGATTCATAATCGGCAATGGGTCTTATTTCTGTTGTTCCGCCCCATAAATGGGCGGGGCATTCCATGGCAATTGCCAGCATTTCTTTTTTGCTTGCTGCTTGCAATAAATAATATCCTCCAATTATTTCCTTTGTTTCAAGAAAGGGACCGTCTTTAATAATACACTCTTTTCCCATAATAAAAGTAGCCGTGGATTCTAAACCATCTCCCGATATAAAATTTCCGTCTGACTTTAACTTTTCGACCCAGGCAAAATGGGCATTAATAAGTTCTTCCATTTCTTTAAGAGACAGTTTCTCCATTGTTTGCATGTCTTCATGCAGGAGCAATAAAAATTTTTTCATGACTTAACGTGTTTATTATAAAGACATTTTTCTTCTTCCTTTTTGGATATTCTTTTGAAAAAATTTCAAGAAAAAGTAATCAACCTACTAAATTTACATATTATTCTGTTACAACTATTTAGAACCTTCAGTATCAAGTTTTAAAAGCAAATAATTGGATTCGGCATAAAAATTTCATCAAAAACAATAAAAAAACGAAATCGGTTAAAATATTTTCCTTTCTCAACCGACTATATAGTATAACGCATCCCAACTTAATGAACCAAAAAGAGAAAAATAGTTTTATAAAACGTGTATCTGCTTCCGAAGAGGGAAAGTTGATATACTTTTTAAAACAATGGATTACCAATGGAGAGGATGCCAAGGATATAGTGCAGGATGTGTTTTACAATTTAATACTAGGTTTTGAAGAGATAAAAGACCTGGACAAAATTACCTCGTGGCTGTACAGCACGGCAAGGTTTAAGGCAATTGATTTTATAAGGAAAAAGAAGCCTACCGTAGCTTCGGATCTGATTAAAAACGATGAGGACGACAACGAGATTTTTGAATGGATCCAAAAGCATACTCCGGCCGATCAAGTTGATGAGTTATGGAAAGAAGAAGTGTACAACGTACTCGAAAACACCTTGGAAACCCTACCCGAAGAACAAAGGGATGCCTTTGTACTTTATGAACTTGAAGGCTTTTCCATGGCACAGATTGCCGAACTAAAAGAAACATCGGTTAACACCATTTTGTCGCGCAAACGATATGCCGTTTCCCGATTAAAAATAGCATTGCAGAAATTGTATAACGAATTAAATGACTAAGCATATGAAAGGATTAAAAATTATTGGATTTATATTTTTTAAAGTAGCCGTAATTGCACTGTATGTTTTTATAGTGATGCTGTTATGGAACTGGCTCATGCCAACTATTTTTGGAATTACAACCCTAACTTTTTGGCAGACCTTGGGCGTATTGCTCTTGTGCAAGCTCCTGTTTTTAGGAAGTGGCTGGGGAGGATACCGTGGCAGGTTTAGGGGAAAACGGGGAAGGCCCGCGGGAAAACCCTGGGAAAACGGGTTAAAACAACGATTAAAGGAAAGATGTAAAAACCATAAAACCAACAATGATGAATAAAAGAACTGCACTGGAAATATTGGTCTTTGCCACCAATATTTTTTCTACCGAACAAATAAACAAGGTACTGGAAAAGCTATTGACGCATCCCGGTGTTAAACAAGCAAATTTCGACCTGGAAGACATTGACAAGATATTAAGGGTAGTATCTTGCGGCATTACAGAAAGGGAAGTTGAAGAAGTTTTACAAAACCAGAACATACATTGTTTGGCGCTGGCTTAAAATTAGCATGCATTACTAGGCCCTATTTTTAAAAGGAACTATTACACCTTTTTCCAGATAGTTTTTGAGCCCATTTAAAAGCATGGCCCAACAAAACGAAGAAATACGAAAATGTTTATTGTCGGTTTTCCACATACGATGCATAAAGCTAAGTAATACTTTTCCCTTTTCTTCTGCCAGTTTATAATCCAAAACGGTACCGTTCCAGTCTAGATCGGCCTGTGTTATTGTTATTTCTAATGATTTAGCAGGAATGCAGGCCGTTACTTCACCGAACCAATTGTATTCTTCTGAGAAATAAAAATTATACACTTCGCCCATTTTGGGAGTTCCCGTACATTTTTTTGTCCACCAATTATTTAATTGATCTGGTTGCGATATGCCTTTAAAAACATTTTTGGCAGAAGTATTTATATACAATATACAGGTCGTGATATATACAATAATTTTGGCTCATTAAAATTTATTTCTCCTAAAATACAATATTTCAATTTATTATATAAAAAATCGCCACGGAAATCCGTGGCGATTTTTAACTAACTAACCAAACTTAACATTATGAAAAACTAATCATTCTATCGTTATGCTATCTCGATAAGCCTTTTTGGTTTTGGCAAGGCTTCTTCTTTTTTTGGCAATGCCAATACAAGCACGCCATCTTCGTAGGTAGCATTTATTTTATCGCTGTCTACAGTTTCCGGAAGTGTAAAAATTCTTTTAAAAGAAGTATAGCTAAATTCCTTACGGGAATACCTAGCGTTTTCCTTTGAGTCTTTCTCTTCGGACTCCTTTTTAACATCCGCAGAAACGGTTAAAACATTTTTGTCTATTTCTACGTTAAAATCTTCCTTCTTCATTCCCGGAGCGGCAACTTCAAGCGAAAACTTATTGTCTTCCTCTTTAATGTTTACAGCCGGTACAGAAGATGAAAAATTTTCAATTCCGCCAAACCAATCTGGTTTTAACACTTCATCAAAAAAACTTGGAAACAAACTGTTATTTCTTCTTACTAAGCTCATTGTTTATATTTTTTTAGTTAAACTTTAATTTTAATAATTGTACAAACTGCTATAGTCAAATTTAATTCCAATTCACTTTTGCTGACTTTTTGTCATTTATCAAGATATAATTACTGACATTTAGTCTTTATTCGTGTGTTTTTAAGTTTAAAATGAAGCTGAAAATGGCAGAAACCTAGAAAGTATTATATTTAGATACGCCATAAAATATGCTCCTACATGAAAATTATACTTCGAAAACTTAAAACCTTTTTTACGAACATAGAAAATCAAATTGCCTTTTACCCATCGATTATTGCCGTCTTGGGAGTGCTTTTTGCATTTATAATGATCTATCTGGAAAATTTAGGGGCTTCGAAGTACTTTAGGAATAACATCCCTCTTTTAGTTCTAGATAATGCCGATACCGCACGCGCGCTTTTGGGCGTATTTATCGGAGGGCTTATATCGTTAATGGTTTTTAGCTTTTCAATGGTTATGGTATTGCTCAACCAAGCTTCAAACAGCTTCTCTCCACGTATTTTACCGGGGCTAATTTCCAACCGGAGGCATCAATTGGTACTTGGGCTATATATCGCAACGCTGCTTTATTGCATTTTTATATTGGTATCTATAGAACCTACCGCCGACAAGGATAAAATACCGGGCTTTTCCGTTTTGATAAGCATTTTTTTAACCGTGTTCTGCCTGGCCGCATTTGTATATTTTATCCATTCGATCTCGCAGTCCATACAGATAAACAATATCCTGGAAAATATTTATGATTCTTCAAAGTCGAGGCTTAATAAACTAATCGATACTCAAAATGGCAATCCGGTTGTTTTTCCCGAAACGGAACAATGGAAAAAGTACAACTCCGACCGCTCCGGGTATTTGCAAACAATAGCCATGGATGCGCTTATAGAAATTGCAAGTGAACATAAAACGAAATTTAAAATACTTGTTGCCAAAGGGAATTTTATACTGGACGGGGTGCCCTTGCTCTTATCTGAAAAAGAGTTGGACGAAAAGGTTGCCAAGGAAGCTTTAAGTACTTTTATATTTGCAAAAGGGGAACTGATACACAACAATTATGTCCTGGCCTTTAAGCAAATAACCGAGATAACCGTAAAAGCTATGTCGCCGGGAATTAACGATCCAGGTACCGCCCTTAACGCCATTGATTACTTAACAGAATTGTTGGCATTGAGAATGTTAAAAAAAGATACAAACATTTACACCAAAGACGACACCCCCATTGTTTACGAAACATCCATAAGTTTTAAGGAACTACTGTACAACGTCATGGCATCAATTAGGTTGTATTGCAAGCACGACATTATTATTATACAGAAATTAATGGTTATGTTTAAATACCTACAATACCAACATTGTGTAGATAAAAGTTATAAAGAAAGTATTGTGCATGAAATAAAAACACTTGCCAGGGAAGCCAGTTCAAGCTTGAGCAATCAAAGCGATAAGGATGTATTGCACAACTATTTAAAAGACTTTGATATTAATTTAGGCAATGGCAGCTAATTGTAATATGTTTTAAATATAGCTACCAAAATTTCTGGCGGTACTACCCTGTCCGGATAATTTTCCATTACTTTCAACACCCTGTCCATGGCAAATGGGCTCAATCCCATGCGCAGGCCGAATTCTTTTAATTTCTGTACTTCTTTGGAATGTTGATCCTTATCTATATTCATCAACAACACCAATCGGTGAAACTGCAAAATCCGCTCAGATTCAGGAGTTGGCGGTATGTACGGGGCATGGTTTTTCTCGAACAATGCGTCAAGGTCTTCTTTTGCAATGTTCATATGTTTAGCAATTGCATAAATAAAATCGTATTCCCGGTCGTTGATGGAATGGTCTGCTTGGATAAGGGCAATCATCTCAGACAATAGGCTAAGCTTTTGTTCTTTTTCACTCATTGTATTGGGGCATTTCAATGGTTTTTTCACTACTAAAATATATAATTCTGTTTTTCAATAGTTAAACTTTTCTAATTTTTCGACAAGAAACATTCACAAATGCCCGAAATAATAATTAAAAAGAGTATATTGCAGCATTAAAACTATTACCCTATAGAATTAATAGACTTTTATGATTGCAACAGAAAAAAGAGTATTCACCCAAGAGGAAATAAAAGCACTTAATAAAAAGTACAAGAACTTAAACATTCACGAAAGGATTGCCGAACTGTATAACGACTTTGACCAAAGTGAAGTTATGCTAACAAGCTCTTTTGCAGCTACTTCTGCTTTTCTATTGCATCTTTTTTCAAACATACACAAACAACAAAAAGTATATTTTATAGACACGGGTTTTCATTTCCCGGAAACCTTAGATTACAAAAAAAGACTTACCAAGTTATATGGGCTAAACGTTTCTTCCATAAGTGCCATAAAGGAAGAATACGAATTTACGGTACAAGACGAAACTTATAAAAAGAACCCTGAATTTTGTTGTAGCATCAATAAGGTAAAGCCATTGGACATCATAAAAAAGAAATTCAATGTTTGGGTCTCCGGTTTAATGGAATGGCAAAGCGACCATAGGGCAACACTGGATATTTTTGAAATGCGTGGTGAAATTTTAAAGTTTTACCCTTTATTGGATGTTTCCAAGCAACAGAGGGATGCCTTTATTGAAGAACACCAGCTCCCTTTTCATCCACTGGTAGCAAAAGGCTACAACTCTATAGGCTGTAAGCATTGTACGGTTCCAGGCGAGGACAGGAGTGGCCGCTGGAACAATAGTCCGAAAACAGAGTGCGGGCTACATCTTTAAAAAGCATGATTTTTTTAGAATCCTTAACTTTTATTGCCTTAACAGCCTAATTCTATAACATCATTTAAGACAAAGTTGGCTTTCATTTATGATATTTTGATTTATAATATACTGACCTTTAATATATTATTAATCACTAAAAAAATACATCATGAATACTGAAGAATTAAAGGGTAAATGGAACCAGATTAAAGGAAAAATTAAACAGAAATACGGTGACCTTACCGACGACGACTTGACCTTTGCCGAAGGGAAGTTTGACGAAATGCTGGGTAGGGTACAAGAAAAGACCGGAAAGACCAAGGAAGAGCTTAGGGAAGAAATTGCTAGATTATAGAAACACAAGAGGCGGCCAATTGGCCGCCTCTTCTTCTTTTAAAACCCTGCGTTACTTGGCAACAATCCTTACATCTACCACATACTCCTCTCCTTTTTTAAGGGTATCGCCTTCAACTTTTTTATAGTTCATCCTGCTTTTAATATATTCTTCTACAATATCATTTTCAGCTTTCACGGTAAGCACCACGATTTCTCCTTCCTGATTAACCATAAAGCGCACATTGGCTATTATGTCATCTTCGGTTACCTTAAAGGTTGGCGTACCTAAAATAGTCGATAATTGTTTAACAACTGTTTTTCCTACTGGTTTTGGATCGTTGTTGGCCGCCAACGCATTGGTTGCTATTAGCATGGCCATTACTGCAAATAATTTTACGTTTTTCATAATGTTCTTTTTTTGATTATTGATTATGGGTCAAAATTAACTACAAAAACATTTACAAAAAACTGAATATTAATTAGTTAACCAATTTTTAAAAGAGATAACAATTGCTTAATAATTCAAGAATTACATATCATAAACGACCCAATTTATGCCAAGCCTTTATACAATGCGTGCGGGAAAGTATTTACTATTTTATAAGAATAAAAAGCTTGTTATTAATTTATCAATTTTATTCGTTTTATTTAAAAAGAAAAAATATACAGAAGGTAAAAACGTAAATAGTTTATACTAAAAAGATGCTCTGTTAGAAATATTATCAATTTTAGACAAAACGGGCTATTGTGCTAACATTAAATTTACATAGCAACTATATACTTAGATGAGTTTACATCATAAAAACAAAAAGTAGCTGTCTAAAAAGCCCTATTTAAACTTGTTTTGTCAGTCTGAGATTGTCGAAGACTTGTTGACATTCAGCGAATTATGCTTCGACAGGCTCAGCATGACATCAGGATTTACAGCTTTTTAGACAGCCTCTTAAGAATTCAATATAAATACAATTAATTATTTTAAAACTTCCTGAACTTTATCGGCAGCTTCTTTAAACTCGATAGCCGAGTGCACTGCAAGTCCGGAATTATCGATAAGATCTTTTGCTATTTCGGCATTGGTTCCCTGCAAGCGCACAATAATTGGCACTTTAATAGCATCGCCCATGTTTTTGTAGGCATCTACAATACCTTGCGCAACACGGTCGCAACGCACGATACCTCCAAAAATATTAACAAGAATGGCCTTTACGTTGGGATCTTTTAATATGATACGGAAAGCCGTTTCTACTCTTTTTGCATCGGCAGTTCCACCAACATCAAGGAAGTTGGCTGGTTCCCCGCCAGCCATTTTAATAAGATCCATGGTTGCCATTGCCAATCCTGCACCGTTTACCATGCAGCCTACGTTTCCGTCAAGGTTTACAAAGTTAAGTCCGGCAGCCTTTGCCTCTACTTCAATAGGATCTTCCTCGCGTAAATCGCGCATTTCGGCATAATCCTTATGGCGGTACAATGCATTATCGTCAATGGTTACCTTGGCATCAACGGCCATTATTTTATCGTCTGATGTTTTTAACACCGGGTTAATTTCAAATAAAGAAGAATCAGAAGATTCGTATGCTTTGTAGAGAGCAGTTACAAATTTTGTCATTTCCTTAAAAGCAGTACCGCTCAAACCAAGGTTAAAAGCAATTCTTCTGGCCTGGAAAGGCAACAATCCTGTTGCGGGGTCTACTTCCTCGTTAAAAATTAGGTGAGGGGTTTTTTCCGCCACTTCTTCAATATCCATTCCACCTTCGGTAGAATACATAATCATGTTTTTTCCTTTGCTTCTATCCAAAAGTACCGACATGTAGAATTCTGAAGTTTCGCTATCACCTGGATAATACACGTCTTCGGCCACCAATACCTGATGTACTTTTTTCCCCTCTTTTGATGTTTGTGGGGTTACCAAGTTCATCCCGATGATATTTCCAGCCAGCTCTTCAACTTCTTTAAGGTTTTTAGCAAGCTTGACACCACCGCCCTTTCCTCGTCCACCGGCATGAACCTGGGCTTTTATAACATGCCAACCGGTCCCGGTTTCTTCGGTTAATTGCTTTGCAGCATTAACAGCTTCAGCAGCATTTTGTGCTACAATACCTCGCTGAATGCGTACTCCAAAACTTGCTAATATTTCTTTTCCTTGATATTCGTGTAAATTCATAACGATACGTTGTATAATTTAAAGCGGAACAAAAGTAACAAATGGAGTTTAATAAACCCAATCTAGAATTATTTTTTTGGAAGTCAATGCATACAAAAACACATAAAATTGTTACGCAGGCGAACATGGACTTTTTATATAGATGAAAAAACGCCGCAGTAAATTTTTAAGCGCTTTATCTTTTAAACTTATTGTTAACCGCTAAAATCCAAGGGATCCAGATTTTTAAAATGCCCGTTCATTTGAATCAGCTCTTTGGTCCTGTTTACCTGCTTTAAAACGGGAAGGACTTTGGTAAGGTGCTTTTCAAGGTAGCGCAACCGGGCGTGTTCACTTTTAATCTGAATTAATTTGTATTCATCTTCAATATTCATCCCAATTTTATGGGCAAAGGAAAAGCTGCTAAACGTTTCAATATCAATAGAGGCAACCGTTACATCGATGCTGTTGTATAATTGATATATCAAGTCTATTACCTTTTGTTTTTGCTGTTGGGTGCCATCGTTTTTGCGGGGCATAAAGGTTACTTCACCGCCCGCATACAATTTATTGGGAATAGGATTGAAAAATTTTTCAACTTTAAACACGCGTTTTCCCTTGCAAACAATGTCCATTACACCGTTTTCGTAGGTCCGGACAATCTTTTTGATAATCATTTCTGTACCAAATTCGATCTTGCCTTCAAAAAAAACCGGGATACCAAAATTGAGTTTTCCCCGCTTGCAATCTTTTATAAGCTGAAGATAGCGGTCTTCAAAAACATGAATGGGGAGCTCTTCATCCGGAAAAACCACAAGTTGTAAGGGAAATAAGGGAATGATCCTGTTCATGAATATATTTTAAAAACGCTTCTTATAAAAATTCTCCGTGATATTATAATTTACCTTAATATCAACTTATTGTTTAAATTTACAAAAAAATATAGAGCCATTGTTTGATTATACAGGTCTTCTAAATTGTTATAATTATAACAATATGTTTTATATTTAGTTGTTTAACGCTAATAATTTTCAATAAAAAGGGCACTTTTATAATTTTGCCTTCTAATTTATAATGTAGTATGAACCATAGCGACCTTTTAAATGTAGCCAAAGAGTTTGGCAGCCCCGTATATGTATACGACTCGGAAAAAATCATTTCACAGTATAACAGATTAACTGCTGCTTTTAAAAACGTAAAGCAATTGAAGTTAAATTATGCTGTAAAAGCGCTATCAAATGTTGCGGTGCTTAAACTTATGAATTCTCTTGGAAGTGGTCTGGACACCGTTTCCATACAAGAAGTACAACTGGGCCTTATGGCTGGTTTTAAGCCAGAAGATATTATCTTCACCCCAAACGGCGTGTCTCTAGAAGAGATTGAAGAAGTTGCCAAATTGGGCGTACAGATTAACATCGACAATTTATCAATTCTGGAGCAATTTGGTACCAGAAACCCTGAAATACCGGTATGCATCAGGATAAACCCGCATGTTATGGCCGGGGGAAATTCTAATATTTCGGTAGGTCATATCGATTCTAAATTCGGTATTAGCATACACCAAATTCCGCATATTCTTAGAATTGTTGAAAATACTGGGATGCGAGTAAACGGCATCCATATGCATACAGGAAGCGATATCTTGGATATTGAAGTCTTTCTGTATGCTTCAGAAATACTTTTTGAAACTGCCAAAAATTTCCAAGACCTAGAATTTATAGATTTTGGCAGCGGGTTTAAAGTGCCATATAAAGAAGGTGACATAGAAACCAATGTGGAAGAGCTTGGCAAAAAACTTACCAAACGTTTTAACAGCTTTTGCAAAGAATTTGGAAGAGACCTTACGCTGGCTTTCGAGCCCGGTAAGTTTTTGGTAAGCGAGGCCGGATATTTTCTTGCCAAAGTAAATGTGGTAAAACAAACTACATCGACTGTTTTTGCCGGTATAGATTCTGGTTTTAATCATTTAATAAGGCCAATGTTATACAATTCTTACCACAAAATCTACAACATTTCGAACCCAAAAGGCAAGGAACGCTTTTATTCCATTGTAGGATATATATGCGAAACAGATACTTTTGGCAGCAACAGGCGTATTAATGAAATATCCGAAGGCGATATCCTTTGCTTTAAAAATGCAGGCGCCTACTGCTTTTCCATGGCGAGCAACTACAATTCCAGGTTCCGTCCTGCCGAAGTTTTATGGCACAAAGGAAAAGGGCATTTAATTAGAAAAAGGGAAACGTTTAGCGATTTAACCAACAATCTGGTTGATCTCGATATTCCTTCGCTAACAAAAAAAGAGCTCGTCAAGGAAGCTTAAAAACACTAAAAAAGGCCCGAAAAACTTATTTTCGGGCTTCTTTATTTTATATGGTTGTGCAACAAACAACTATATTTTGCTATATTTACTCAATATGTAAGACCGTCTCATCCCGATGGCCATCGGGAATTTTCGGGATTAACAGCTCCGGAACCATTGACTTTTGGTTTACGGAATTATATTTGCAATATAAAACCAAAGCCCCATCATTGCTACTGAACTAAAAATTTTAAAAATGAAAAAAAATGTATTTTTTGTCGTTGTTATGTTTCTTTTGGCCTTTGCCATGCAGGCCCAAGAAATTGAATGGATGTCCTGGACAGAAGCTGTAAATAAGGCTGCCACCGACAAAACCCCAAAAAAAATATTTGTAGATATTTATACCGACTGGTGCGGATGGTGTAAAAAAATGGACAAGGACACCTTTAATCATCCCGATGTTGCAGCCTATATGACCCAAAATTTCTATATGGTAAAAATGGATGCCGAAGAAAAAGAAGATATTGTATATAAAGACAAGACCTTTAAATATATCCCGCAGGGAAATAGGGGCTACCATGAGCTTGCCGTAGCATTGCTCCAAGGAAAAATGAGTTTCCCCACGGTTATTTTCTTAACGCCCGACCAACAAATATTGTCACCTGTTCCCGGCTACCAAAAAGCCGATGGGTTCTTAAAGATTGCCCGTTATTTTGGAGACGATATCTACAAGGACACCAGCTGGCAAGAATACAGTCCAGAAAAAAGCAAATAAACAAAGTCTTGAGAATGAAATACAATAACAATTCGCTTACAGCTATTAGTATATTTCTCCTTTTTCTGCTTGTGGCATGTGCTTCAGAAAAAGACCCGACAAACCTTTTAGACCATGTACTTGCATCAAAAAACAGCCTTATAAAAAATGTAATCGACAGTACGGACTATTATGAAGTTCAAATTCTGTTAAGCACCATACAAAGGACAAGCGATAAGGTTACTTTTACCGATTATGCATACCATGTAGACGATAACAATTACTTCTACCCCGCCAGCAGTGTAAAATTCCCGATATCGCTATTGGCTTTGGAAAAACTCGAAAAAGACAACCGTTTTGACCGTAATACCAAGTTTTATGTAGAAGGTGACAGCCTAGAGACGACTTTTGAAGATGAAATCAATAAAATATATGCTGTAAGCGACAATGAAGCCTTTAATCGTCTTTTTGAATACCTTGGCAAAGATTACATTAACACCACATTAAAAAGCAAAGGACTTTCGCCTGTAAGGATAAGCCATAGGCTCTCTACAGACAACGCTTATGAGCTTACGACCAAACCCTTGATTTTTTATGAAAACGACACCGTTCTTACCGAAGTAAAGGGCACTACCAATTTGCCCATTGAAGAATTACAATTGCAACGCCTGCACAAAGGCGCAGGCTATGTGGAAGGAGACAGTATTATACCAGAACCCATGGATTTTTCACTTAAAAACTACCTGCCTGTTTCTACCTTGCACAATACAATGAAACGTATTATTTTTCCCGATAGCTTTAAGGAAGAAGAACTTTTTCAATTAAACGAATCGGACTATAATTTTGTATTAAAATCCATGTCCAGCCTACCAAGAGAACATGGTTACGACCCTGTTGAATATTACGACAGTTATGGCAAGTTTTATATCATTGGAGACATCAAGGAAAATATCCCGGAAAACATAAAAATATACAACAAAGTTGGCTATGCCTATGGTTACCTAACCGATTGTGCATATATACAAGACACCAAGAACAACGTAGAATTTATAATCACGGCAACCATTAGTGTAAACAAAAACAAAATATACAACGACGGGAATTATGAATACGATACCGTTGGAATACCCTTTTTGGCCGAATTAGGCCGGGAAGTATATCAAAATTTAAAAAAATAACCGCCAAAACATATTTTAAAATGAAAAAAACAACCACCCCCCTGCTCCTACTCATTACAATATTATTTTTTATGACCACAAAAACAAACGCCCAAAGCTTTGGTTTGGCTTTTGACCACCATGCAATTTTGGTAAAAGACCTTACGGAAAGCTCCAATTTCTATTTAAATATAATGGGGCTCGAAGAAATTGAAAACAAAACACAAAAACCACACATACGCTGGTTTTCCATGGGAGGTAACACCTCGCTCCATGTAATAGAAGACAAAAGCCATACCGTTCCCGACGTTAAAGGTGTGCATTTTGCCATACACACAAAGAACCTGGACAAATTTATAGAACACCTTAGGGCAAACAATATTTATTTTGAAAACTGGCCGGGCGAACCCAATAAAACAAACAGCAGGGCCGACGGCGTAAGACAAATATATTTAAAGGACCCCAATGGATATTGGATTGAAGTAAACGAAAATTAGCTTTTATTGGGATGCCGCTTGAAAATATGGAAAAACACGTAGAAATAATTAAAGAAACCGTTTTATCCGATAATTGGTATACACTAAAGAAAATAGAGTTTAATTTTCTCAACAACGACGGCCAATGGGAAAACATAAACAGGGAAGTTTACGACCGTGGAAACGGGGCAGGCATATTACTGTACAACCGAAATAAAAAAACAATTATTTTAACACGGCAATTTAGAATGCCAACATACCTAAATGGCAACCCTAGCGGAATGATGATAGAGATCCCTGCCGGAATTATTGAAAATGAAGATGCCGTGACTTCCATTATCAGGGAAACCGACGAAGAAACCGGATATAAAATAAAAAATGCCACAAAGGTTCTGGAAACCTACATGTCTCCCGGGGCCGTTACAGAAATGCTTTCGCTGTTTATTGCCGAATATGATGAAAGAATGAAAGCCCATGAAGGCGGCGGACTTGAAAGCGAGCATGAGAACATTGAGGTTTTTGAGATTTCCTTTAAAAATGCCCTGGAAATGATTTCTACCGGAAAGATAAAAGATGCCAAAACAGTTATGCTCATACAATATGCGCTAGTTCATAAACTCATGGAATAAAAATCCCCCCATTAAATAGTAAACCACCTCGGTGCGAGCACACGGGGCATTAAGTGAAAAAATATATAACATTTCGACTCAAGCTTCGGAGCATCTTAAATCTCACTTAGCGAGTAAAAGTCACTGTAATTAATCATTTAAAAACTTTATGTCATGGCAGTAATTAATCCGTATTTAACATTTAAAGGGAATTGTGAAGAAGCCTTCAACCATTACAAAAAAATATTTGGGGGCGAATTTAGTTACTTGGGAAGGTTTGAAGAAATGCCTGCTGAAGAAGGCTTTGAACTAACCGACAGCCAAAAGCAGAAAATTATGCATATCTGTTTGCCCCTTGGCAACGGAACATTGCTGATGGGGAGCGATAGCGGCGATTGGGCACCTAAATTAACCACAGGAAACAATATCGCCATTTCCATTAGGGTGAAAAGCAAGGAAGAAGCCGATAAATTGTTCAACGGTCTTGCCAAAGGAGGCCAAGTTACCATGCCCATAGAAAACGTGTTCTGGGGAGATTATTTTGGAATGTGCGTAGATAAATTCGATATCAATTGGATGGTAAGTTTTAATCCAGAACACATTGTTGAACAATAAAAACAAAACACCATCATGAAAATTTCATGATGGTGTACACAAACTAACTAAAAAACAAAATTTAAAGGATTTATTTTAATAGCCTGAGCTAGATTATTCTGACTTTGTTATAACAATCTAATTAAGATTAATAAGCGCCCAATTCTGCAATGGCAGCAAATTGTTGCCCATCAATGGCAGCTATTGCGATTATTTTAAAATATCTAAATGTTTCTGTTTGACTTAAACCTATATTTTGAGGAGATGAAGTATTGGCCAGGTTAAATGTCCCCAGGCTTTTCCAGTCAACATTATCATTGCTTACCTGAATTTCAATATCCTGTACTTTCCTTGACCCGTTACGTTGCACAAACAGGAATCCGTTTACTGCTTGTTCCTCTTTAGTGTCAATAGTTAAACTATGCGGATATGTATAGTCCTGGCTGCACCCAGACCAACAAGAATGCCAATATGTTGCGTAGTCATTGTCCAGCACAAGAGAAGCCAGTCCATTGGTGCCTTCTCCACTTTCTGCCTGCGAAGTAAAATTGATTACCTCCCAGTTTGTTTTATCCAAATAATCGGGAGCCTCTAGAATGGAAGGCTCTTCAAGTGTAGAAAAATCTATCGATGGTGCCGTTCCATTGGCGTTGCGGGTATGAAAACTATCAATGGTAGTATTTTCACTAAAAAAGCCACAATTTTTCATAAAAAAGGAATTTTCTTCAGCACCACCGGCATAATCAAATCTTGCTCCTTTTCTGGCCGTTGCATCAGCAGTAAATTTTGCTTCGGTAAGTTCGGTCCAATTTCCATTGGTGTCGTAAATCCATTGATTTCCATACTGCCCCATTCGCTCCATAAAGCCAGTGCTGGTAACAAAATTTTCTAAAAAAGAATGCGGTCTTTTTAAATATGTACTCGTGTACGGCCTTCTAAAACTTGCTATTAGATTCCACTGATTGGTTTCTGGATCGAAAAAATAAGCGGTATAGTCTGTAGAATTATTTACGGATGGTTCTCCTTTTAATAAAAATTTATAGGTATTTCCGGCTTTCCAATTAAAAATTTTATAGCTCTGTCCGCCAGAACCTTCATTTCCAAATTCGCCTGTATGCACGCCTTCTCCTTTCCCTAAAAGAATAATTTTATAATCCTCGGGAATTTCATCGGGGTTCTGTGTATCGTATGGGCTCCAAACAGAGAACAAAACCCTTCTTTCTGATTCCGAATTTACTTGCATCCCAAAATATCCTTCGGCAAAACCGTTGGCCATAAAATAAGACCCCACAACATCTTCTCCTTCAGGGACCGTAACTTCGTTGTAAAACCATAGAATATCCTTATCTTCTGGAGTGGTATAGGTTAAATGTACAGAAGGGCCCCGCCTACCCCAATAAAAATCGTCTTCTACATAAGTTACGCCACTAGCTGTAGCGGCCCCACCAATTTGTATGTCGTTAATATCTCCTATATACGTTCCTGCTTTGCTTTTCCCTTGAATTTCGATAAAATGATAGCCCGGCGTTGTAATATTGAATATCCCTACGTTTACTAGAGAATAGTCTGTGCTATCCAACACCACTTCTTTAGTGATATTACCTACAGTTACCTTAATTGTGGATGTGCCTTCTGGAGCTTTGGCATTCAATCCAACATGAAGTTCGCCCGTGGCATTTACTTTAAAATAAGTCCTGATTTTTGTATCAAGACTTGTCCAATTATGAATTCCTTGATCTGAAATTAAGGTTTCATTTTTAGTTATATCGTCTACCGCCCAACTATTTCCCCCGGGTGGAATGGTAATGGCAAGCGTTAAATCTTCATCATCGATAACGTCTATAATTTTATCATCATCGTGACATGCCCACAAGGTTGTTAGGCTAATAAAAAGGTAAAAAAAGCTTTGCATTTTGTTGGTTTTCATAATGTTGGTTTTTAAAACGAAGGTGCCTAAAAAGTGCAAAATAATACTGCCGTACTGAGCGTGTCGAAATATAATTTGCTCAAAACCCTTTTTAGCCACCCTCATTATATTAAATTTGGTTAATCATTTTGAATCAATGTTGGCTGTGCATTTATTTGATTTTCAGGAATATACTCAATAATCCTATTGTCGGTTGGTTGAATTTCGTAATAAGGATTGCTTCCTGTTAAATGTGTTCCCGGATATCTTCTATCCATCACCTTGTTATTTCTAAAAACATCGAATTTACGGTGTCCTTCATAGGCCAGTTCCAATCTTCTTTCATCTAAAACAACATCCAGAAGATCTTTTCCTTCAGGGAAATCGGAAGCACTTCCATAAGTTGGGATCCCTGCCCGCTCTCGAATTATATTTACATTTTCCAAAGCTGCACTTTCGTTATTCATTTTAGCATAAGCCTCTGCTTTATTTAAATACATTTCTGCCAAACGAGAAACCACGGGCGACCATAAATGAGGTACGCCTTCTTGCAGAGATGTTTTTAATATGTAGAATTTTGGAAAGCCGTTTCTTTTATACATATCGTACCCTTTGGTAACGTATATTTTTTCATTAGAAGGATTGGTAAAATAATATGCAGTATCTCCACCTTGCGCTTCGCTCATTACTTCATAATCAACATCATCTTGCGTGAAATAGGTTTTGCCGCCTTCTTCAAAAGTTCTTCTGAATTGATATACATAATTGTCGTTAATCCAATATACTGCGGGAATCATGTTCCCTTCTTCATCTTCTTCAAATTGAGGCTCAATAAATTCTTTACGGGCATCTTCAGGATGTTCATTAATTAAATTTAAATACGAGCTTGAAGCGTACATCTCTCCCCAGCCCGATCCTTGTATATTGGCATAAAGAGACCCGACTGTATACCAGCCATTGTTATAATCGGATTCTTCTACATAACGGAAGCAAAAAATAGTTTCGGTATTATCTTCTGGTGTCTTTTGAAAATATTTGCCTAATTCAGCATTTGGAACCAATGAGAATCTACCGGAACCAATTACCTTATCTGCATACGCTATTGCTTTATCGTTCTGTCCCATATACAAATACACTCTTGACAACAGTGCTTGTGCCGCTTCTTTGGTTGCATAGGCATTTGTTTTATTTATGGACATTAAACTTTCGGCTTTTAAGAGATCGGCAACTACTTGCTCATACACCTCTCCTACCGTATTCCTGTCTGGAACATCATTAATATCGGAAGACAATTTTAGCGGTACGCCCAAGTTGGATGTCCCTTGGTTGTATGGTCTCCCGAAGACATTTACTAGCTGAAAATATGTGTATGCCCTTAAATAATAATTTTCCCCTATTAATTGGTCCGCTTCGGGTGTTTCCCCTTCCACAGCCAGTTCAATAACTTTGTTACACCCTACAATGGCCTTGTAACCGGCACTCCAAATATTGTTAACCCTTCCGCTAGTGGTTATATTATTGTAATTATAGCTATAAAACAAAGGGTCGGTAGTTGTCCCGCTTAAGGAAACATTGTCCCCGGGATATTCTGTAATTCTATGTAATTGAGGCGAAAATCCATTTCCATCTGCGTCTCCTTTTAGCAATGAATAAGAACCCCCTGTTGCAGCGACCAATCCTCCTTCACTTTCAAATAGTTCATCAGAAGCTACAGAATCATACGGAAACTTATCCAGATCGCACGCGGTAATACTTGCCGCTACCAATATGGTATATAATATTTTTTTCATTTTCTTAGTTTTTGTATATTAGAAAGATGCTGTTAAACCTATGGTCAATCTCTTGGAAACCGGATATCTAGTATCATTGGTTCCATCGACCCCAACTTCTGGATCCATCCCTGAATAATCGGTAATTGTCCAAAGATTATCTCCAGATAAATAGATATTTAAATTGCTCATTCCAATGGTATGTATCCAATCGGGTGAAAACGTATACCCCAAGCGGATATTACGCATTCTTAAGTAGCTACCATCTTCCAAATATCTAGATGATGTTTTATTGGATAAGTTATTCCCGCCATACACAGGTCTGGGGTGCGTTGCTTGGTCTCCCGGCTCCTGCCATCTGCTCCATCCATTATCGAGGACTTGTTGGTTGTACGTTGGATATGCACCATCGGCATCATATAACTCCCTGCTGTAATTGTATATTAAATTATCATTGGAAAAAGCAAAGTTTGCAGAAAGGGATATTCCTTTATAGGTAAAAGCAGTACCAAACCCACCATAATAATCTGGCGTAGATGTCCCTACCTCCTGTTGTGAAGCTTCATTCCAGTTATTTGTGGTTGTAATCTCTCCGGTTTCTTCGTTTACCACTTCCCAAAGCGGATCTCCATTTTCAGGATCTACACCAGCCCATTTACGCATGAACCAGGTATTAATATCTTGACCAACGTTCAACCTTTTGTTTCCCCTTATTATTGGTTCTCCTTCATATAATTCAGTAATTTCGTTTCTATTGATACCAATATTAAAGTTAAAAGACCACAAAAAGTCTTCAGTACTTATAATGTCTGCATCCAAGAAAATTTCAAAACCAGAATTCTTAACACCCCCTATATTCTCCCAATAGCCACTGTATCCTGTGACATCTGGAATTGAAACATAATACAGTAAATCCGAAGTATCTTTGCTATAATAATCAAAAGTTAGCCCTATGCGGTTTAAAAAACTAATATCCAATCCTAGGTTAGTTTGATATGATTTTTCCCAGCCAACATCCTCGTTACCCAATTGAGAAGGTGTTGTTACCGGAACTCCATTGTATGTATTGCTTAAGCTATACAAATCGTATTGAGGATATAACGAACTAGGCCTATTCCCTACGGCGCCATAACTCCCTCTTAATTTAAGTTCGTTTATGGCCTCTATGTTAAAGAAATCTTCATTATGAATATTCCAACCCGCGCTCGCCGAATAAAATGTCCCGTACTGATTATTGGAACCAAAATTGGATGCCCCATCACGACGAATGGACAACTGCACCATATACCTGTCATCATAGTCATAATTGGTATTGAATAGAAAGGATTGCAAAGCATAATCATTTTTAAGCCCTCCTATATCCTTTGGATTAGCGGCATTGTTTAATATTTCTGTTCCGGAGACTATTCCTGCTCCCGTTGCAGAAAAATCGTCGTATACATAATCGTTATATTCATATGCTGCCAAAGCCGTAAAATTATGCTTCCCCCATAGGTTCGCATACTTTAACATTTGGTTGGTAAATCTGGTAATCCTCCTAGAAGTATATTGATACAACCTACCATCATCTGCCAGACCACTATTGGAAGCCGGATCTGTATATGATTTACTATCGTATCTGTAAAGCGTGTAACCATTTGTAGAAATAAATTTTAAACGGTCGGTAATTTTAAACTCAAAATCGAAATTAGCAAGCAAATTCAACTCTTGAGAATTGCTATAATTCCATTGCAAGTCGTATAAATAGTTACTTTTGTCCCTCCCAATCCATGGCACTCCATTTTCCTGAGGATTTACAATATTTCCTTCATCGTTATAAGGATAATCCCACGGCATATAGGTTTGCATGGCATATAAAGAATGTTGCCGGTTCTCTACGGTATTGTAATTAACCCCTATTTTAGGAGAAATCTTAAGTCTATCCCCAAAATTGAGGTCTTGGTTAATACGAAAGCTTAACTTATCAAAATCGTACCCTTTTATGGTTCCCGTCTCGTCGTAATACCCCAGAGAAATGTATGTATTTGACTTCTCTGAACCCGAAGTGAAAACTATATTATGATCTTGGACCACTCCTGTTTGAGTACCGTTATCCAACCAATTATAATCCCGCTGTAATAATTCTTCATTAAACCACGGATTGTCCTCTTTATTAAAACTGTCTCCAAATGCTTGATAATAACCATACATCTGTTGAGAATTCATCACCTCAAAGTTTCCGTGATTAAAATTAGAAAAACCCGTTCTTGTAGAAAGCGTAATTTCGCTCCTTCCGCTCTTTGCCCGTTTTGTAGTCACCACCACAACCCCATTTGCCCCGCGCGAGCCGTACAATGAAGTTGCCGAAGCATCCTTAAGCACCGATATGGATTCTATTTCATTCGGGTTTAAATTTGGGGTCCCGTGCATAATCACACCATCTACTACCCATAACGGGCTAACTCTTCCATCTATGGATGAAATTCCCCGAATACGAACATCAGGTACCGAACCCGGCTGTCCTGAACTTTGAACAACTTGAACCCCAGCTACTTTACCTTGCAGCATTGTAGACACATCCGGGGTAGTAACATCCGTAAGTTCTTTGCCGCTTACGGTTGCCACTGCAGCAGTAACCTCTTCTTTGGTCTGGGTTCCGTAGGCCACAACAACCACTTCATCAAGTTCAGATGCAGAAACGGTCATGGTAACATCTACTACCGATTGCGAACCAACTGCTGCTTCTTGTTCCTTATAACCTATGTAAGTAAAAACAAGTGTTGCATTGGCATTTACGTCAATCGCGTAATTCCCGTCGAAATCTGTAACCACACCTTTTGTGGTATTTTTCACCATTACGTTTGCCCCGGGTATTGGCATTCCGGTTTCAGAATCAGTTACAGTTCCCGTTACATGCTTTTCTTGTCCATAAGAAAGCATCAAACAAAAAAATGCAACTAATGTAAATAAGATTTTCTTCATAAGATTAAATTAATTTGGTTGAGCATTAATTAGTTTAAAAGATTGATTTTTCGAATCGCTAATTAGTTTAACATAAATTCTATAAACAAAAGAAATTACAATTAAAAAACTTTCGTATACATTGCTAAATTAACAATATATTTTTATTTAACAAATATTTAAAGAATTTTATCTTTCGTTTTATTATTAATTACACATATACAGATACCAAAAGAGCAGTGATAGAACGGATTTAAAGAAAAATGTTAATTTAAATACTAAATAAGCATATATTTTATTTAAATTAAAAAGATATTGAAAGATTTTTTATTTTCGATTTATTTGTTTTACTTTGTCTAAAGGATTACAACACCTAAATCCTAAAAAAAATACCAGCAGTACCAGTAAACAATATAATGAGCATGAGTATAAAAACAACCAAGAAGGTTAACCTGCACACCGAGAGGGAGATAACGGCCCAGCCAAGGCTATGGAATGAAACTTATAATATGTTGATAAAAGAAAAAGAAAACATTAAGCGTTTTCTTTCCCCTATATTGGCCCATCAAAATCTACGAATTATTTTATCGGGAGCCGGGTCTTCGGCTTTTATAGGTGAAACGGCTCAGGGAATCATTCAAAAAAACACAAATAGGATTACGCAATCTATAGCAACCACAGATCTGGTAACCCATCCTGGTTCTTTTTTTATAAAAGACATACCAACCCTTTTAATTTCGTTTGCCAGGTCTGGAAATAGCCCTGAAAGCATTGAAACCGTTGTACTTGCCGACGAATATTGCAACAATCTTTCCCACCTTATTATTACTTGTAATAAAAGCGGGGAATTGGCCAATTATTCGGCAAGAACCTCCAGTCCGTGCTTAAGCATTGTTCTACCGGAAGAGACCAACGACAAAAGCCTGGCCATGACCAGTAGTTTTACTACAATGCTGCTCACCGCCATTTTAATCTCGAATATTGAAACTATTGAAAACAAAAAAGCAAATGTCGATGCCATATGCAAAGAAGCAAATCAAATTTTAAACGAACAGGCTTTGTTTCGGGAAATTGCAAAAAAAGATTTTGAAAGGGTCGTTTTTCTTGGTTCTGGAGAAATGCTGGGCATTGCCAGGGAATGCCACTTAAAACTACAGGAATTAACCGATGGACAGGTGATATGCAAACACGATTCTTTTTTGGGCTTTAGGCACGGTCCAAGGGCGGTGGTAAACGCGAATACATTGGTTGTTTATTTGTTTTCTAACGATGGGCATACTTTTAAATACGAAAAAGACCTTGCGGAAGACATTGCCAAGGATACCAGAAAAATTAATTCCTTAATGATCGGAGGAGATTCTGGCTTTATTACAAGCAATGCTAAAAGGATGAATGTCGATGTTGATTTAAACAACCCACTACAAGTTGTGCCCACAACCTTGGTTGGGCAATTATTAGGGCTGTATAAATGTCTGGAGCTAGGGCTTAACCCTGATAATCCTTCAATCTCCGGTGCTATTAACCGGGTTGTTCAAGGTGTAAACATATATAAAAGAACAAAAAAATGATATTAAGCGTTTGTCCAAATCCATCCATCGATACTTATGCTTGGCTAGACTCCCTAAACCCAAGGCATGCTAACAGAATTTCATGGTTAAAGGAATATCCCGGGGGCAAAGCTACGCATATAGCAATGGCATTACGAGAGCTCAACCAACCAACCGCACTTATGGGGAATTGGGCCGGCAGTTCCGGCATGTGGATAAAAAGAGAATGCAACCTAAAAGGTATACGTACCTGCGGAATAGAAATACAAGGGCAAAATAGAAAATGCTACACCTTCAGGTCTAACGATCCAAAATTCAACAATACCGAATTATTGGAACCCGGGCCGGAATTCACTCCTGAATATTGGGAGCGTTTTAAACAGGAATACACTCACGAAATAAGCAAACACGAATTGATATGCATCTCGGGCTCATGGCCAAAAGGCGCTCCCGAAAATGCCTATGGCGAGCTCATTGAAATTGCCAATAAATTAGGCCGGAAAGTAATTGTAGATTGCTCCGGGAAGCAGTTGGAGCAATGCTTACAGCAATCCTTTTTTGGTATTCATTTAAATGAAGACGAAGCCATTTCTTTGTTCAACACCAATGCCATTGAAACTATTATAAGTAAATTGAGTCCGCGTGTCAAACTTATTGCTATTACCAAAGGAAAAGAAGGGCTATGGCTGTATTACAAAGGGCAACTGCTCCACGCAAATGCAAACATTACAAATGTAATTAGCACTGTTGGTGCCGGCGATTGCCTAACGGCCGGGATTGCCTATGCCGTACATAACAATCTTTCTCCCGATATGATAGCCAAATACGGCGTGGCATGTGGCGCGGCCAATTGTTTAAACGAAGATTTGGGGATTTTAAAACGGAAAGATGTAGAAAACCTATTGCCCAAAACAAACGTACAACCCATAAATGTTAACGATTATGCCGAATAAAGATTTACTTGTTGTTGGGGAGTTAAATGTAGACCTGATTTTGAATAAAATTGAAGGATTCCCAAAAATAGGCACCGAAATTATTGCTGAAAATATGAACGTTACTCTTGGGAGTTCTTCGGCAATTATGGCGGCCAATGCTTCGGCTATCGGGATAAACACGTCTTTTTGTGGCATCATTGGGAAAGACGATTTTGGTGACTTTATCCTTAACGCGCTTCAAAAAAAGCACGTAAACACAGTATTCATCAACCGTACCGGCAAACAAAAATCGGGAATTACAGTAGTAATGAACTATGGCCAGGACCGTGCCAATATAACATATTGTGGCGCAATGGAAATGCTTCAAATACAAGATATTCCTTGGGATGATCTGCATCAATTTAAACATTTTCATTTATCAAATTTCTTTATTCAGAAAGGTATCAGGAAAGATATAACGGCCATATTTAAAAAGGCCAAGGCATGTGGCTTAAGCACTTCTTTGGATTTACAGTGGGACCCGGAAAACAAATGGGATTTCAACTATAAGGAATGCCTGCCACACGTAGATGTTTTCATGCCAAATGAAGCCGAGTTGCTTGCCTTGACAAAAACAACAACTGTAAATAACGGTATTGAAGAAATTATGCCATACGCAAACACCATTGTTATAAAAATGGGTGACAAAGGAAGTATGGCATTCCATAACGGAGAAACATATCAGGCACTCCCCTATGCCAATCCGAATTATGTAGATTCCATAGGTGCCGGAGATTCTTTTAACGCGGGCTTTATTAAAAAATACATAGAAAAACAGCCTATTGAAACCTGTTTAAAATTTGGAAATCTCACCGGTGCCTTAAATACAACCGCCGCTGGGGGAACAACTGCCTTTAGCGATAAAAAGAACGTTATTGAAGACGCGATAAAATTATTTAATGCTGAAATTTAAATCATCATGAACCTAAAAAACAAATTAAACGAATTCACCAAGCAAAAAAGAGGCTTATTGGCCACAAATTATTATAACCTGGAAACTTTGCATGGTGTATTAAAAGCAGCATCAGCATTAAACGAACCTATTATATTACAACTTACGCAAAGCTCCATTGATTATATGGGGTTGGAAACGGCCGTAAAATTAGGCAGAGCCGGTTTGGAACAGTTTAATGTAGAAGGCTGGATACACCTAGACCATGGAGCCTCTGTTGAACTTGCGCAAAAATGCCTGGATGCTGGATTTGACTCCGTAATGATCGACGGAAGCGAATTACCTTTTGAAGAAAACATAAAAATTACACAGGAGGTCGTAAAACGTGCCCAAAAGTACGGCGCACATGTCGAGGCTGAGCTAGGTTATGTAGCAAAATTGGGGCAATCTCACGGAAAACAAGGTTTTACACAACCCGAAGAAGCCAAAGCTTTTGTAGACGCCACCGGGGTTGATGCCTTGGCGGTAGCCATTGGTACGGCCCATGGATTTTATAAAGAAGAACCCAACCTGGATATTGACCTTTTGAAAAATATTGCAAAGGTTACCAATGCCACTCTTGTTTTGCATGGAAGTTCGGGAGTACCCCACAAACAGGTACAAATGGCTATTTCTAATGGAATATGCAAGGTTAATTTAGCCACCGAGATTAAGAACATATTTATGAAGACACTTCAAAATGAATTGTCCAATAATGAAGAAATCGACTTAAGAAAAGTATTCCCGAAAGCTACTTTGCAAGTAACCGAGTTGGTTAAAACCAAATTATTAATGATAAAAAACCAAAGCAATGCTACCGCAGTTCATTGATGCACATGTACATTTAAACACCCGATCGGAAGCAAAAATGGAATTGGCCAAGAAATACGGTGTTTCCTTTTTGTCCATTAATACCGATATTCCTTTTTTTGAAAAACTAAAAGACCAAGAGCAAGTGATTCATGACCTTTTGGACAAATATCCCGGAAGCACTAAGTTTATTACCAGTTTCGATACACAATACTGGAATACCGAAAGGTGGTTGCCCCACGCTTTGGCACAAATTAAAAAGGGAATTGAAAATGGCGCCGTAGGGGTGAAAATCTGGAAAAATATTGGCATGGATCCGGTTATAAAAGATCTTGACGGAAATTTTGTTTTGCTGGACGACGAAAGGTTCAATACCATATACCAATATTTGGTCGATAATGACATTTTGTTAATTGGCCACCAGGGAGAACCGAGAAATTGCTGGCTACCATTGGAAGAAATGACAGTAGATTCCGACAGGGATTATTTTTCACAGCATCCCGAATACCATATGCACCTATTGCCCGAATATCCTTCCTATGAAGAACAAATGAAAGCCCGTGACAATATCTTAAAGAAATTTCCCAATCTCAAATACGTCGGCCTGCATCTTTTCAGCATGGAATGGAGTATTGACGAAGTGGCAAAACGGCTCGACACATTCCCAAATACCATGACAGATCTGGCAGAAAGGATATGCCATATTCAACTACAAGCAAGGGAAAACCATGAAAAAGTAAGGGATTTCTTTATTAAATATCAAGACCGGATTATTTATGGAACCGATGTTATTGATGATGGACAAATAACAGAAAAAGAAATAGCCCGTAAGTTTGAACGTCTATGGAAAGCCCATTGGGATTTTTTTGCCACTAACAAAACGTTGGAGGCTCCAGAATTTAAAGGCGCTTTTCAGGGGCTTGAATTACCTGTTGCCGTATTAGAAAAAATATTTTATAAAAATGCCATTAAAACATACGGTCCCTTTGAACATATAAAAATTAATTAACTCAAAAAATCAAACAATTATGAATGATAATAGACGAAATTTCTTAAAACTGGGTTCCCTTGCCGGTTTGGGTTTGGCAAGCGGAAGCGCTTTGGCAGCTTGCGAAACAAAATCTGAAAAAAACTCTGTAGCTGCTACATTGGCATCTGCCCAAAACAACAAGCAAATATTCAATATGTCCGGTTACAGGGCACCAAAAATAGAAACGGTCCGTATTGGCTTTATCGGACTCGGAATGAGAGGTCCACATGCCGTGCAGCGCATGAGCTACATAGATGGCGTTGAAATAAAAGGCCTGTGCGATATCCGCCAAAAACAAGTGGATAATGCACAAAAAATATTAGCAGGTACCAAACACAGTCCAGATACCTATGTTGGAGATGATAACGAATGGAAAAAAATGTGCGACCGTGACGATATCGACCTAATTTATATCGCCACTCCATGGGAATGGCATACCCCTATGGCCGTTTATGCCATGGAAGCTGGGAAACACGTAGCGGTTGAAGTGCCTGCCGCAAAGACCATTGACGAATGTTGGCAATTGGTTGAAACATCAGAAAAAACCAAAAAGCACTGCATGATGCTGGAAAACTGTTGCTACGACTTTTTTGAGCTGCTTACCTTAAATATGGCCAGACAAGGCTTTTTTGGGGAAATCATTCATGGCGAAGGAGCTTATATTCATAACTTATTAGCCCTCAACTTTAACAAAGAAACCGGGTATGAAAGTATGTGGAGGCTAAAAGAAAATGCAAAACGTAACGGAAATCTTTATCCAACACATGGTTTGGGACCCATCTGCCAGATTATGGACATTAACCGTGGGGACCAAATGGACTACCTAACATCGCTTTCCAGTAACGACTTTAACATGCACCAAAAAGCTGTAGAATTAGCCAAAGAAGACAATTTTTACCAAGAATATACCGATGTTCAATTTAGAGGGAACATGAATACCACACTGGTAAAAACAAAAAAAGGGCGTAGTATCATGATTCAGCATGATGTAAGCTCTCCAAGGCCTTATTCAAGGATTCATTTGGTTAGCGGCTCTAAGGGAATGGCAAGAAAATGGCCTTCGCCGGCACGTATCGCCAAAGGGCATAGCTGGATGAACGAGGAAGAAATGAAAGAAATTGAAACTCAATACACGCCGGAAATAGTAAAAAAAGTAGGCGACCTTGCAAAGCAAGTTGGTGGTCATGGCGGTATGGACTTTATTATGGACTGGCGATTAATAGACTGTTTGAGAAATGGACTTGCATTGGACCAGAATGTATATGATGCTGCCTTATGGAGCTCCATTGCACCGCTGAGTGAAAAATCCGTAGCCAACAGATCACAGTCCATAGATGTTCCCGACTTTACCATTGGAAGCTGGAAAACCAATGCCCCCGTAGATATTACCTTAGCTGGTGGCGGTACTACCAATGTGATTTTAAATAATAAATAAACCCTATTTATTTCATTTTAAATATAATTATTACTTTTACTTTTGGTATTGAAATACAAACTCTTTACTAAAAGTAAAAGTTTTTTTTTCTTATTTTATAAATAAAAACACATCTATTTGTATGAAAAAAACTGCGCAACGTAGGTCATTAATTCTAAAGAAATTGGACGAAACAGGCCAGGTGAACGTTAATGAATTAAGCGAACTATTAGGGGTTAGCGAAGTTACCATACGAAACGATCTGGATAAACTGGAAAAAAACAATTTACTGATAAGAGCTCACGGCGGCGCCTTTAAAACAAACAACCTGGCACTTACGGTAACCGAAAAAAAACAGATAAATCTCGACATAAAACGAAATATAGGCCGGGAAGCTGCTTCTTTGATTACCGAAGACGACAGCATTATTTTAGATTCGGGGACCACTACTTTTGAGGTTTCAAATAATTTAAGTGAGTTTAAAAGGCTCACGGTTATAAGTAATGCCCTGGATATTGTAAACAACCTGGCACAATACAAAAACCTGGAAGTCTTTATGCCCGGCGGTTATTTAAAAGAATTTTCCATGTCTTTGGTAGGCCCCATGGCCGAAAGAAACTTTAAACAACTTTATTGCAACAAACTTTTTTTAGGTGTAGACGGCATTAAACCAAATATAGGTGTTTTTACACATTATATGGAAGAAGCATACCTTAACCAGATAATGATCGATATAGCCGAAGAGGTTATTGTTGTGGCCGATTCTTCCAAGTTTAAAAGGTCCGGGTTTGCATTTATCTGCAATTTTGAAAAAATAGACAAACTCATAACAGATGATAAAATTGAAAAAGCTTCCCTCGAAATGCTCGAAAAGAACAATGTAGAAGTAATCATTGCCAAAAATCAGGGGTAATTTTTAATCCTGCCTTACATTCCCCATAATCTGCTCCTCCTCTGTTATGTAATTAGAAAGATTTATTGCCGTTTCTATTAATGCCAAATGAGAATATGCCTGCGGAAAATTCCCCAGCAACCTTTTTGTTTTAAAATCTATATCTTCGCTAAACAGCCCTAAATGGTTGCTATACGATAATAATTGCTCAAACTGGGCTACCGCCTTTTTGTGTTCTCCTATTTTATTAAGGGCATTGATAAACCAAAAGGTACATATGGTAAACGACGAAGATGGCAAGCCAAAATCGTCTTTATTTTTGTACCTATATAGCAGGCCATCGTTGCTTAATTCTTTCTCGATAACTTTTACCGTGCTCACATATTTTGGATCCCGCGCATCTATAAAGCCATAAGTTTCCATTAACAGTACGGAAGCATCCATATCGTTGGAGCCATATGATTGTGTAAATGCCTGCACTTCTTCATTCCACGCATATTGGTGTATATCGTCTCTGATTTCCTGTTCCAAAGCAGCCCATTTCTCTATTTTCCTTGTTTTATTAAGCATTTTTGCCACTCGCAAAGCCCTGTCTATGGCTACCCAACACAATACTTTGGAAAAAGTAAAATGCCTTTCTTCGGTCCTAAATTCCCAAATACCCTTGTCGGGTTCGCGCCAGTGCTTGTTTACTACCCAAACAATTCCTTTGGTAATGGTCCATAAGCCTTCACTGTTTTCTATTTGGGTACTGAATTTCATGAACTGTTCGTAAATAACATCCATTAAAATCCCGTAAATATCGTTTTGGCGCTGTTCGTAAGCGGCATTCCCTATACGGACGGGTTTGGAGTTTTGGTATCCGCTCAGGTGGTCCAGCGTTTCTTCAATTAGCAGTTTTTCCTTATTGATTCCGTACATAATCTGGAGTTTTTCATCCTTGTCGGGAATTAAGTCAATTATGAACTGCAAATAACGTTTCGCCATATTTTTGTGCCCAAGTTCAGAAACCACTTTTATTACCATGGAGGCATCACGGATCCAACAAAACCGGTAATCCCAATTCCTTACTTCACCTATGGTTTCGGGCAAAGAAGTAGTTGCGGCCGCCAGCACTGCCCCGGACTTGTCGTAACTAAGCATCTTCAACGTTAGAGCGCTTCTGGCAATAATGTCGTTGTATTTTTTATAAGATGGTGTCCTGTCTGCCCAGTTCAGCCAATACACCTTTGTTCTTGATAGTTCCAGAAAGGCTTTGTTGATGGTTGGCACAAATATCTTTTCGTTGTACCCTACCAAAAAGTAACCATCTTCAATTATTTCTATTTCTTCACCTGCCACGACCTTTTCCTTATCAAAATTGGTATAGAGAAAAAGCGTATCAAACTTCTCCTTATCCGTCAGGCTAACAATAAACTCGTCTTTCACATAGGTATTTGTAACTCCTACTGCATATTCCAGCCTTGGGTTATAATCTATTTTAAATTTTGGTCTTCCGCTTTTGTGTTCTACATACCTAATAACATCCGGTGGCGAATTATACCCGCCTTCTTCATCGTAATAACGGGGCATAAAATCCCAAATAAGAAAAGTATCTTTTCCATTTGAAAACGTGGTAACCAATACATTTGTATTTTTATAATATTCTTGGCTTATTGTATATGATTCGTCTACCTCAAACCCGAAATTTCCCCCAATTTCGTCATCCAATATCTTGGCGAATACAGAAGTAGAATCAAACTCGGGCAAACAGCACCAATCTATAGATCCCGTTTTAGAAATTAATGCAGCACTTCTGCAATTTCCTATGATTCCGTATTCCAGATTATCCATTAATTATATTTTTTATAACGTTTAAAACCTAATAATTCCTTAAATTAACGAAAATCTTATTTGTTAACCAAGATCAATGTAATAAATGAAAGCAATAAAATTGTCTGTTTTAGAATTCTTAAAAAACATGGCGGTTTTTTTATGTTTTTTTCTTTATTATACTTAAAAAATTGACCCTTTAGAAATAGAAAACCTTTAATTAAATTATGAGCAAAACAATTATTGTTTCCAACCGATTGCCTTTACAAGTAAAACTTAATGAAAATAAACTGGAAATCACTCCAAGCGTTGGCGGATTGGCCACCGGAATGAAATCTGTACATAAGGAAGGAGACGGTATTTGGATTGGCTGGTCCGGTCTTACCGAAGAAGAACTCGACGAATCCCTCTCTAAAAAAGTGGATACTGCCGTTGCCAAGGAAAATTGTGCCGCCGTAAACCTGACTCAATGCGATATAGATAACTTTTATTACGGCTTTAGCAACCGTACCTTATGGCCGTTGTTCCACTACTTTATGGAATATACCGAATTTGAAAAGGACTTTTGGGAGTCGTACAAGGCCGTTAACCAAAAATTTGCCGAAGTAGTTTTAGAAAATCTGGAAGATGGAGACAATGTTTGGGTACACGATTATCAATTATTATTGCTGCCACAGCTTATAAAAGAAAAAAAGCCGGATACCTCTATTGGCTTCTTTTTGCACATCCCTTTCCCCTCTTATGAAATATTCAGGACTTTCCCGTGGAGGGAAGAATTACTGACCGGTATGTTGGGAGCCGATCTTATTGGCTTTCATACATATGATTACGAGCGCCATTTTTTAAGTTCCATTAAGCGTATTTTAAGGCTCGACGTTAAGTTTAACGAGGTAGTTTACCATGATAGGATTGTAAAAGTAGATTCCTTCCCGATGGGGATAGACTATAAAAAGTTTCATCAGGCTTCCGTTTCTCATACTAAAATGAACGTAAAGGAACGTTCGGAATTACAAAAAAGGCTGGACGACCATATTCAATCTTCTGTAGATACCAAGCTCATACTATCAATTGATAGGTTGGATTACACCAAAGGAATTCCAAACAGGATTCGCGCATTCGAATATTTTTTAAACAAATATCCCGAGTTCAAGGAAAAGGTACGCCTCATTATGCTTTCGGTCCCTTCCCGGTCGAACGTTCCCCAATACCAATTACTAAAAAAAGAAACCGACGAACTTGTAGGCAGGATAAACGGGCAATTTGCCACGGTAAGCTGGACGCCCATTTGGTACTTTTACCGTTCGATGCCCTTTAACAACTTAATAGACCTTTACACTTCTGCCGATGTTGCCTTGATTACCCCCGTAAGGGACGGTATGAACTTAGTCGCCAAAGAATATGTGGCCACACGTACCAAAAAAGACGGCGTACTTATTTTAAGCGAAATGGCCGGGGCCTCCAAAGAAATGAACGAAGCCCTGATGATAAACCCCAATAACTTCGAACAAATTGCAGATGCCATTAAACAGGCTCTGGAAATGCCCGTAGAGGAACAAATTGCCAGAAATACCATCCTTCAAAAAAGACTGGAGCGGTACAGTGTTGAAAAATGGGCACACGAGTTTATGAAATCGCTCGACGCCACCAAAAATCTCGGGCAGGTCATTGTTTCTGAAAAACTTGACACTAAGCTTACAAACCAAATGATTGAAGACTACAAAAAATCTAAAAGCAGTTTGATTTTACTGGATTACGACGGAACACTTTCCGGCTTTCAGGACAACCCGCAAAATGCAAATCCGGATATGGAGCTCTTTCAATTATTAGATGCCTTAAATAACCAGCCCAATACCGATATGGTTATTATTAGTGGCCGCGACAAGGAAACTTTTGAAAAGTGGTTTGGCAATAAAGAATATTCCCTAATAACCGACCATGGCGTTTGGCTTAAAAAGCGTAATAAAGACTGGGAAGCATTGGAGCGCCTAAAAAACGATTGGATGGAGAACATCCGCCCCATTCTGGAAACCTTTGTAGACAGGACGCCCGGAACATTTATTGAAGAAAAAAAATACTCGCTTGCCTGGCATTATCGCAAAGCCGACCCCGAACTGGCACAAATTAGAACCATGGAGCTCAATACCGTCCTTACAAGCTTAATTTCCAATAACGACCTTACCGTGCTTAAAGGAAACAAGGTTATTGAAATTAAAAGTAGCAGTGTTAACAAAGGCCGGGCCGCTTCCAGACTTTTATCTTTAAAAAATTACGATTTTATCTTTACCATTGGAGATGATTGGACCGATGAATATATGTTTGAAGAAGTGCCCGAAAATGCTTACACTATTAAAGTCGGGTTTAAAAAGACCAAGGCAAAATACTACGTAAAAGACACAAACGAGGTTAGAAAACTACTTACAAAATTTATTGATTAACAAATAGTTGCCCTGATTAATGTAGAAATAAAGCCAAAAAAGGAGAATTCATCGATAATTTAAGGTGACTGAAAGATTTTTTACTCTTTTGGCGGTTTCTTTTTTTAATTTAGTAGTCAAAACCAAAACTAATACCAACCTGGCAGGACATCCAACTTTGTTTGTCATAGTTGGTCTATTATATCAATTATGAAAACTACCCTATCTATAATTGCTATTGCAACTTCTATGTGGCTTCAAGCACAAATTGCCACCGAAGTTTATTTATTTGATATGGATAAATCCTTTAGGTTGACAAACCCCGTTAATCTTTCCAATAATCCCGGGTTTTATGACAATCAACCTTCATTTATAGATAACAACCTGCTATTATATACTTCAACCAGAAACCATCAAACAGATATTAAAGAAGTAGACCTAAGGAAAAAAACACAACAATGGGTTACCAATACCCCCGGGAATGAATTCTCTCCGCAAGCCACCCCAAAAACCAATATATATGCTGCAATCAGGCTCGATAATGATGGAAAACAACGCCTTTATAATTACAGTAGCCTGAACGGCGGGTACGAAGAACTGATAAGCGACCAAACAATAGGGTATTACAGTTGGTACGATAAAAATACCATCGTGTCTTTTGTGCCCGAAGAGGACAATTCGAAGCTTGTTGTAAATAACTTAAAGAACCAGACCAACTTTACATTTAAAGAAAATATTGGGCGTTCCATATGTAAAATCCCCAATACAAACCTTGTTAGCTATATAGACAAAAGCAGTGATGTATGGGAAATACGGTCGTTCGACCCCATTTCTGGAACCGACGCCTTTATTGCCAATACACTTGAAGGTATGGAAGACATGGCATGGGGCCCAGACGGGACCATCTTGATGGGAAAGGAAGAAGTTTTGTACAAATACAATCCCAAAGGTGGCCAAAAGTGGATTCCCGTTTCATCTTTGGAATACTTCAACTTAAAAGGCATTACCAGGTTGGCAATAAGCCCTAATGGAAAACAAATTGCCATTGTGGTAAATGAAGAAATTCCCGAAAATATTCAGCAACAAAACAACGCCATAATAGACATAGGCATCGTGGTTACCAATTTAAAAAAATCCTTGGCATTTTATAAAGATATATTAGGGATGAAAGAAACCCGAAAATTTACCATTGATAAAGCATTTGGAAGAAAATCTGGGCTTACCAGCGGACTATCGGCAGAAGTTACCGTACTTCAGTTGGCCGAAGGCAACAACGCTACAGAGCTCAAATTAATGTCTTTTGGAAAGCATAAAAACTGGTATCCAGATTACATTCAGCAGGATATGGGCGTTCAATATATTACCATTTATGTAAAATCGGTCGCCCCTTATTTAAAACGTATTCAAGAAAACAACATAAAACTCCTTGGCGATACGCCTATTGCATTTGAAAATGGCGAATCTTTTCTTTTGATAAAAGATTACGACGGTACCTTTATTGAAATTATCGGGGCTACCGATGAATGATTTTATGCTGATATAAAAAACATATTTTTTAACTTTAGGTCTTTAATTAAATTCCAATACCCAAAATGAAGACCTTTCTGTATGCATTCTTTATATGTGCCTACACAACTGTGTACGCACAAACCGACACCAAAATTTACGATATTATAGATGCCGTTTCTGCCAATAGGATAGAAACCAATATTACAAAACTGGCAAACTTTGGCACCCGGCACACCTTGAGCGATACCATTTCGAACACTCGTGGCATTGGTGCCGCACGCCGTTGGATTAAAAGTGAGTTTGAGGCCATTGCAAACAATTGCAACAGTTGTCTGGATGTATTTTACCAAAAGAATTTTGTAAAAAAGGGTACCAATAACCGCATTACCAAAGATGTATGGGTAGTAAACGTAGTTGCCGTGCAAAAAGGCACCAAATATCCAAATAGATACATTATTATGAGCGGCGATATTGATTCGCGCATATCTGATGCCAATAATTTTACCGATGACGCCCCCGGGGCAAACGACAATGCCGGTGGAATGGCAGGAACCATGGAAGCAGCGCGGGTACTTTCTAAATATTCTTTTGAAAATAGTATTGTTTACGTAGGGCTTTCGGGAGAAGAGCAGGGTTTATTTGGTGGTAAGGGACTTGCCGATTATGCCAAAGAAAAAGGATGGGATGTTATTGGTATTTTTAATAATGACATGATTGGCAATATTAAAGGTGTAGATGGCATTATAAGCAATACCGATTTTAGGATTTTCTCGGAGCCTACGCCTCCAACCGAAACCGAAAAACAACGAACAATGCGCAGGTTTTATGGTGGCGAAGTAGATGGTATTTCCAGGCAACTTGCTCGATATGTACATACAAATGTAAAAACCTATATGCCCGAAATGAACCCCATGATGATATACCGCTTGGACCGTTTTGGCCGTGGCGGTCACCATCGTCCTTTTAACGATGTTGGATTTGCTGGGATACGCATTATGGAAGCTCATGAAAATTATACCCAGCAACATCAAGACATCCGTACAGAAAACGGTATTGAATATGGAGATGTGCTTAAACATGTAAACTTTAATTATGCGGCTAAACTTACAGCTGTAAATGCTATTAACCTTGCCGCTATTGCCTGGGCTCCGCCTGCGCCAAAAAAAGTAGCTATTGGTGGCATCGTGGAAGCGTCGGCTAAACTTAAATGGACAAAGGTCGAGGGTGCCAAAGGATATAAAATCTATTGGAGGGATACTACTTCCCCCACATGGGATCATTCGCGGTATGTTGGAGATGTGGATTCTTTTACCTTGGATGGGATTGTTATTGACAATTTTTTCTTTGGAATTGCCGCTGTTGGCGAAAACGGACACGAAAGTGTGGTTGTTTTCCCCAATGATATTATAAAGGATTAAAGAAAAGGAAACTGGTTTCCTTTTTAAAATTCAAGGTTTTGAACTGGCCTGATCAAAGATATCTTTTTATGCTGAAAATAAATATTCCGCCTATAAAAGTGGCGCCCACAAACGGCAAAAAGATTCTTTTAACCGTTGGAGAATACCCCTGTCCAACCATCTTTTAACATCAACTTGATCGCAATGTTGAAGGTCTTCCATATATATTTTCAACATTTCCTTGGCGATATCATTATCGTAAATAAGGGCATTTACTTCAAAATTGATATGAAAGCTCCTGTAATCCATATTAGACGTTCCAACAGTTGTAAAAACATCGTCTACAATCATGGTTTTTGCATGAATATTTCCTTTTTCGTAGAGATATATCTTTACGCCTGCCCGCAATAATTTTTCCAAATAAGAATATGTGGCATATTTGGCGGCCCATGAATCGCAACTTTTAGGGATTATCAAGCGTACATCCACGCCACTTCTTGAAGCTGTGGCCATGGCCAATGAAATTTCGTCATTGGGTATAAAATAAGGAGTTGTTATATAGACATACCTTTTTGCAGAATTAATGGCCGTAAACATTGCTTCCATAATGCTTGCCCATTCTGTATCGGGCCCGCTGGCGGCAATTTGAATAGGGATTTTTCCGTCTATGCTACTTTCGGGGAACCAACTGTCTTCAACTTTAATATCGTTGTCGCAAACAAAGTCCCAATCTAACGAAAAATGAAGCTGCAATAGCCCGACCGACTGACCCTCGATTCTTAAATGCGTGTCCCTCCAAAACCTCCTGCCTTCTTTGTTTACATATTCGTCTCCAACATTTATCCCGCCCACATAACCAATTTTACCGTCTATAATGACCATTTTTCGATGGTTTCTATAATTTATCTTACTAGCAAATCTTGGAAAATAAACAGGCATAAAAGGATACATCTCTACGCCCTTGCTTTTTAAAAATGAAATGTTTTTATCGGAAATAGAACTAGCTACCGAATCGTAATTTATCTTTATGCAAACACCTTCATCGGCTTTATTTGAAAGGATTTCTATAAGTTCGGAACCTATTTCATCATCCCTGAAAATATAATATTCTATATGAATTGACGAAGTTGCATTTTGAATGTCCTGAAAAAGCCTTTTAAATTTTTGCTCGCCGTTTATTAAAATTTCTACTTTATTGTTAATTGTCAACGGAGACTTCTTCTCGCTGTCTATAAGCCTAATAATCTTTGTATCGCCATTAAGCACTTCTTCCCCAATGGAATATGCTTCTTTTTTATTGAGTACCAATTGATGTGCCCAATTTTGTATGTTTTTTTGGTTTAAAATATTTTTTTTCTTGAATATTCTAAACTTCCTATAATCCTGTCCAAAGAAATAATAGACTATTAGCCCCACAAAAGGGAAAGCAAGCAATGCTATTAAATAAGAAAGTGTTTTAGTGGGGTTAATATTTTTAAGCAGTATTGTTACGGCTGCAATCAATGCCAATAGATAATTGAACCCCAATAAAAATTCCCACAAATAATTTTTTACATAATCCCACATTATTTTACAGGTGGATAATAACCCGCCTTAGGTATTTGGATAAAATATTTTTTTCTGGATGCATTGTTAAGGTTTGTTTCCCTTAACCAAGGATTGTGGATTTTTAAGGTTTTGTAGGTAATCCCGAATTTTTTTGCAAATTTTGGAAAATCTTGAACTACCGTATCTACTTCAACATCGGTAAAGGGAATTCTTGTATAGAGGTCCTCTTCATCAAAATTAAACCCGTATTCTTCTGGGTGAGACAATATTTCCTTAACGGCCAATATTCTAAATACGTACCTGCTAGTTTCTTCGCCCAGCAATACGTTGTAATATCCTTCGGTTTCCTGGCGTTCCAATTGTTTAGCCATTCCAAACTGGCCAGCATTGTACGATGCGGCCGCCATGGTCCAGGTTCCAAAACGTTCTTTTGCCTTTTTTAAGTATTCACAGGCAACTTCGGTAGATTTTTCAATATGGTAACGCTCGTCCACATTATCGTTCACTTCCAGTCCGTACTCCCTTGCGGTACCCTTTAAAAGCTGCCAAAAACCAGTAGCTCCAGCCGGAGAAACTGCCTGTGTTAACCCACTTTCTATAACTGCCAAGTATTTAAAATCGTCGGGCACGCCATGTTGCCTTAAAATGGGCTCGATTATGGGAAAATACTTATTTGCCCTTTTTATAAGCAACAAACCATTGGACTGCCAATAGGTATTAACCAATAATTCCCTGTCCAGCCGTTCTTTTACGTCCGGGTCTTCAACAGGGACACGCTCTCCCGCAAAATTAATTCCATGTGGTATTTTAAGGGCATATACATTATAATCGTGCACCAAACTTAAACTATCCTTTTCTTTTTGTGGGGTTACAGCTTCTTGTTGGGGTGAAGTAGATTGAACAGCATTTATAAATATGGCCGAAACAGCAATTACCCCAATTAAAATCAATATGTTTTTCACGTTTTTCATCTTCATTTTTTTATAAATATACAAATTAGATCTATTTTTCATTTAAGATCAGTTTAGGTAAATTATCGTTAAACCATTTAAATTTATTGATAATCATAATATGCGTCCCGTTTTTAATTTTAATGCAGTTTTTTATATAACTGCAAGGAAAAACAGCATCTTTATCGCCTTGAATATGAATTGTATTGGGAATGGGTGCTGCCTGTTTCCAATTTACAATATTATCTATAGACCAGTTTAAATAATGTTTGTCCCTAACGGAAAGGTATTTCTCGTACAAATTTAATCTTTTTACTACAGTATCTCCAAAAGCATATTTTGCCAAAAGTTCCATGTTGTTTACCAATCCTGTTGGCAACAACCTATGTGCCTTGGTATACTTTGCAAAAATCATCCTTTTGGGGAGCTCTCTATTACATTTAACGCTCGATATTACAATTATTTTTTTTACGGGAATAATTTTGCCCATTTCTTGAACCAAAATCCCTCCAAAAGAAACCCCCATCAATACCGGGTTTTCATGGGTGATATATTGTGTCATCCTCTCGGCATAGGCTTCAATGGTCTCGTTTTTTTTGGGAATTTCCCATTCCAGGTAATGTAATTTAAATTTATCCCCGGGGAGTTTTATGTTTTCAAATATTGATGGATTTGCAGCCATTCCCGGCATGCAATAAACATGTATTAAATTAGAATCCATATATATTAATGATTGAAAAATAGATGATTAGCTATTTTTTAGTACCTTTGCATCGCTAAAGGTATATAATTCTTCATCAATATAACCAAGGACCAAAATTAAATTGTACCAAATTTTATCAATCTTTCCATTTTTTTTGGAGGGATCACCTAAAAGGATTAGGTATCGTATTTGGCAGTTTTTTAAAGTGATTTTTAAAACCTCGTAATAATGAATGAAGTAGTAATTAATGACAATGAGTTTTTGCGTCAATATGAAACAAAAATTGAAGGAAAGCTCGCAAAAATCGAGTATGCTTCACAAGAAAGAAAGGTCTTTTTAACCAAGCTTGTGATTCCGGAAGAGATAACAGATCCTGAGTTTAAAGATGAATTTATCAAAACCGTACTGAAGCATATTGAAGGAAAAAACCTAAGTGTAGTTCCTACTAGCCCCCAAATAGCTGGTTTTCTTAGAAAGCACAAAGAATTTAAAGATTTATTACCTGTAGGAATTAGGATTTAAAGAAAGAAGCCCCGCAAATTGCAGGGCTTTTATTTTTTTACAGCTCAACCAACTTCTTTTCTTTTACAAACTCAAAACGCACCAATCCGTCATCATCTATTTTGGTCAATTCTACTTCGTGCAGGGTGTTTATTAACGATGGATCCCACGGGGCTTTTACTTTTACATAATTTTCCGTAAATCCATGTATGTAGCCTTCTTTGTTTTCGCCTTCAAATAAAACCGTTCTATAACTTCCCAGTTGACTTTCGTAAAAAGCCCTCCGTTTCTTGGCAGAAAGGCCCCTTAGCATTTTACTGCGTTTGGCACGTACTTTATTTGGAACCACTCCGTCCATTTCGGCGGCAATGGTATTATCCCTTTCTGAATATGTAAACACATGTAAATAGGAAATATCCAATTCATTTAAAAAATTATAGGTTTCCAGGAAATGCTCGTCTGTTTCTCCGGGAAAACCAACAATTACATCCACGCCTATACACGCATGTGGCATTGTTTCCTTGATTTGCCTTACCCTGTTTACGTATAATTCGCGTTGGTACCGGCGGCGCATCAACTTTAATATTTCATTGCTCCCACTTTGCAACGGTATATGGAAATGAGGAACAAAAGTGCGGCTTTGTGCTACAAAATTGATGGTTTCGTTCGTTAACAAATTTGGTTCTATGGACGAAATGCGTAAACGCTCGATCCCTTCCACTTCATCTAGGGCCGTAACCAGTTGATAGAAAGTATGTTCGTGCCTTTTATTACCAAACTCCCCTTTTCCGTAATCGCCAATATTTACGCCCGTAAGTACAATCTCCTTAATTCCCTGATCTGAAATTTCCTTGGCATTTTTTAAAACGTTTTCTAAAGTATCGCTTCTCGAAATCCCCCTGGCAAGCGGTATGGTACAATAGGTACATTTGTAATCGCATCCGTCCTGTACTTTTAAAAAAGCGCGGGTCCTGTCTCCAATAGAATAACTTCCCACATAGAAATCGGCTTCCTCGATCTCGCAACTGTGTACATGGCCGTAATCATTTTTTGAAAGGTCGTTTAAGTAATGGGTTATTTTAAATTTTTCGGTAGCTCCCAAAACCAGATCTACGCCATTAACATCGGCCAATTCTTCGGGCTTTAATTGGGCATAACACCCAATAGCGGCCACAAAGGCATCGGGGTTTGCTTTTTGGGCCTGTTTTACAATGGATTTAAAACGCTTATCGGCATTTTCTGTAACCGAACATGTATTGATTACATATATATCTGCTTTCTCAGAGAACTCGACCCTGTCAAACCCTTCTTCTGTAAAGTTTCGGGCTATGGTAGAGGTTTCTGAAAAATTAAGCTTGCAACCCAATGTATAAAACGCTACTTTCTTTTTTTCCATGTAGTTGACTTTTAACATGTTGACCTTTATCTATTTCTTTTAAAAAAAGCGTACAAATATACCAACTTATTTGCAGGTATTAAAAGGTTTTTGTTGGTTGTTAGAGTTGAGGGTTTTAGATTTTAGGTTGTTACCCTGTTATGATGTTATGATGCTATGTTGTTGAGAGTTGAGAGCTGTACGCCTCTAATAACTAAAACCCAACTTTGAACCTTTGCATCTTTGAATAGTGATTAGGGAAAGGGGGGGTAGGGATTAGTTGATTGTTAACAGATAAATATTAATGGTTAAATCTTTGAACCTTTGCAACTTTGTAACTTTGCATCTTTGAACCTCTGAAACAAAAAAACCTTCACTCATTAACTCATTAACTTATAGATAGTATGCGACTTCTCCTTGCGTCGAAGTGACTGGAACCATCAACTATTCTGATTCAAGGATATGTTTTAGGTCTGATAGCCCCGATTCAAAATCTTTACCGACGGCCTTGTCCATGTTCATAAAAATCATAAAGATATTCATGGGGAATTTATATAGGCCCGAAAACCCCCAGACTACCGTGGTTGTTTCGGGGAGTACTTTTTCTACTTTAATATAGGCTTCAGAAGTAGATTTAAATGGTTTTATAAAGCGTAGTTCGGTCTCTATCGTTTCATTGGGCAGTATACGCTTGATTTCCTGTTCGCCAGATCCCACTTCTTTGTTTCCTTCCCACCAGCTTACCGCACCTATGCTCCCATCTATGCCCTTAAGGCCTTTCTTTATGTTCGGGTCTTTTTGAAACCACGGCGACCATTGGTCTTGGTTTTTAAGAAACTTTAAATAATTAAATACCTCTGGAAGAGGCCTGTTTATTTGTATGCTCCTGCTTACATGGTAATTTTTGGGCGCAATAACCCCCAAAAAAACAACCAATAGGATAACACCCCCCAATATGTACATAATTGTTGCCAACATAACCCGCTCGATAAGAACTATAAATTTACTAAAAATAACATAACCAAATACCTATTGTTTAGCCATTGTTGTACCTTTTTAAAACATCTTCAATGCTCCTTATGGATTTTTTGGACCAATCTATTCTTTTTTCCAACATTTCCCCATCGGTAAGCTGCCATTCTATATTGGATTTCCTGAGCCTGGCACATAAATGTTGCAGGATTATTGCCACGGAAACCGATATGTTTAAGCTCTCGGCAAAACCGTGCATGGGTATTTTTAAATATCCATCGGCCTGCTGCATTATGGCAGGGGTTAATCCGCTTTTTTCGGTACCAAAAAACAAGGCGCTTTTTTTATCGATAGCAAAGTCTTCCAGCATACAGGCATTGTTATGCGGCGTAGTAGCTATAATCTGGTAGCCTTGTGCCTTTATGGCCCCTATACAGTCTTGGGTATTGGCATAACAGTATACGTCTACCCATTTTTGTGAACCCATAGCTATGTTCTTGTCCAAACGCTTGCCATACTGTTCTTCTATAACATGTGCCTGCTGTATGCCAAAGGCATCACAACTTCTTATCACGGCACTTGTGTTATGCAGTTGGTACACATCTTCTATGACCACGGTAAAGTGTTTGGTGCGCCCTAAAAGTATTTCTTGTATACGTTCCTTACGGGCACTGGTAATAAATCCTTCTAAATATTCCAATAATGCTTTGGACATATATATAATGCTTTGGAATGTAAATTTATAAATATTCTAGTTGAGAGTTGAGGGTTCAGAGTTTTTGGTTTCAGGTTTCAAGGTTCAGGTTTCAAGGTTCAGGTTTCAGGGTTCAGGTTTCAGGTTTTTGATTCATTGTTATGTTGTTATGCTGTTACGTAGCTATGCTATGCCAGTGGATGGACTAATCACTATTTCAGGTTTCAAGTTTCAGATCTTTAATAAACAATTAACCATTAACTAATAACAGTCATCAATTAACGTTGAGCAGAACAAATAATTTTTTTTAAATTAAAAATGACCGATAGGTCATTTATAACACTTAAATTACTAGTAGATATGCAAAAAACAATTTTGATTACAGGAGCTTCAAAAGGATTCGGAAGAGTTTGGACAGAAGCATTTTTGGAACAAGGGTACCAAGTGGCCGCATCTGCACGAAATGTAGAGCGTTTAAACGACTTGAAAGATAAGTTTGGCCACGCAATATTCCCGATTCAATTGGATGTCACCAATAGAACACAAAGCTTTGAGGTCGTTAAAGATGTCAAAGACCACTTTGGAAGCATCGATGTTTTGATCAACAATGCAGGGCTGACTATGTTTGGCGCAATAGAGGAGTTCAGTGAGGAGGAAGCCAAGGCACAGTTTGAAACCAACTTCTTTGGTCTTTTAAATGTAACCCAGGCGGTATTGCCCATAATGCGCGAACAAAAGAATGGGCACATTATACAGGTTTCAAGTATATTGGGACTGGTTACCCTTCCTGTTTTAGGGTTGTATAATGCTACCAAGTTTGCGGTAGAGGGTCTAAGTGAAACATTGGCCTCTGAGGTTGCAGGATTTGGAATTAATATCTCAATCGTGGAACCTAATGGGTATGAAACCGATATATGGGCCGGTACTTCCGCAAAAAAGCAAATAGAGGCATATAACCCCGTTAAAAAAGCTTTTCAGGAGAGTGCATCCCCCGACTCTTATGGGAAAATTGAAGCGACAAAAGAAGCCATGTTAAATTTAGTGGAATCTTCTAAGCCACCTCTAAGATTGCTTTTAGGAAAAGTCGGACTTCCATTTGTGAAACAGGTTTACGAGCAAAGAATGGCCGGTTGGACGGATTGGAAGGAAGTTTCCGAAACCGCCCATGGAAAGTAAGTTCTAAATATAAAAGAGGCTCTATGGATATTTTCTGTCCATGGTCCCTCTTTATTTAAAAATGTCCACAGGGCGGATAAATACTACTTGATTACACTAGGGATTATCCCTATCAAGAATAAGGTGATTGAAAGGAAACTATAAATCTCACAGGTCATCGTCTTTCAATGTAAAATCCTTGTCTTTATTGCCCATTACCCTTTCCAAGAACTGCAAAAGAGGAATGATTTGTTCGATTGGACTCCCGTTATCCCGACTTATAAAAAACGTCATCACATAGCCAATAAGTGATGGCGTTTTTATTATTTTAATTTTCGCTCACAACTTCTATTGAAACCCTTCTGTTTTTCTCCCTGTTTTTATGTGTTATATTAGGGAACAGTGGTTCAGCCTCTCCTTTGGACTCTACTTCCATACGGTCACGGGAAATTCCTTGTGCTTCTAAATAAGCTGCTACCGATCTGGCACGTTTCATCCCGATTTTTTTATTTATTGATTCACTTCCCAAGTCACAAGTATAACCGGTAATATAGAGTTTTGATTCTTTATTTTTGTTTGCTAGTCCGGCAATGGTTTTTAACCTTTCGGTTAATTGTTCCGGTATTTCTATCTGGTCAATATTTCCAAAAACCAATGGTTTTTCCATATAAGCAACCTCTGAAGCGGTAAGTGTTGGCTCTATTATATTTTCTTCATGATTTTTTTCAACCACTTTGGGGACCAAAGCTTTAGTTTCCATAGGCTCTTCTATGGTAACCACTTCTGTTTTTTCTGCTTGTAATGCATTTTTCTTTCCTAACCGAAAACCTAGTTTAACCTGTATCCCTGCCGAAAGATACTTGCTGCTTTCTACAATTCCTTCTGCTGCCATCACTCCATTTGCAGTTACCATTTCCAGTCCATTAGGGCTATAATCCACTAGGTTCTGCGTTGGATTCTCGTCTTGTAAATCCGTAAGCCCATAATCTATATAAATGCCCGTATATAATTTTAAGTGTTCTTTTAGCTTAAAAATCAGCCCCCCTTCTACGCTTAACAGCACAGATGTTTTTAAGGAAACTTCCACATCATTTTCCCAATCGTTGGTATTACCAAATCCATGAACGGGAAGATCGTCTATCTCTAGATTAAGATCCGGATAGTAACTACTTAACTCTAAATCTTTGGCGCTAGCCGCCACCTGCTGCTTTGTAGGAAACAGTACTTTTCCTCCAAACCCGACATAAAATCCCGTTTTATCTGAAATTGCACCTCGGTACTGTAACATTACGGGAATACCAAAGCTATAAAAATGTTGATCTTCTCTATACTTGCTTGTATTTACCCTGTACTCGAAAGCGGAGCCTTGGTCGTCTATCTCATTGGTTACTACAATCTGTTGTTGGTTGTCATACAATTCAAATGTATTGCTATTGTACCTGGCCTCTATTCCGGTTTGGAGCCCCCAATGATTATTAAAAAAATAGGTGTATCCTACTCCTATACCACCACCAAAGCCCAATGTACCATTTCCCATCGAACTGTTATAAGCTATCCCGGAGGTACCTCCATCCAATTTAAGCATAATTTCCTGAGCCTGTCCAGATACCATCCATATTAAAAACAGGCTTGTTACTATTCTTATTTTCATATGTTATTGATTGATAATGCTATGTGCTTTTTATTTTACTAAAAGGTTTACCGTTTTCCTTTCTCCGTTGGAAAGACTGAGCAATACCACATAGATGCCCGTTTGCATAGGTGCCGTAAGCCGTGTCCGGGAGCCCATGGCAGGAACCGTTTGCAGGACCCTTCCATTAAAGTCAATAATGTTAATACTGGCCCCATTGAGCAATGGTTCTTCAAAATTGCCATCAAGAACAAATTCCGATCCAGCCATAACAGGATTTGGTATTACGGTTGCCCTTCTGCTGACACTTTCTCTTGATAATTCCAAGGGGCAAGAGGTGATTACTTCTCCGCTTTCGGTAAAAGCCTCTACGTAATAGCTACCATTCAAGGCAGTATTTTCGGAGTAATACTGTTGGGTAGCCCCAAGAACGGCGGTACCATTTTTATACCATTGGTAACCTACAAAGTTTCCGTTACTGTTGTCGAACATCAAAACATCGTCCCAGTGCTGACGTATAAGCCCTCCCTGGCTTATCAATAATGTTTTTTGAATTGAAGTAGCAGGGTTATGGTTTTTATCTCCAGACTGCATGGCCATTATTGTTGCAGCTCCAGACCGTTTATGGGTTAAAACATTGCCAGACACTTCAGCAATAGAGTTATTTGAAACAACATAGCTTATAGGCAGCCCGCTATTGGCCGAAGCCGTCAACGAAACCTGCGACCCACTCCCACAACCAAAGCTTAATTGCTGATTCCAGACGATGTTTTGATCAGCCTTGACAACTTCTAAACTTGAAGCTTCAAAATATATATCATAGTTCTCCCCTGCATTTAAATTTCCAAGGGTTATTGGATAGGTACCTGCATCTTCCCCGGTTTCTCGAGATAATTTTCCTGTTATAATACTTGTCCCGTCTCCATTTACAAAACCCATGACCTTATAGGTCAATTCTGGATCGGCCTCTCCAAAGACCTTTGATGTATTTTCAGCGGTTATAGTTAAGGGCGCCTTTGTAATTTCTAAAGTACCCGATGAATAATTGATTGTATAATTATTACTTAGTTTTAAACTTCCTTGATCAATGCTATATGTGCCTACAGCTTCTCCTTTTTCCCTTGCCAGCATTCCTTCAAAATTATCGTTGCCAATTAAACTTGGGCTTGCTGTATAAGTAAGTTCGGGATCGGATGCGCCATACTTTTTTTTCTGATAATCGGCTACTATAGTCACCAACTTAGGGGAAATGACAAATGCATCATTGTCTTCTTGAAACGTAATATTATAATTAGATGCCTTTACGCCATTTAATTCCAATTTGATATTATAATTCCCCACATTTTCGCCCATTTCTCGTCTGCTTTCGGAAACAATGTCTGTCAGGCCATCACCTTCTGCCAAGAAACTTCCGCTATCAAGCACAAAACCATAATGCTCCGGATCTGGTGAACCATAAGTTTTCCCTTGGTCTGATTCTGTAAGAATAGTAATTTGCTTTTGTTCTACTATTACATCAATTTGTTTTGTAATTGCTTCAAAATTTTCGGTAGCTTCTTGTTCAATAGTTAAAATACCATTCCCCACCTGCTGGGCGAATACCGATTTCAAGTCATTTAAATTCAAAATATTAGAAGCATCACCCTCTAAAGTATAACTAAAACTCCCATTAGGGTTACTACTCTCTATTGTTAACGTTCCTTGATCCCCATAGGTTAACAAAAGTCCTTTATTTAAATCGATGTTTATTCCATCCCATAAAACTGTAAGCTCGGGGGAGCCTTTTAATACCTTAATGGTTACTTGTGCGCTTATTTCATCAGGATTGGCAAAATATGGAATATCTCCTTCCTCTGGAAGAATTAGTGGTATGTTGAATACATATGTTCCTGCAACTTCAGCATTAAATACACCTCCTGAAGGTGTCAACAATGTCCAATTAGCTGTATTTCTGTCTAGCGAAACAATAACTTCGTTTTCATTGTTTAATATAGCTGTTGCCTCTGTGGGAAGGTTGTTTATTTCGGTTAAAGCAGTCCCATATGCTACCGCTATTGCTTCTGGGGAAGAAACATTTTTAACAAACGGAACAGGATCTGTATGGAGCTCATAAGCGCCCATATCAATAATATCGTTCGTAGGAGACCCGTTATAGAGGCGTTGTTTTCCCGCCAAATCGACATCAGTCGTCGGGTTTCCACCAGCATCGATATAAGCTTGGTTACTTCCCTTGTTAACTGCTGGACTATATTTTTTTAAGAACAGGTATTCTGTAGTTCCAGGAACAGTATCTACAAATTCTGGATCTATGTCTATATTATTGCCTCCATCGATTCCCATTGCATCGTCCCAGGTGCTACTCCCCCCAAAATTGGCAATAATGCTGTTTGAAAAAAAAGTTTTATGCCCCCCGCTATTGGTATATACCGATGCCGGCGGAATAGATGTACTCCCTAATGCCTCATTATCCCAAATAATGGAGTTTTTTATCAAAGGAGACGACAACAAATTATAAATAGCGCCCCCTTCTTCTTCTGCAACATTCTTTGTAAATGTACAGTTTACTATTGTTGGGGACATAATTCCAAGGTTGTAGATGGCTCCTCCTCCTCCATCACTTATGGCCATATTACCAGAAAAAACAGAATTAAGAATGGTTGGTGATGCACTAGGCAATGAATTATCTAGGCCTAGATTGCCCATGTTTGCCATAGCACCACCAATAATTGATATATTGTTTTTAAAAAGTGAATTATGTATTGTAGGATGACTACCTTCACTGTTGTAGATTGCACCTCCTGAATGGTCTGCAAGGTTGTTGGAAAAAGTGGCGTTTACCAAACTGGGATGATTTCCTATATCGTTCCATATTGCCCCTCCAGACTCTCCAGCATGGTTTCCCGTAAACGTAACATTATTTATTATGGGATTACTAGAAACCCCTGCTACAACAACATTACTATTTATCATTGCACCTCCGTAAAGTATTGCCGAATTACCAGAAAATATCAGATTTTTTAAAGTCGGGGAACTTTGTCCGTTATACATCCCGCCACCGTTTGTAATTTCATTTTCTGTAAGCGCTCCGTTAGCATTTCCCCCTGTAATGATAAAACCATCCAATATGGCCGAAGTATCTAAACTGGAATTATCAAATATCCTATAACTATTAACTCCAGAAATATCTTCATAAGATGTAAGTACTCCATTGCCATCCGTACTATCATTTCTATCTATATCCCCACTCAAAACCGTAGGATGCGCCTGCCAATCTCTTGTGTCCATATTAAAACTTGTGCTTTCCGTTCCAGAAAGCCCCCCATAGATAGCCACCCCTTTTCTCATTGAAAACGATTTTTTTCGTTCGTTATCAGTTACATTATTAAGATCGGTAGGTGTAACTGGCATATATAATCCTTGTGCTACCCATATTTCCAAATTACCATCTAAGTCAACATCCCAATTTGACCTAACCCAACTTAGGGCATCACTGAGTTCGTGAATAGCATTGTTCCAACTATTGCCACTTTGGTTTCCCCCGCTAACATTTTTATTAACGTACAGAATGTTTCCCGGACTTGGAGTTATTACCGGAGAAACTACTTTTAGCGTAAAGGCAATACTGCAATCTACAGGGTCATCATTATAATGGGATTTTATAATGCTCGTCCCAATGCCTTTGATTTTGATGTAATATTCCGAGGCTTTTTCGCTAATAACCGCCACCGATGTGTTACTACTTTCATAGGTTACATTGGTAGTAATCTGACCCGGATTTTCTCCTAAGCTCCCGCCTGCGGGAACAAATGATTGTAGCAATAATTCGCTGTCCATCTCAAAGTTAATCGAGAAGGTTTTGTTATAACCCAAAATTGGTCCATAAAAATGAACCTGGGAATCCATACAGGATTGCGAAAAACCAACTTCTATGTAAAAAAAAGTGACACTACAAAGTGCTAAAAGTAAAACTCTCTTCATATTTTCAGCTTATAGATTTGATTGGCTAACCAAAGGTTAGCGCTAAAGGTAGAAATCACTATATAAAAAGAAGAAAATCACGCATTACAAAAACATTACAATTGTCTCCATGAATCGTTTAGATTATTAAAAACAAACAAATTAACCAACGTATAATTTTATATACTCAAGCCAATTTATTGTATTTCAAGTTATAAGGCCATGACCCATTGTTGTAGTTCGTCCTGTGTTTTTAATTGTAATTTTTTTCGAATACGGTGTTTTGTTACCATGACGGTATTTGCAGAAACCCCCAAAACAGCAGCCATTTCTTTATTAAACAACTGTAATTTTTCTAAACACAAACAGCGTAACTCAGCTGGGCTTAATTGCGGGGTCTGTTGTTTGAGTCTATGGATAAAATTTGGATAAACCTGTTCAAATATTTCTTGATATTCTTTCCAGTTTTCATCGGTCAGGATAATACTGCTTTTCAATTCATTTAACAGTTGCATATCCTGCCTTCCCTTATCTTTTTGCTGCAATTGCTGAATAAGTTCGTTTTTTTCTTTTACTTTTTCTGTAAGGTTATTTAATTTATTTACTGCTAACGATAGTTCATTTTGAGTATTTTGGTAGGCCAACTCCTTTATTTTATGTTTTTGCAATGATATCTGTCGCTCCTTTTTTCTCCTGGTGTTTGTTATGTAATAGAGTAAAAAACCAAAAGCCGCTAGCAAGGAAACGATTAAAATATATATTCCTGAACGCAACCTAAGCTTTGCCTGCTCCTCTTTTTGTAAATTTAATTTGGCCTGATTCTCCTGTATTAGCAGTTTATCTTGAGACATTTTAACCAGTGCCGTCTTGTATTTAGAGTTAATTATTTTTTCCACTTCTTGAAGGCTATCCCTATATAAAAGTGCTTTTTGGTAATCTTTCGTTTTATTATAATATTGATAAAAATTGTGATAGTAATCTTTTTTTGCTACTTCATATTGTTGTTGCTCACCAAATTCAAAGGAGTTATTTTTATTGAAATAATTTTCAGTTAAGGTAATATAATTATATGCCTTTTCAAGCGAATCAGTTGCCAAATAACCTTTTGCAAGGTCTGAACACGCTTCTCTGGATATTTCTATATGCTGATAGGTATTTTTGTTGAGATTATAATTTTTTCTAAAGTATATTACGGACTTTTCTTTATTCCCTTCCAATAAATAAACCTCTCCAATATTCCCTGAACTAATGCCCATCCATACAGAATCACGATAAATTTCAGCTCTTTTGTATGCCATGTTTAAATAAAATTTAGCACTGTCCAATTTATTTATTTTCAAATATGACATTCCTAAGGTATTGTAGCGCTGTATATCAAGATTGTTATTAAACTTTGGCAATGTTATTGAAGTTTTCATCGCTTCGATGGCCTTTTTATAATTCCTAAAATAATAATAATCCAAAGCTAGGTCATGCAAATATTTACCTATATTTGGTACGTTCTCATATCCAATTTTTTTGAATATTTTCTGGGCGTTTAAGGAGTTTTCAAATGCCCATCCGTACCGTTCCAATACAAATTGATTTTGTCCTATTTGGTGGAGGCAGATTGCCCTGTACAAAGAATTTTCTTTGAATTTATCATTTTCAAGTACTTTTTCGTATCCCTGAATCCTGTTTCGAGAATCGGTCTCAATAAAAGTAAATGGAGTAAGTTTTATAAAATTTAATTCTTTTAAAAAGGGCTCATCTTTATATTTATAGGCTAATGAAGTGGCTATTTTCAATATAGTTTCCAACTCCTTTTGCTTATTGTCGTTGCCATCAGTTTCTTCAATCTTTTTTATTATGTACCGATTTATATTTCGAATCCTATCAGCAGATGATCGATTTTTAAGTATAGGTTCCAGTTGAATACTTTGTTGTGCATTTATTGGAGAAACATAAGAAATAAGTAGTAGAAAAAGATAAAATCTGCTCATTCAATTAGGGTTTCTGTCAAATTTAATCATTTATAAATTAAAATATCCCCCTATTATTTCATCTTAAGATTCTTAACTTAAAAGAAGTTCATAAACCTTTTCAAAATTAACCTAAGTAAATATGACTGTTCAACCGATTATTCCTGCATTTGTTACCTCCCAAGCTTTCTCCTCCATGACAATAAACTCGCTCCCCATTTGTCAATGACACAATCGATAATCGTCTGGTCCGGTTCCCCGACCGCTTCAGGTAAAAAACGCTTGCCATACTATCGGTATGCAAGCGTACGTCGACCTTTAAGGTCTGTAAGGTTACCCCCTCAATTATTACTTTTTCAAGCTCTACCTCTACGTCCGGAGAGATGTTCCATTGTCAATATCAACATACATGGCCCCTATTTTAACACCTTCCACAATTCGGTCCATTACAAAGCCCCTTCTAAAAATAGGGGGGCGTCTGGACCCCCACATTTATATTACCCATCGCAACAGTGTACAAACTAAAATAAAAGTACCCAATAATATCTGTATATTAAATAAAAAACTAGAAATGGACTGCAAATGAACAAGGATATAACTTCTTTACTTTTATTTTTACCGGTTATTTACCTTCCTGCAATAAAGCAGCCAATGATGTCCATATTTATCGGTGAGCCCGCCAAAAGTATCTCCTAAATATGTTTTTTTGATTGGATGTGAAGAAATACCGCCTTTTTTTAAATTTTTATAATATTTATTGGCCTGAGATTCACTGGAACAGTCTAATAATATGGAAACAGCGTTTCCTTTTACCAGCTCATCATCGTTCATATCTGTACCCATTAGTTTTATGGCGCCCAACTTTAGGGAAGCCTGCAATACAAGCTCTTGTATGTTTTTGGGGAATTTATAGGCCTCGGGAGAATCGCCAATGGTCTGTATATTTAATTCCCCTCCAAGGCAATTTTTATAAAACTCCATGGCTTCCCTGCAATTTCCGTTAAATGTAAAGTATGTAATGATTTGGTTCATAGTAAAAGAATTCAGAAAAATTTGTTTTTGCTTTTTACAAACTTTTTATTCCCTTTTACCTTTTAAATAGGCATAAATAGCCATTGCATGCCCATGCCCATATTGGTAATCTTCTTTCAACCAATTGGTAATTTTGGGTGGCTTTTATTTCTTTTCTGATGATGCCATTTTTGGTAAATTCCTTTTCTTGGGCCAACGCACAAAAATCGGAAGGTGTTTTACCTGTTTTTGTTTGAATATTATTTAAATATGATTGAAATGACATGACTATCTGTTTTTATTTAATTGGACTTACCTTATTTACTTTCAGTTTATATTGATTTAAACTGAATATTTTTCGGCATACTTTTTAAAATTATCCATTATGGCCTGCCAGCCATCGCGCTGCTGCTCCAAACTGTTTTGGTTTTCTGCTTCAAATACGGTTTCGATTAACGTTTCATTGTTTTCTTCTTGAAAGTCTACCGTTACTTTTCGGCCATCTGTTATGGTATAGGCTATGTGCTTATTGGGTATTACCTCATTGTAGGTTCCGGCAAAATCAAAACCAAAACTTCCGTCTTTGGCTTCCATCCTTGACAAAAATTTGCCTCCTGACCTAAGGTCGTTTTCTGCCCGGGTCGTGTGCCAATCTTCCGCAGGGGTATTCCATTTTACAATATGTTCTGGGGTAGACCATAAGTTCCATACCTTACCCACCGGGGCATTTACCTTGCTTTTTACCGTTATCTGTTTCATAATTTTTCTTTTTTAATGGTTCAGATACAAATTTTTAAATAATTGCGCACATATCAAGGGCATAATTACGGCATTTATAAGGGTTGATTGCGCCACATCATTTCATTATCTTTGGATTATGAAAAAAGTTTTTATCCTCGTTCCAGAGTCGGCGGTCATAGAAACCATTGCCTCCCCACGGTATATTTTTTCTGGTGCCAATCAGTTTTTACAGGCCAATGGAAAGGAAGCCTTGTTTAATGTTAGCTTGGTGGGGAGCACTAAAGAGGTGAAATTTAACAACGGGATGTTTTCCGTACAGCCCGATATGCTTTTTGATGAAGCAAATAAAGCCGACCTGATTATTATACCTCCATTATTTGGAGACATGAAAACGGCCATTGCGCAAAACGACACCGCTATTCCATGGATAGTAAACCACTATAAAAATGGTGCCGAAATTGCATCGCTTTGTGTAGGTGCTTTTTTATTGGCCGCCACCGGGTTGCTCAACGGAAAAAAATGCTCTACCCACTGGGCCTATTATGATGAGTTTAAGGAAAATTTTCCCGAAGTTGAAATTATGGACGGAAGCATTATTACCGAAGAATCTGGAATATATTCCAGCGGTGGGGCCAACTCTTATTTTAACCTGTTACTTTATCTGCTGGAAAAATATACCGATAGGGATACCGCCATTCTGGCCTCTAAATATTTTGCCATTGACATCGATAGAAACAGCCAGGCCGCTTTTATGATGTTTAAAGGCCAAAAAGACCACAATGACGAAGAAATAAAGAAAGCACAAGAATACATAGAACAAAATTTCCAAGAGAAAATTACGGTTGACGATTTGGCCAAAATGGTGGCCATTAGCCGAAGGAGCTTTGAAAGGCGCTTTAAACAGGCAACCGATAATACGGTAATAGAATACCTGCAAAGGGTAAAGGTGGAAGCTGCAAAGCGGAGTTTTGAATCGAGTAGAAAAAATATCTCTGAAGTTATGTACGATGTGGGATATTCTGACAGCAAGGCTTTTAGGAACGTATTTAAAAAAATAGCCGGCCTGACCCCCATTGAATATCGTAACAAATACAATAAAGAGGGAATGGCCGACTAATTGCGGTTAACTTTTTTAAGTGCTTTTATAGTATTTCTACTTCTTGTGGAATGTTAAGGAGCAATTCGCAACCTTTAGCTGAGCTTACACCGTGCTTGCAATGTACTGGCGTATGCAAAAAATCGCCCGCCCCCATGTGTTCATCGTTGACTTTACAACTTCCTTTTAGCACAAAAATGTCTTCGCCACCCGGATGGTTGTGGTATGGATAAGAAGCCCCTGCCTCGAACTTTAATAAAATTGACGGGGAACGTTTGGCTTTTTCATCATATTTTAACGATTTTACATATACCCCCTGATATAAAATGCCCTTTTCGACCAAAGGTTTCCATGCTAGCGAACTGCTTTTTACAATTGAATTTTTAACGGTAACTTTCATGACTTTCTATTTTTTTATTACATCACAAATGTATGGAGCCACAGAACGTGAGAACATAGACAATTTCCAGAAAAGCATGTACTTTTTCAGTTTACAATTGCATATTGGGTTTGATAAGCTTTTGGTGACATTCCAACATACCTTTTAAAGAAATTTGAAAAATAAAACGGATCGGAGAACCCTAAATTAAAAGCTACTTCCTTTACAATTAACTTTTCGTAGGTAAGAAGCCGTTTTGCCTCGGAAACTATAAGTCCGTAAACAACATTTTGTGCAGTTTTTCCGGTAAATAATTTTGACTGCTCATTGAGCTTAGACTCTGTAGTTTCCAGCAATTGAGCATATTTGCTTATGGAATATTGCTCCTCAAAATTAGCACGCACCAGTTCCAGGAATTTCAGGAACAAGGCATCGGGTTTCCAGATTTCATTCCCTTGTTTTATTTTCGAACGGTTTATTTCAATTAAAACCAACTCGATTCTAGAATGAACAGAAATAAGATATTGATAAGGTTTTTGTTTTAACTCGTCTTCAATTTTTCGTAATTGTTCCTCCAAAAACTTGAAATTTTCTATCGTTATTACTTCATTCATGGCAAAGTGACAAAAGAGTCCATTTTGAAAAACGAGTTCTATGTCGTTATCATCCTTACAGAAATAATCCAAGGTAAATTCCAAAATATAACCTTTGGCATTATGGGCATTCTTAAAATAATGTACCTGCCCAGAAGTAATGGTTATAACAGCATGTGGTTCAAGTTTTAATTCCTTATCGTCTACTACAACAATTGCATTTCCAGAAGAACACCATATTAACACATACTTCATCATCCGTTTGGGTGTGGTAATATCTATATCTTCCCCGAAAGTTTCAATTGTTACCATTGCTATTTACCAATTTCACAAGCACCTTGGTCCCATGAGGTTACACCGCTATTTTTGGCCTGGCATGGATTGCTATAGGTTTTTCCATCGCAACCACAAACGGGGGCATATTCCATGGTACAAGGTCCATCGGTTATTGCAGAAGTGTCTATACAACCAAAACCTTTTTTGGCTCCGCATGCAGCTAATAGAATGACAAAGATAAAAATGCAAAAAAAAGCAAGGAGCCTTTTAACTCCTATGCTTCTTTTGGTATACGAACCATTTTTTTTCATAAATCGTACTTTTATTATTTTTCAGCTAGTCCATCAAAGGCTTATATTTATGACGGTTTTCGTAAAGTATCCAAAGTAAAATGGCAAATAATACAAGTGTTGTAACTAAACCACTGCTATCCACTACAACTGTTGTGTTTACCAGTAAAATACCTACCATTACCGGGAAGATAATCAATGCGCCCAAAGCTCTTGTTCTTGGAATAATAATTAATATTCCGCCCACAATCTCCGCTATGGCAACTAATGGCAAAAGCCAGGAAATTTCCATCATGGCCTGCATATCTTTCAAGAGGTCCTCGGGCATCTCTTCGGGCATTGGCATGTAATGTAAAAACTTATCTAGGCCCGCATTAATAAACATAAGCCCAAACAAAAGGGACAAAATAAAAAGAATGATTTTTTTCATCTTATTAAATTTTAAAGTTGGTTAATAATCAATTTAGTTTAAACAAAAACCTGTATAGATTTATACCGGAATTGTTTCAGTATAAAATTAATAAGAAATTTTCAATATAGAAGATGCAAGAACCATCAATAAAAAGGGGCGATTGCGACAACTGCTTTTCGTTATTATAAAATAAATGCTCAAGTTGGAAATCTCAAAAATATATTCCTACTTTCAACTATTATTATACCCCTTACCAAAACGGTAACTTAAAGACAGTCCATGTGTATTGGTAAGGGGCGAATTTGATATTCTATAGTTGTAGGAATAAATAATCCTAAAATTATTGAGCAGGTAAAATCCTGCCAAAAAATTAAACATGGAAGTGGTCCTGTACCCTGCTCCAATTTCAACTTTGTTCCTATAACTCACCAAAAGGTTTATATCCAATTGCATGGGTACCCCTTCTTCATATTTAAGGAGTGCATTGGGTTTTATCATATAATCTTCCAAAATATTTCCGTAAAACCGATATCCAAAATAAGCATAATACGGACTCTGAAGATTAATACTTTTATCTGAGGCCAATGTATTTCCCAGTACATTCGGTGCAGAAATACCAAAGTAAACATCCCGTCGGTTGTATAAAAAGCCAACGCCAATGGTTGGAATATTTACGTTGATATTTTCATCAAAATTTGGATCGTCCTGTAGCCCCAGTTCCAATAAATTTTCGCGGTACGATAAAAACCCGGCCGTTATTCCAAAAGAAATCACCTGCGGATTTGCCTGAAACCATCTTGGCTGATCGTAATCGTGTCCCAGGCGTATTTTATAGGCATACGATGCGAAAACCTGCGTTGCTTGTGTAACTCCTATTTCATCGTTTAAAATACCGCCACCAAATCCCATTTTTCCACGGTTTATAGACGAATTAAACGTTCCTGTAAAAGTTCTCGGACTTCCCTCAATAGAATTTCCCATCCCTTGGTTCGTCATAACGATTTCAGTTTCTGTATACAAACCTGCATGTGCCGGATTAATTAGCAATGCATTATACATATAGTCTGAATATGTAGGTGTTTGCTGTGCCGTAATGGGCATAATTGCAATAAAAAGAATTGAAAATATTATAATTTTTAACTGTTTCATATTAATTTTTTAGCACAATAAATCCTTGCATGTTAGATTGATTGGTGGTAATTGAATAAAAATAAGTGCCGTCAGGAAGTTTATTGGCTCCCAAACTTCCCAACCTGTTTGCGGTTCCCCTAAAAACTTGGTTTTGGTTATCATAACCGTTTACCTCAAAAACCTTATCGCCCCATCGGTTGTATACCGCAACCGTATTATCGGGATATGCTTCTATTCCGGGGATTTCCCAATAATCATTAATCCCGTCCCCATTGGGTGAAATTCCATATTTGGTTTTATTGCTGATTGAATGTGACGCAATTGTACTAAAACTATATTCATTGCATCCCGAAGCGGATCCAGATTGATTATACGGAACCACTCTTACATATAGTTGGGTGTCTTTCGGAAGTTCTTCTGTAAAAACATACGAAGTCACATTGCCAACGTCCAGATTATCGATCAGGTCATTTCCTGCGGAAGTTGTCCCGACAGAAAGGCGGTAGCCCGTGGCCGTGGCGACCGATTGCCATTCCAGACCCGTGCTTACCGATACGCCCGTGGCATTGTCCAACGGTTGAAGCAAGGAAGTACAATCGGGGATTTCAACCAGTTTTTCGGTCGTAAAAACGCTTTCCGAACAATCCTCTGCATTGCCCGCG
>NZ_JAZEUN010000002.1:0-228893 GCF_037029175.1 Galbibacter sp. PAP.153 | reverse complement strand
TAGTATGTACGGGCTATGGAAAAACATACAATCCTGCAAATAGCGAGTTAAAGGTTAATTTCCTAACCAACAAATACAACGATGTCAAGGCCACTATGGAAAATGTTACAACAACAAAAGCCATATTTGATAGAGCAACAGGAGAGCGTTATGAAACTTTTGCAGGAATAAGACCCTTGTGTACAAGAATAACAAACAGTTTTAAAATCTCAGGAGCCGATAAAACGCTTATAAGAAGGGTAAATTCGCTTAACAATAAAATACAGGGCAAGAGCAGTTCAAAAACAGAAAATAAGGAAAGTGCCTTGAGCCTTACAATAAAGAAAAAACACAACTCCACATCAGAGCAGTCGTTCCGCAAATTAGCAGACCATTTCAGTAATTGTCTAGAGGTAATAAGGCAAAGCGAAATATACAACCCAAATGAAGAAGACCTTAAACTTGTTTCTTTAAGAGAGCTGTCAGACAAGTTATACCATCAAAACGCCGAGGTAAAAAGAACCTACAACAATTATAAAACTGCCATGATAGAGCGAAATAAAATTATGTATAACGACGAGCGTAGTATGGCACAGATAGCCAAAGAAGTTAAACTATATGTAAAAAGCCTTTATGGCGGTCATAGCGCAGAATATAAGCAAATAGGAATATGCAATATATCTATTCCAAAGGTAAATACCTTATAATATATATAAAGCATTTATAAGCAATAACAGCACACAAAAAATGCAACGGATATCCATTAATAATAAAAGAGCACCTTCATTTAGTATTGGAGAACATTCAATTAGTATTGGAGCGTGTTCAATTAGTATTGGAGCACATTTAAAAAGTATATTGCTATAAAAAGGAAATATAATTAAAGCACCATAGTGCATAAAAAAGCCTAGCGGAGCCACCGCTAGGCCTTGTAACCCTAAGGTTACTACTTAGAACGAGTAAACGGCTAATTATAAATTTCTTTTCAACCCATACTATGGGTAGTATTCATTTTGGTTAGGTCAGGTACAAACCAAATTGAACTTTTGTTGGTTAATTAAAAAGAATAAACAGCCGCTACTAAAAACGATGCCAAACTTCCTGTAGGTTCATTATCACCATCTAGGAAAATATCTTCAGAAGCACTGTCGAATCTAAGCTCAGGTTTAAAAGTTAGGTCATTAATAGAGTAGTTTCCAGTTAGTGTAAACTCAAAAACATCTGCATCTTGGTCTGGAGCCAGTCCAAATACGCCAACACCACCATCAAACTCTTTAAAGTACTCACCACGTAGTCCTATAGAGAATTTTTCAGAGGTAGTCATTTGTGGGTAAAGAGCAAAGCCATAAAAACCAGAATCATCAGTAGTATTATAAGTGGTATTAATACCAAGGTAAAAAGCATCGGTTAAATCAAATCCGCCTGTATAGTCAATCTGGAAAGTTTCTCCCGGTAAACCTGTTTGGGCACCGTAAAGAAGATTTAAATACTGACCTTTATACCCCAGTTGTGCACCAGCAGTATAACTTCCGTCAAGATTGATCTCGGTAAAATCGGTACTGTTCATAACAGCCAACATTAAAGAAAAATCTTCAGACAAAGTAAAGTCTGCTTTCAAACCAGTATGAGAGAAAGGCCCGTAAGAAAACATATAAGAGGTAGAATAGTTAAAGTTACCAACAGGAGAAATTACTTCATATCCTAAAAAGGTATTAAAGTTACCCATGGTAAGCCTTACTTTCTCGCTTACGTTCCAGTATACATACAATTGGTTTACAATATTGGCAGATCCAGTCGATAAAAACACGGCATCTTCTCCACGGGGGCCAAAAACAAGGTCGGCAACAAAGCCTACTTTTTCGCCTTCGTAACTAGCAATTAAATTGGCCATCCCCAAAGAAAACCCACTTCTGTTAGCAAAAGAGGTTGGGGGCGTATTAAAGTTGCCATCTTCATCTGCTTCATTGGTTCCCGTTAAATTGGTTTTCCAATATACGTCCGCAGAACCGCTAAAGTTAAATTTTTTGTCTTCTTCCTGGGCAAAAGCACCTAAACTAGTTAATGAAATAGCTAGAAAAAATATATTTTTTACGACATTTGTTGTTGTAATCGCTTTCATAATAATAAAAGTTAATTTGTTGTTTGGTTTAATTAGAATTGGTCAAATAAACAGTCGTTAATTTTTTATGATCGGGTTACCGAACGGAGCGTACCGCCAAATACCGCTCCGTTCTTTTTACCCTTGTTTAATAAAAACTAACTAACGATCTATGGTAAAGTCAGGATAAGCAGCACCATCGTGCTCATGCATATCCAATCCTTCAATCTCTTCTTCTTTGGTAACCCTTAGCCCCATTGTCTTTTTAAGAATAAAAAGAACAATAAAGGAAGTTATCAGTGCCCATGCACCAATAGCAATAACCCCGATGGCCTGAACACCAAGTTGTGCAAATCCGCCACCGTTAATCAAGCCACCGTCTATGGCAAAAACGCCAACCAGTAAAGTTCCCAGCGCTCCGCATACACCATGTACAGATACCGCACCAACAGGGTCGTCTATTTTAAGTTTCTTGTCGATAAACTCAATAGAGAACACCACTGTAAGTCCGCATATCACGCCAATAATAGCTGCACTTAAAGGAGAAACGGCAGCACAGCCCGCGGTAATTCCCACAAGTCCGGCCAAGGCACCATTTAATGTCATGGACACCTCTGGTTTTCCGTAACGCACCCAAGTAAGGAACAGTGCCGTAATTGCACCGGCGGCAGCAGCAAGATTGGTGGTTATAATAATACCAGCCACGTTAAAGGCGCTATCGCCGCTAATGGCAAGCTCGGAACCACCGTTAAAACCAAACCAGCCCAACCAAAGGATGAACACACCCAATGCGCCGTACATCATGTTATGGCCGGGAATGGCATTCGATTTTCCTTCGGTATACTTTCCAATTCTAGGCCCTACCAGTGCAGCGCCAACCAATGCGGCCCATCCACCTACAGAGTGTACCACGGTAGACCCTGCAAAGTCAATAAACCCTAAAGATGTTAACCATCCGTCTCCTTGCCATACCCAATGCCCGGATATGGGGTAAATAAATATGGTCATGATCAAGGAGAAAATTACATATGTAGAAAACTTTGTTCTTTCGGCAACGGCCCCGGAAACTATGGTAGCGGCCGTGGCACAAAATACTGTTTGAAAGAACAAGTTATGCATGTCTTCACGTACACTATAAAATAGGGAGGGAGAACCTATAAAGCTTCCAATGGATTCCCCATACATTATTGTGTAACCGATAATCCAAAAACCCAACGAACCTACAATAAGGTCCACAAAGTTTTTCATTACTATATTGATAACGTTTTTAGATCTGGTAAACCCAGACTCAACAAGGGTAAAACCTGCTTGCATAAAAAATACGAGTATCCCCGCAATTAATATCCACATCAAGTCTAAAACCGCATTTGTTTCAATGACGTTTGTTTCCATAAAATGATTTTTAAGTTAGTTTAGTTGATTATTTCAATGATTCTTTGCCTTTTTCTCTCGTTCTAATGCGATAGGCTTCTTCTACAGGAGATATAAATATTTTTCCGTCGCCAACATTTCCTGAATATGCCGACTTAAGGATAGCTTCAATCGTACGTTCTTCAAATTCATCAGAAACAATGATTGATAAATAGCGTCTTTGGATGTCTGCGGTACTGTAACTCACGCCACGATATACATGGCCTTTTTTCTCGTTACCTACTCCCGTAACATCCCAGTAACTAAAAAAGTTTACTTCTACTTGATGCAATGCGTCCCGCACGTCATCAAATTTTGATTTACGAATAATGGCTTCAATTTTTTTCATATTTAAATGATTTGTTTGCCTAAAACTATGTTAAAAAATTGTTACCATAAAAAAAATCGGGGGTATATATGTAATTTTTATTGAATTATTAAATTAACCCCCTTAAAAATTAGGGGTAAGTATAATAAAAGGAATTATTTTAAATTTTTTCTTCTGAAGTTTTTTTAGTTTTTGATGAAAAAGAAAGAGGAAGGCTTTTTTAATTACATGGGAATCCGGCAAAATAGTGCACAGGTAAGCACAACATTTTATATGAAGAAAATAGCAAAGCCGATTGAAAAAGAATAAATGGTGTTAAAGAAGTATTTATACAAACTTTATAAGCCATGCCCCAAAAAACACAGCAGAAATTCCTACTATAAAGGTTATAATTGCATATGCTGCAAAGTTTAAAAAATCACCGGACTTTAAAAAAACATGATTTTCAAAGGCAAACGTCGAAAAAGTAGTGAAACCGCCACAAAAACCGGTAGCGATAAAAAGCAATTGGTTTTGGGTCAACGAATTGTGCTTGGCGGCAAGGCCAAGTATAAAACCTATAATAAGGCTCCCAAGGATATTGGCGGCAAAAGTGCCATAGGGAATCCCGGAAACGGCAGAATTAAGGTATTTGCCAATTAAGTATCTAAGAATACTACCTAGCCCGCCGCCTATAAAAACAAAAAAGAGTTGTTTCATCCAAAATGAGTTTTATACAAAAATAATGTATTGTAAATTAATCAATCTGGCCGTTCGGCATTTTCAATAATCGGAATGTAGATTTCAGTCAAGAGGTCTGCGGGATTTGGGTACTCATCCGGACTTTTTATGTAAGTTTCAAAAGCATCCCTTGCCGGGTCTATTGCTATTTCGTTCTTTTTAATGGCCTCCCGGGTCTTGCTCCATGCTTCGTCCATGTTTACATAATCTCCTTTCAAAATAGTTTTGAAATAAACTCCGGGCTCCATGTACCCGCATAAAATCATGCTTCCCGGAGGGGTCGTGATCTTTTCCTTGACCGGGATACAGGCAGAAAATATAGCGGTATTATTGGTGTCGTCCCATTCTTCAAAAAGCGTAAATGGGGTTCCGGAGGGACTTATGTAGTTTTGCTCCATAAATGCGCCTAGCTCTGGAAACATTTTATTGGTGGCAAGATCCACCTCGTTTTGTTTGGAGCTGGCTGTTTGGTATAGGTAATAGCCCCCTCCGTATTCGGTTTTTCCAATCAGGGAGATGCTGTATTTTTTCATATCGGCAAGAACAAGGCTGTCCAGTTTTTTAAGTCCTCTTTCAAAATCGGGGCCAATATTGTTTTCCATGCCCCCTTGAAACAGCATTATGGCCTTTTCCATAAAACCGAGCTCGCCTTCTATTCCCCAGGTAACAATGGTTGCGTTTTGCTGGTTGGAAGGTTCTAGTTTCCAAAAATCGTGTGCAGAAGATTCATAAGGACTTATAAAATGTATATTCTGGCTTATGGAATCTATGGTGCTGTAAGTAGTTTTAATTTCGCCTTTTCCTATAACCTCACCATTCCAGGAATAGGTAGCGCCTACACCTTTTGTTTTTTCTCCGTATGTAAGCTGTGCATTGGGGTCTTTTTCATACCACGGGTCCCAATTGGGCCATTCTTTGGTGTCGTTTATATAATTATACAATACAGATTGAGGTGCGTTAATAACGGTAGTCCTTGTAACTTTGTAGTTATCAGGTTGAATTGCAATGTATATGGCAAAACCAATTGTTACAATTAAAAATAAGAATATAAGGTATTTTAAAATTCTCATAGCTTTCGGCACGTTTTACCTGCCTAATGTACGAAAAATGTACATTAAAGGTGAAAATTTTTAAATACTTTCATAACAAATGTTGAATATATAAACTATATGGCTTCTTTAAGAACCGTATCGTATTCTTTGTTTTTAACTTCTTTTTCCGTTTTTAGAGCACTATACTGCTTTTGGTAAATTGCAGTATTTTTTGCTTTGGTTTTTGGAAGTCTATTTACACTGAATAATAATAACACAACATTAATTATCAGTAGACTGAATAATATGGTAAAGAAAATCATCATTGCTTAAGTTGATTGCTTTGTACAAATTTAAGTAATTTGTCGTATAAATTCTAATAATGATTGAAGAAATTTACTTTTAATGGAGATGCGTGGTGTTTTCTTGATTTAAACACTAGTTTTTTGTTAAAAGTTTAATTAATATCAAACATATTAAGAAAATGATAAAGCCTATTAAAACCCATTTTGTGTCTCGGTATTGCTTTATATGGATTTTTTTATCTCGTTTGTAACTGAAAATCATAACAATTATAAAGCATAAAGCAAATAAGCCTGCAAAAACTAATTGACCATTACTGAACATAAATATTTTTAATTTTGAACAAAATTAGTCAAATTAGCCATAGTAAAATATTATATTAATTTCTTTTTCACGAAAGAAGAAAACAATCAAAATAAATGAAGGATAAAATACAGGCCGTAGAAAAATTTCACAATGCATTTGGGTTGGGCGTTTTAAATGCCCCGGTTGCCAAACTCGACGAAGCAAAAATTGTATTAAGGCATAATTTAATGGCCGAGGAAAATGACGAATACCTGGAGGCCGCAAAGAATAACGACCTTGTTGAAGTAGCCGATGCCCTTGGCGATATGCTTTATATTTTGTGCGGTACCATCTTGGAACACGGGATGCAGCATGTAATTGAAGATGTGTTTAACGAAATACAACTAAGCAATATGAGCAAGCTTGGGGCAGATGGAAAGCCTATTTACCGGGAAGACGGCAAGGTGCTAAAAGGGCCTAATTATTTTAAGCCCGACATAAAAAGGGTAATTCAAAAATAAGCAATAAAAACCCCACGCTGCCAGCGTGGGGTTTTTATATTGCGTGTTAGTCAACTTTTATGCGCCATCCAAATTTATCTTCAGCTTTGTTGTACTGAATATCCATGATGGCCTCTTTTATTTTCTTTGCATACGAATTTTCTATTTTTGGAAGCTCCCATTTGTCGCCTTTGTAGCCAAACCCGGCAATAGGGTTTATTACAGCGGCGGTACCGCTACCAAAAATTTCCTTTAAAGTCCCGTTTTTATTTGCCTCCAATACTTCGGCAACCTTTATTGGGCGTACCTCTACTTCAATATTTAAGTCTTTCGCCATAGTGATGACACTTTTTCTGGTAACGCCATCCAGGATACGGTCGCTTATCGGGCAGGTAACCAGTTTGTCCCCAATTCTAAAGAAAACGTTCATGGTCCCGGCTTCTTCCAGATATTCGTGCGTATTGGCATCTGTCCAGATTACCTGTTGGAAACCTTCTTCTTTTGCAATGTTCGTGGGATAAAACTGCCCGGCATAATTTCCGGCAGCCTTGGCAAAGCCAAACCCACCACTTGCGGCCCTGCTGTAATGGTCTGCAATTTTAACGCGTACTTCACCACCGTAATACGATTGAGCCGGCGAACAGATAATTATAAATTTATATTCACTGGAAGGCGATGCCGATACTCCGGCTTCGGTGGCAATAACAAAAGGACGTATGTAAAGGCTGTTTCCAAATCCTTTTTTTATCCACTTGTTGTCCAGTTTTAAAAGCGTGTTCAAACCATCAAAGAAATATTCTTCCGGAAATTCCGGGATTGCCAATCTCTTAGACGATTTGTTAATCCGGAGGAAGTTTTCATCCGGTCTAAATAGCCAAATGCCGTCTTCGTCATCTTTATAGGCCTTCATTCCTTCAAAAACTGCTTGGCCGTAATGAAATACACGTGCCGAAGGATCAAGCATGAGCTTTTGGTACGGAATTATTTTTGGTGTTTGCCACGAACCATTTTTATAGTCGCAAACAAACATGTGGTCTGTAAAAATGCTTCCAAAAGACAGGTTGTTAAAATCAACATCGTTTATTTTGGATGTTGCTGCTTTTTCAATTTCGATCTTGGTAATGGTTTCCTTGCTCATAACGCATCATTATTTCTGCTAAATTAGAAAATATTCCAGCAAAAGAGTATTTATTTAAGACAAAAATAAGTTATTTTGTAATGCTTTTTTTGATAAAAACGTTAACTATGAAAACCAATTATATTTTAATGGCCTGTATCGCTGCATTAATTGGGTGCAAGCCCAACACAGATGGCGAAAAAAAAGAAATAGCAGAAGCATATAATATTTATGGCGATACTATTGCCGCAACGGGTATAACCGAACCCGGGAAAATGCAAAAAGAATATAATAACATGCAGGTCGGCGATACCGCGGTTTATACTTTGCGGGCACAGGTAACCGATGTCTGCAAGGCCAAAGGATGCTGGATGAAACTAGATTTGGAAGATGGCTCCGAAGCTTTGGTGAAATTTAAGGATTATGGTTTTTTTGTGCCAAAAGACATTACGGGTGAAGAAGTAATAATAAAAGGAAAAGCCTTTTTAAATGAAATGCCCGTAGAAGAACGCAGGCATTATGCCGAAGATGCCGGGAAAACAAAAGAAGAAATAGCCGCCATAACCAAACCGTTGATTACTTATTCTTTTGAAGCAGATGGCGTGCTTATTGCAAAACAGCAAAACCAATAGCCATACAGATTTGGAAAGAAAGATAATAAAAACCTCCGACGGATCTACCACTATTTATATTGAAAACTGGAACGAACATTACCATTCCAAACACGGTGCCATACAAGAAGCCTATCATGTATTTATAAATAGCGGGTTTTACCCTTATTTGAAAAACAATAAAACAGAAGAACTTTCCATACTGGAAATAGGCTTTGGTACGGGGCTCAATGCTTTTATTACCTATCTGGAAGCCGAAAATAGTGGGGTTCAAGTTAAATATGATGGGGTAGAGGCCTATCCGGTAAAAGCCGAAGAAATAGCCTTGCTCAATTATGTGGAGGAGTTAAAGGCGGAAGAAAAACGGGCAATCTTTAATAAAATGCACGAAATAGACTGGGAAGATTACGAAAGAGTGTCCAAATTTTTTCAATTAAAAAAAAGGAAACAATTTTTTTCAGAAATTACAGATGTAAACCTTTTTGATATTGTATATTTTGATGCTTTTGGGGCCCGTGTGCAACCAGAACTTTGGGAAGAAGCAATTTTCGAAAAAATGTACAATGCGCTAAAAACCAATGGAATATTGGTTACCTATGCGGCAAAAGGAAGTGTAAGGCGCGCCATGCAAAAAGTGGGCTTTATGGTAGAAAAATTGCCGGGCCCTCCCGGAAAACGGGAAATGTTAAGGGCTGTTAAGAACTGCTAATAAAAATCTTCAAATACGTTAAATCTTTATAATGAGACTGTTAAAGCTAATTTAATTTACATTCTTTAGTAGTTTAAGTTCAGTATATTTATTCTAAAATAAGTTTACGGGCAAATGGACGGCTGTATTTTTGTAGTTGGTAACTGCTCTTTCCAAGGACTTATTCGTCAAATGATATTAAAGCTAAACGAATGAAAATTTTAATAGCAGGAGCAACTGGGCTGATTGGGAGCGAAATTGTAAGGATATGCCACAACAGGGGATATACTGTTAATTATCTTTCTACAAGTAAGAAAAAAATTGTGGTTTCAGAAAATTATCACGGATTTTACTGGAACCCTTCCAAGAAACGTATAGATATGGCTTGTTTTGAAGGTGTGGATGCCGTGATAAACCTTTCGGGTGTTAGCATCTCCAAAAGATGGACACCTACAAACAAACGGAAAATAATGGGTAGCAGGTTAAAACCCCTGGAACTTTTAAATGAAGCCATAGCACGAACAGACCATACTATTAAATCCTTTGTATCTGCATCTGCCATTGGGATTTATCCGCATTCTTATACCAATTATTACGACGAGGCCTGCAATGAGGTAGATAATTCCTTTTTAGGGCGGGTGGTGAGCAAATGGGAAGTGGCTGCCAAAGAGCTCGACGCACATACCTTTCCCGTGGCCATTGTTAGAACCGGACTTGTATTGGCTGCCAATGGGGGCGCATTGCCCAAAATGGCCAAGCCCATAAAGTTTTTTGCAGGGGCTGTTTATGGAAATGGGGAGCAATGGCAAAGCTGGATACATATTACCGATATAGCAAAAATATACCTGCACATTGTTGAGAACCAATTGGAAGGGATATACAATGCCGTGGCGCCCAACCCGGTTACAAACAACAAACTTATGCACGAAATAGCGCATGCTTATAAAAAACCAATTATATGGCCCAATATTCCCATGGCTTTAATGAAACTGATATTGGGGAAAATGGCCTATTTGTTATATGTAAGCCAACGGGTGAGTGCCAAAAAAATAGAAGAAACAGGCTATCGTTTTAATTATTCAAACATTACGGTTGCAATAGGGGATGTGGTAAACGAAAAAAGCCAGTTCCGGGAAGAACTGGCTTAGAAATGTTTTTAGTCGTTGTGTTTTTTAAGCTTTTTTTGCTTTTACCTTTACAACAAGCTCAATATCATCATTTACAAACTTATCACCTAAATCATCAAATACAGATTTAGAACCGTAATTTACGTTCCAATTGGTACGGTCTATGGTAAAGGGCTCGCTTGTCAAAGTGGCAACATCGCCATTTTCGGTAACGGTCACCGGAAAAGAAATGTTTTTCTTGGTACCTTTAATGGCAAGGTTTCCTTTAATGTGTGTTTTGCCTTCTATTTCTTCAATCCCCGTAACTTCAAAATAAGCGGTTGGATGTTCGGCAACGTTAAAAAAGTGGTCTTCTTTTCCTTCAACAGTGCCTTTTAAATGTGCTTCAAGGTCTTCTTTCCCGTCGCCTGCCTCTAGGTCGGTTACGGTAATCGTGTTCATATCGATTAAAAAATTCCCACTTTCAAGCGCACCGTCCTTTATTGCTATTACGCCAGATTCCAAAGAGATGGTCCCCGTGTGCGTTCCAGTAGGTTTAGAGCCTTTCCATTCAATAATACTTTCTTCCGGTACGGCCTTGTATTTTACTGCTTCAACAGTGGTTTCGGTAACGGTTTCAGCGTCGTTTGCGCTGGTTTCATTCTTTTTTTCGGTCTTACATGCCGTAAAGACAGTTAGGCATGCTATTAACGAAATAGATAAAAAATTCTTCTTCATCTTAAATATGTTTTTTATTGATTAGCGTACCAAAAATAGAAATAACATCGAATAATGCTATTAAAATTATACTAATTTTTTTGGTGACATTTTGACATTTTTAAATAAATGGCAATACTTTTGCCACTTCAAAAAAGAAAATAAAATGTTTGTCGCGGCAATGGTCAAACTATGACCGGGTAAATATTTTTTCAGTTGAATTATAAAAAATTAGAAGAAAGATAAAAACATGTCTAAGGAAGAAGATAACAAGGAAGCAATAGCAGACCAACAATTTGCTGCTGAAGAAAACGCAGGCCAGGAAGTCATTGACGAAGTTGATGAAAAGGAGGAACTTACTGAAGAAGAAAAACTAAAAGAAGAACTGGCCACCGAAAAAGATAAGTTTTTAAGGCTTTTTGCCGAATTTGAAAATTATAAAAGGCGGACCTCCAAAGAGCGCATCGAGCTGTTTAAAACGGCCGGGCAGGATATTATGGTTTCCATGTTACCTGTTTTGGATGATTTTGACCGTGCACTCAACGAAATATCAAAAAGTGAAGACAAAGAGCTTTTAAAAGGGGTAGAGCTTATTAGCAATAAATTCAGGAATACCTTGAACGGAAAAGGCCTTTCTTTAATAACGGTAAAGCCCGGCGATGCATTTGATGCCGAAATGCACGAGGCTATTACCCAAATTCCGGCCCCGACCGAGGAACTGAAAGGAAAAATAGTAGATGTAGTGGAAAAAGGATATACACTTGGAGACAAAATTATACGTCATCCCAAAGTAGTGGTGGGGCAATAATCCATTTATCAATATTTTTGGCGCACGTAAAAAACAGCCATAAAACGTCAAAATCTCGCACGGCGAGGCAAAAAATTCAATACTTATTTATACATGAAGGAAGATTATTACGAAATATTAGGAGTTAATAAGAATGCTACCGCAGCAGAAATAAAAAAAGCATACCGTAAAAAGGCCATTCAGTACCACCCGGACAAAAACCCCGGCGATGCCGAAGCCGAAAGTATGTTTAAAAAAGCTGCCGAAGCTTATGAAGTATTGAGCGACCCCGCAAAGAAACAACGTTACGACCAGTATGGGCATGCAGCCTTTGACGGTGCCGGAGGATTTGGTGGCGGAGGCATGAACATGGACGATATCTTTAGTCAATTTGGAGATATCTTTGGAAGTGCCTTTGGTGGTGGATTTAGTGGTTTTGGCGGATTTGGCGGTGGCGGAAGGGCCCGCGTTAAGGGCAGCAACCTCCGCATCCGGGTAAAGCTTACCTTGGAAGAAATAGCCAATGGAGTAGAAAAGAAAGTAAAAGTAAGAAGGAAAAAACAGGCCAGTGGCGTTACGTATAAAACTTGCCCGACTTGTCACGGTAGCGGCCAAGTTACAAGGGTAACAAATACTATTCTTGGTAGAATGCAAACAGCAACCGCCTGTAATACGTGTGGTGGTGCCGGAGAAGTAATAGACAACCGCCCGAATGATGCAGATGCGCAAGGCTTGAAAGTAGACGAAGAAACAGTATCCATAAAAATTCCGGCAGGAGTTGTGGAGGGAATGCAGCTTAAGGTTACCGGAAAAGGGAACGATGCGCCGGGCAAAAACGGAATTCCGGGCGATTTATTGGTGGCCATAGAAGAAATCGAGCATAATACATTAAAAAGAGAAGGCGACAATCTTCATTTCGACCTCTACATTAGCATTGCCGAAGCCGTTCTTGGAACTTCAAAAGAAATAGATACCGTAACCGGAAAAGTACGTATTAAACTGGAAGAAGGTATACAATCTGGAAAAATATTGCGGTTAAAGGGCAAAGGAATACCAAGTATAAATGGATATGGCCAAGGAGACCTGTTGGTGCACATTAGTGTATGGACACCAAAAACCCTGAATAAAGAACAGCGCGAATTCTTTGAAAAAATGGTGGGCGACGAGAATTTTTCACCCAATCCGGAGAAGAGCGATAAATCGTTTTTTGAAAAAGTAAAAGATATGTTTTCATAATTTAACTTTTGTGTTTTATAAAAAAATATATCTTTGTAGGAACACTGGTTCTAACCTAGTGTTAATTTTTTCTTTTTCATAGCAATTTTTTCCCATCCTTGATACTTTTTTAAGGGTGGGTTTTTATTTAATAAATATTTAAACCTAAGTTTGATTATTCGTGCTGAGGTTTAACCCATAAAAGCGGGTTTCCCTTTTATGGTATATGAATATCCGATATCTTTGAAAAAATAAAATTTAATATGCCTAATTTACTGGTAGCTGAAAATGTTTCTAAAACTTTTGGAAACCACACCGCATTAAACAATGTTTCCCTTGAGATTCCCGAAGGAACAATTTTTGGGCTCCTGGGCCCTAATGGAGCTGGAAAAACCACTTTTATCCGTATTATTAATCAAATAACATACCCCGATAAAGGAAAAGTTATCTTTAACGGAAACCCTTTAAACCCAGATCATATTAAAATGATTGGTTACTTGCCGGAAGAAAGGGGGCTGTACAAAAGCATGAAAGTAGGTGAGCAAGCTCTTTATTTGGCACAGCTAAAGGGAATGAGCAAAGCCGATGCCCAAAAAAAACTAAAATATTGGTTCGAGAGGTTGGAAATAGGCGACTGGTGGAACAAAAAAATACAGGAACTTTCTAAGGGGATGGCACAAAAAATACAATTTGTGGTAACCGTGCTCCATGAACCGAAACTTTTAATTTTTGACGAACCTTTTAGCGGTTTCGATCCCATAAACGCAAATTTAATTAAAGACGAGATCCTTCGTTTAAAAGAAAACGGTGCTACGGTAATCTTTTCCACGCACAGAATGGAATCTGTAGAAGAACTTTGCGACCATATTGCCCTGATAAATAAATCCAATAAAATTCTAGACGGAAAACTTATCGACATTAAGAGGGAATTTAAAAATGGTACTTTCGAAGTGGGTCTGGAAACCCTTCAGAAAGAGCCGTTAAAAAAAGAACTCGAAGAAAAATATACCGTAACTGATGCTCATTTTAAATCCTTGGGAGACGAATTAAAATTGAGGGTCCAACTAAAAAAGGGGGAAACTGCCAACGATTTACTGGCACACCTTTCCAGCAGGGGCATGATTACCCATTTTGTTGAAGTAGTGCCCACTGCCAATGAGATTTTTATTGAAACGGTAAAAAGAAATTAAATGGACAAATTAATACTTATTATAAAAAGGGAATACTTGGCCAAGGTAAGAAACAAGTCGTTTATTGTATTGACCATTTTAAGCCCATTAATTATTGTGGCCATGATTGCCCTAGTGGTCTATTTGGCCAAGGTAAACAGTGAAGAAAAGAGAATCGTGGCCGTTTTGGACGAAAGTCCGTTTTTTGCCCACCAGTTTGAAACAGGTGCCGAAGCCTCTTTTATGGATTTTAGGGATATTCCACTTCAAGAAGCCATAGATTCGGTGCATAGCCTTGGTTATTACGGCCTGCTCCATATTCCAAGCGGTAACAATATAGATTCGGTGGCAGAAAATATCCAGTTTTATACCAAAGAATCGCCCAGCTTGGATATTTTAGGGAGTCTGGAAGGAAAGATTTCGGCCAGGGTCAGGGAAGAAAAACTTTCAACCTTACAAATTGCCCCGCAGGTAATTAACGCACTGGACAAAAATTACGAAATGAACATCGTTAATTTTAGCGGAGAAAAAAACGTAAAGGGCATTAGCGAGTTCAAGGCATTTATTGGTGGTGGCTTTGGCTACCTTATCATGATGTTTATTATTATCTACGGTGCCTTTGTAATGAGGAGCGTTATAGAAGAAAAAACCACAAGGATCATAGAAGTAATAATATCATCGGTAAAGCCATTCCAGTTAATGCTCGGTAAAATTATAGGTACTTCATTGGCGGGAATTACACAATTTGTTATTTGGATCGTATCGGCTGGAATTTTAACTTATGTGGTACTTTCTGTAATGGGCATAGAGATAGATACAATGCATTCCAGGGCAAATATTTCCCCGGAGGCCATGCATACATTAGAGGCATCTGCTTCACAGGACACCATTCAATTATACGTAAACGAGCTGGTAAAAATACCTTGGGGTACCTTAATTGTTTCGTTTCTATTGTATTTTTCCTTGGGATATTTAATATATAGTTCTATTTATGCAGCAATAGGCGCCGCCGTAGACAACGAAACAGATACGCAACAGTTTATGTTTCCGGTAATTACACCGCTTATGCTGGCAATTTATGTGGGCTTCTTTTCGGTTTTCGAAAATCCGCACGGGCCAATTGCGGTAGCCTTTTCGTTATTTCCATTAACGTCGCCCATAGTAATGATGATGCGCCTGCCAGGCGGCGTTGGCGGGGCAGGGGTACCCTGGTGGCAGTTAATAACCTCGATTTTGTTGCTTATACTTACTTTTTTGTTTATTGTATGGCTGGCAGCTAAAATTTACCGCGTTGGGATTTTAATGTACGGTAAAAAACCGAGCTACAAAGAAATTTATAGGTGGTTAAAATATAAATAGAATTTATTTTATATATATTGTAGTTGTTTTTGGTATTATAAAAAAGATGAAAGAAATAATTAACGATATTATAAAGGGAATATCCAATTTTTTTTCCTATCCCATATTCGAAGGGACAAAATCAACAATCACAGCCGGGACATTGTTGATGATTATTTTATGCTGTATAGCATCATTTTATGTTTTAAAGTTAATAAGGAGGTTAATGACCTCAAAGCTCCCACTAGACGATAGGCTTAAGTTTAAAGGCATATTTAAGTTTGCAAACTACTTTATCTATCTTATAATAATCATCATAGTTTTAAGCTCGTCGGGAGTAGACTTAACGGTGCTTTTAACGGCTTCGGCAGCATTGTTTGTAGGGCTTGGTTTTGCATTGCAATACCTCTTTCAGGATATCATTTCTGGTGTTCTTATAATAATTGACCAATCCCTGCATGTTGGAGATATTATTGAAATTGAAGGCAAAGTAGGAAGGGTAATAAACATTAAACTTAGAACTACGCGTGCCATTACCCGGGATGATAAAATTATAATAATACCCAACCATAAATTTTTAACCGATATTATTTACAATTATACCCAAAACCATAGAACTACCCGGGAAACCGTTACCGTGGGGGTGGCCTACGGGAGCGATACAAGGTTGGTAGAAAAACTGTTGCTCGATGCAGTAGACGTACAAAAAGGAATATTAAAAAACCCAAAGCCAACGGTAAATTTTAAAAATTTTGGGGATTCTGCTTTAATATTTGATGTAAATTTTTTTATTAACGACAGCTTTTCGGATCCGCGCATAAAAAGTGCGGTACGGTTTACTATTGATGATTTATTTAGAAAACACAAAGTAAGCATTCCTTTTCCACAAAGGGATGTACATATTTTTAATAAATAACCCGCCTAGTCCGGCAAAGTACCGTTTTTCCCGGACAGGGATTTATCTATAAAGGCTTGTGCACCATATATTGTAGGGCCTACCGAAGTAGGGTGAGCAACTCTAAACAAAAAATAACAATAACTTTTAGTGGTAAAGCTATAAAGAAAACAAACAAGAAGAAATGTCAAAAATACTGGTTATAGAAGATGAAGCCGCCATAAGGCGCGTGCTTGTAAAAATATTGACAGAAGAAAACAACAATTACCAAGTTGATGAAGCAGGAGATGGCCTGGAAGGAATGGAAGTTATAAAGAAAAATGAATACGACTTGGTTTTGTGCGATATTAAAATGCCCAAAATGGATGGCGTGGAGGTCTTGCAGGCTACCAAAAAAATAAAGCCAGAGCTTCCCTTTGTAATGATTTCCGGGCACGGAGATCTCGAAACGGCCGTTAATACTATGCGTATGGGAGCTTACGATTATATTTCTAAACCGCCAGACCTTAACAGGTTATTAAACACGGTACGCAATGCCTTGGACAAAAAGCAACTGGTTACCGAAAACAAGCAACTTAAGAAAAAAGTTAGCAAGAATTACGAAATGGTAGGGGAAAGCAAAAACATTTCCTTGATCAAGGAAATGATAGAAAAAGTCGCCCCCACCGATGCCCGGGTAATGATTACGGGTCCCAACGGAACGGGTAAAGAATTGGTGGCCCACTGGTTGCACCAAAAAAGCGACCGCTCTGGCAAACCCATGGTAGAGGTAAACTGCGCCGCAATCCCTTCAGAATTAATAGAGAGCGAACTTTTTGGACATATAAAAGGCGCCTTTACTTCGGCTGTCAAGGACAGGACGGGAAAGTTTGAAACAGCCAATGGCGGCACTATTTTTTTAGATGAAATAGGAGACATGAGCCTTTCTGCCCAGGCAAAGGTTTTAAGGGCGCTACAAGAAAACAAAATATCGCGCGTTGGTAGCGACAAGGACATAAAAGTAGACGTACGCGTGGTGGCCGCTACCAATAAAGACCTTAAAAAGGAAATAGAAGACGGGAAGTTCAGGGAAGACCTATACCACCGTTTGGCGGTTATTTTAATAGACGTACCCGCCTTAAACGACCGGCGCGATGATATCCCGATACTTATAGAGCACTTTGCAAAAAAAATAGCTTCAGAACAGGGGAATGCCGTTAAAAAATTTACTGACAAAGCCATAAAACTCCTTCAGGAATACGATTGGACAGGCAATGTACGCGAACTCCGCAACGTAGTGGAAAGGCTTATTATTTTAGGCGGAAAAGAAGTCACCGAAGACGATGTTAAACTTTTTGCCAGCAAATAACCACGGTATAAATTAAATAACATATCGGGATTCAGCTGCAATAAACTATATAAGCTGTTGGCAACTGTTTTTTTTATTAATAATCTTGAACCAAGACTTCAGTCGGGATGTGAAGTGTTGAATTCAGCTTTCTTATCATTCCTAAAGTAAGTTTGCGTTTTTTGCTTAAAATTTCACTGACCCTACTTTTAAACCCGACAACTTCTGCCAAGTCTTTTTGTTTCATTCCCATTTGCTCCATTCTGAATTTAATGGCTTCAATTGGATCGGGCATTCCGATTGGGAAATTTTCGTTTTCGTATCTGTCAATTAATATTGAAAGGATTTCCAATTCATCTCCCTCGTCAGTTCCTTTTTTTGCATCAAAAATGACCTCAAGCCTGTTGAGTGCTTTTTGATAATCTTTTTCGTTTCTAATGGGTGTTATTTTCATAATCAGGTGTTATTTGCGTCAATTTTATCGTATTCAGCGTGAGTTCCAATAAACCTTATCCAGCATATTTGGTATTCAAAGTTGAATTTAACAATCAACCGATAATTATTTCCTTTAAGATTGTAAACAATCCTATTGTCTTTTAAAATACTGGCACTTGGATAATCTTTTCTTAATTCATTTATGTTTTTCCATTCGGATTTTTCGGTTTCCCTAAACCAAGACTTTAATTGTTCTTCACAGTCAGCATGTTTTTCCCAATAATTTCGTAAAGTGCGTTTCGCTATTACTCTCACATTATGCTTGTTTGTCGCAAATATAATAAAAAGTTACCATATTGGTAATAATTGAGTTCTTAAGCTTGTCATCAATGGTCTTGGCCACAGGCTATATATGTTGTGCCTATTGCATAAGTTGGTAGGTGAAGTTATGAAATGATGATTAACACTTCTATCTAGTATAATAAAAGTTTTAAAAAGGGCTTAAGTATATTTTATTTTTAATTAGAGAGTTGTGCAATGGTTACTTAGTTATTGGCGGTAGTTTTTTAATTTTCATTCAAATATTCTGCTAATTTTTCTCTTCCATTTCCTTCGATTATTTTATAATGAAATGGGTAAACGTTTTCAAAATCATAGTCCAACAGTTTTTTGCAACTCTCTATTCTGTCCGAAGGATTTTCATGATCAGTAGGATTTTGTTTGCTGAAATCCCTGATTTTACCATTTTTGTCTCCATAGAAAGTATCTCCAGAGAATAATGATTTTGATGATTTCTCCAATACACATACTGCTCCCGAACTATGGCCTGGCGTCTAAATAACTTCGATGTTTTCTCCTAATTTGGGCATTTCTGTAAAGAAAACATCAGGTTTCATTCTTAACCAAGGATGATTTGCGTCTGCTTCGTGAGCATACACTTTAAGTCCGATTTCTTTTTGCCATTTTGTTCCGTCTGAAATTCCGCACGACCCGTGTGATAGTATTACAAATGCAGGTTTTTTGAAAGATGTGATGAATTCTTTAATTTCATCGGAATAAGTCGGGATGTCAAAAAGCAAGACCTTATCATCTAACTCGATTAAATACGTGTGTACTTTTTCGCTGTAGAAGTGTTGGTTGTTTATCTCATAGATGTTTGGCTGTAACTTTGTATAAACAGGCTCATTATTAGTAGTGCACGAAAACAAAAAAATGAAAAGACCGATGTATGTAAATGTCATTCTCATAGGTTTTTAAAATTATGGTCAAGGTTTTGTGTATGGCTTTTTTCGGGAAATCCGTGAGGATTTTCACCGTAACACGAAGATAGCAAATTGTAATGAGTTCCTTAATTGGGGTTCAGCCGTAATAAGTTATATACATTGTGCCTGTTACACAAGTTAATAAAAATGTGAGATAATGACCTTTTTAACCTATACTTCTTGATTGTTGTTAGATGAACTTTGAACCTCTCAACGCTGGCCTCTCAACCCTCAACACTGAACTCAAGAGGTCAACCAATGCGAACAAAGAGTAACTACCAACGAACAACGACATAGCTACGTAACAACATAACATTTTAGTCCTTTTTGGATTAAAATACTACTCTACACACGTCCGGAACCCCAATGGATACGTCCACCAACATAAAAAAAATCAAAATATACTAATTTGGAATACCGCTTCCTTTATTTGGTGCATTTTTTCAATGCTTCCAAAACCTTTTGTTGGGTAGCCGCTGTTAGGTTTAGGTAATAAGCACGGGTTTGCTCCAGGGTTTCATTGTTTAAAACATCGTCTTCCCTGGAATAACCACCTTTTAAAACTGCTATAGCTGCTTGGCAATTTAGGGCGCGGGCCAGTTCCTGGTAATTTTTTTCAATATCAAAAAGGGCCTGCTCGGCCATGTGCTTTAGTTTTATTTGTTCTTCGAGCTCCAATTGCCTGTTAACTCTGGCCTGTTCGGCCAATTGCTTTTGCTTGGCTATTTTTTCTTCCAATAGGCGTTGTTGTTCCAGTAAGCGTTGTTTTTCGGCTTCCAGTTCTTGTTGTTGTGCCTGTAGGCTCCCATCGCCTGCCGAGGGTCCCGAAGTGTTTGTGGCGCTAACGGTGGGTGCCGTGGTTGCTTCTACTTCGTAATTAACGGTGGCTGCATTGCTGGTACATAAATCCAGTTTGGTCATCAGGGTTTGCAGGTATTCATAACCGTGCTTGGCATAGAAACGGCCAGCTTCCCAATCGGCAGGGTCTTCGGCCAGCTTTAAGTTGTCCAGTGCGTCCAGTATGGGGCTGGTTGCTTCACTGCACCCACAGCTTTCTACCAAGGACTTGGTTTTTTCCAGGGCTTCTATGGCGCGCCCGGCATAATATTTTTGGTGGTCGAAATTATCTGAGCTCAACGATTTTTTGGTATGGGCCAACGCATAACTTGCCTGCGAATAGGCCGATGTACATTGGGAAACCGCATAATTGGTTGTTAATACAAATAGGAAGAATAAAGTAAGGTTCTTCATAGCATAGATTATTTAGGTTTATAAATTTGGGCAAAGCAATATTACAATATTAATTGTACTTTTAAAAAACTTTGTGGTAAACTTATCGCTATATGTGGTATGGGCCAATTAATTTAAAGGAAAATAAAATGGACAAAATTAAAACCTCTCACTACAGGATAGATGCACCCGTCCGATTACAGGAAGTGCCAACGCTTGATGATTTAAATGCTACAGACGATGCGTTGAAAGATAGGTTAAAACATATTAGAAAAAAGATAGGGGAGCTCCAGGATGTATTGTATGCACATGGTAAATACAGTGTGCTTGTTTGTTTTCAGGGAATAGATACTGCCGGGAAAGATAGCCTTATCCGCGAAGTATTCAAGGATTTTAACTCGCGGGGCGTTGTGGTGCACAGTTTTAAAACACCAACGGCCCTTGAGAGACAGCACGATTATTTGTGGAGGCATTACATTGCCTTGCCCGCCCGGGGTAAATTTGGCGTTTTTAACCGGACACATTACGAAAATGTTTTGGTAACACGCGTGCACCCCGAATTTATTTTAGGCGAAAATATTCCCGGGATAGATACCATAGACGATATTACCGATGCTTTTTGGCACCAACGTTTTGAGCAGATTAAAAATTTTGAGAAACATTTAGTACAAAATGGTACCATTATTTTTAAATTTTTCCTTCATTTGTCCAAGAACGAACAAAAAAACAGGCTCCTTAGAAGGTTGCGCCTGCAAGAAAAGAACTGGAAATTCTCTCCAGACGATTTAAAAGAGCGTGCCCTGTGGGACCAGTACCAACAATATTACCAAGAAGCCATAAATGTTACATCGACAAAAGATGCCCCTTGGTATGTTATCCCTGCCGATAACAAAAAAGCGGCCAGGACCATAGTGGCCGATATTATGTATGATGAGCTGAAAGATTTAAAAGATATAAAATACCCTCAACTTGATGAAGAAGTAAAGGCAAAACTGGATACTTATAAAGAACAATTAAACAATGAATAGACCAACAATGATTAAAAAAAGCGTATTATTTTCAATGCTTTTATTGCTTCCTGTACTGGCAATGGCCCAAAATGAAGACGAAGTACAGTTAAAAAAAATATACACACAATCTTTAACCAATGGCAAAAGTTACGCGTGGCTGGATTACCTGTCCAATCAAATTGGCGGTCGCTTATCGGGTTCTTTTAATGCAGAGCGCGCCGTAGAATATACCAAGGCCCAGTTAGATTCTTTGGGGCTCGACCGTGTATGGCTACAACCGGTCATGGTGCCAAAATGGACCCGCGGGATTAAAGAATTTGCCTATATAGAATACAGCCCCGGCGATACAAATAATATTGATATTTGTGCCCTGGGAGGTTCGGTTGCAACACCATCGGGAGGATTAAAGGCAAATGTTGTAGAGGTGCAGGGGCTGGAAGACCTTGAAAAGTTAGGAGAAGAAAAAATAAAGGGCAAAATAGTATTCTACAACCGCCCTATGCAGGCCGATTTGATACAAACATTTGAAGCCTACGGCGGATGCGTGGACCAGCGTTATTCGGGTGCAGCCGAAGCCGCCAAATATGGGGCCGTTGGCGTTATCGTGCGTTCCATGAACCTGCGCTTGGACGACTATCCGCATACAGGCAGCATGAGCTATGGAGACACACCCGCATCCAAACGTATCCCGGCCGCGGCAATTAGTACCAATGGCGCAGAGCTTTTAAGCAGTGTTTTGGCATTGAACAAAGACATAAAGTTTTATTTTAGGCAAACTTGCAAGGTTTTCCCCGATGCACAGTCGTACAACGTTATCGGTGAAATTAAGGGAAGTACATACCCCAATGAAATAATCACGGTAGGCGGGCATTTGGATTCATGGGATTTAGGCGATGGCTCTCACGATGATGGAGCAGGTTGCGTACAAAGTATGGAGGTATTGCGCTTGCTAAAAGAAACGGGCTACAAGCCCAAAAGGACAATCCGTGCGGTTTTGTTTATGAATGAAGAAAATGGCCTGCGCGGGGCTACCAAATATGCCGAAGTTGCCAAAGAGAAAGAAGAAAACCACGTGTTTGCCCTAGAAAGCGATGCCGGCGGATTTACGCCAAGGGGCTTTTCTTTTGATTGTGATGATGCCAATTTTAAGCAAATTACTTCATGGGAGCCACTGTTTAAACCGTATTTAATTCATTATTTTGAAAAAGGGGGCAGCGGTGCCGATGTAGGGCCCTTAAAAGGAAACGGAACCGTATTGGCTGGATTGAGGCCCGATTCCCAACGTTATTTCGACCACCATCATGCGGCAAACGATACTTTTGAGCACGTAAACAAACGCGAACTGGAGCTGGGTGCCGCAACAATGACCGCTTTGGTTTATTTAATTGATAAATACGGTACGGTCCCATCGGAAAAAGTAAAAGGATAGACAAAAATAAATATATCAAGTACTTAAAAAAGTCTAAAGGTTTTTTTCAGTACTAAATGTCAGTTTGAGCTTGTCGAAGACTTTCTGGACTTCAGTAAATTAAGCTCCATCAGACTTCATGTGGCAGAGATATTCTATACTTTTCAGGCCTCTTTTTTTTATGTCAAAAGCTGTTTATTTGCATAATAAAAATTGCTAATATTTAAATCGATGCCTTTTTCGGTTACGTATTTTTACTCAAATTAAGCTACATTTGTTTCATAATTTATAGTGAAGTGAGTTTTTTTAAAATACCAATACCCAAAAATGTCCTCTATGTGGCATTATTTGCTTTTGTGGCCATTGTTTTTATATCTTTTTTAAAAGTTGCTCCCGAATGGGAAGATGCGGAACAGGCATATTATTCGCAATGGTTCCGTTTGGGTTACAACGACCAGCCGCCTTTGTATACGTGGATTCAAATATTGGTCAACAAAATAATTGGCGTAAACAGGGTTTCCTTTGCCGGGGTTCGCGCCCTTTGGTTTACCGGCACGTTGTTAATGATGTACCGTTTGGCAAAAGATCTTTATAAAGAAGAAAGACTTGCAGAAATAACGTTATGGCTGTTGGTGCTCATCCCTGTTTTTATCGATTTTACTTTTAGAAGATTGTCTCATACTTCTTTTATGTGTTTTTTATCGGTATCGCTTTATTTTGTTTTCTCAAGGCTTCTGGTAAATAAGTCCTGGAAAAACTACCTCATGTTTGGGGCAATAATTGCAGGGGGTCTCTTGGCAAAGTATAATTTTTTAATGCTGTTGCCAACTTTTATCCTGATTCCGTTTTTTGATAAAGAAGCCAAGAAAGTGTTTCTGGACAAAAAAATATGGATTAGCCTAATTGCCTGTTTGCTTTTAATTAGTCCGCATGTATATTGGTTGTTTGCACATTTAGAATATCAGGATATGTTCCATCAAAGTATGGAGCGTAAGTCGAAAGCCAATCTAGATGGCGGCATATGGATAATAACACCTATTTTGGCGTTTGTTAAGAGTTTTTTGAATTTAATTTTGCCATTTTTAATAATAATGGTTGTAATGTTTTTTACCAAACAGGTAAAGCTAACCAAAACAAAGATAAACTGGCTGGTAAAAATGTTGATTATTCAAACAGCGCTAGTATTGCTTATTTTTACCATTGTTAATTCCGGAAGGATTTCAGAGCGTTGGTTATTGCCGTTGTATTTGCCGTTTTCCATATTGTTATTAAAGGTTTTTGTGCCAAAAAATAAAACCTCATGGCAACGGTGGGGAATGCGGTTGTTTGTTTTTGTAATACTTGTTCAGGTATTGCGTACCCCTTTCGAAAGTTTGCTGGGCATAGACTCCGTAGTGCATCATTCTTTTACCCCGGTAATAGATAAACTAGAAAGAAACCATCCTGAAAAGGCATGGCAGCTTCCCGATATTGTTTATGCAGGGAGCATTTCGTACAAAAAGCCCGGAAAAACCATTTTTTGTGCCGATGATTTTACATTGCCAAAAAATGCCTTGGACTCATTGAATACTGTTTTTGTGACCAAGCAAAAGGTAGAAGGACTGGAACTAATAGATAGTATTATGGAATTTGGTTATGCAAAGGACAACCTCTATTTTTATGAAAAATCTTCACAAATAACCATTCAGCAATAGTTATCAACCATTTTGGTTTGCACTGTTTAAAAAATACTTCTTTGAACCCTTTTCATTTTCTTATTAAATAGTATTTTTGCGCATGCAAAACAACGTACTCATTTTAGATTTTGGTTCGCAGTATACCCAGTTAATCGCAAGACGCGTTAGGGAACTCAATATTTTCTGCGAAATATATCCATATAACAATTTACCAGGGGATTTAAGCACATATAAAGCCGTAATACTTTCCGGAAGCCCGTTTTCTGTAAGAGGCGAAGATGCACCCCATCCCGATTTGTCGCAGATTAGGGGAAAAGTGCCTATACTTGCCGTGTGTTACGGGGCACAGTATTTGGCCCATTTTGGCGGAGGTGAAGTAGCCCCGTCCAATACGCGCGAATACGGAAGGGCAAACCTTTCTTTTATTGCTGAAAACGAAGCTTTTTTTGATAATATACAAATAGGGAGCCAAGTATGGATGAGCCATAGCGACACCATTAAGAAGTTGCCCACGGGAGCAGTTAAATTGGCCAGTACGAGCGATGTGGAAAATGCTTCCTATAAAATTGAAGGTGAAACCACTTATGCTATTCAATTTCACCCAGAGGTATATCATTCAACTGATGGAAAACAGTTGTTGGAGAATTTTTTGGTTAAAATAGCCGGGGTAGACCAAACATGGACGCCCGATAATTTTGTAGACATGACTGTTGCCGAGCTAAAAGAAAAAATAGGGAACGACCGGGTAGTGCTAGGGCTTTCTGGTGGTGTAGATTCTACTGTAGCCGCCGTACTGCTTAATAAAGCAATAGGCGATAACCTGTACTGTATTTTTGTAAATAACGGCTTGTTGCGTAAAGATGAGTTTGAAAGTGTGCTAAAACAATACGAAGGAATGGGGCTTAATGTAAAAGGAATAGATTCTTCGGCACGCTTTTTGGACGCGCTTGCAGGGATAGGCGACCCAGAACTTAAAAGAAAAGCCATAGGCCGGGTATTTATAGAAGTTTTTGATGATGAAGCGCACGAAATCAACGATGTAAAATGGCTGGGGCAGGGAACAATTTACCCGGATGTAATAGAGTCCATCTCCGTAAACGGCCCATCTGCCACCATTAAAAGTCACCACAATGTAGGTGGCCTGCCCGATTTTATGAAATTAAAAGTAGTCGAACCATTAAAAATGTTGTTTAAAGATGAGGTAAGGCGCGTTGGGGCATCCATGGGTATTAACCCCGACTTGTTGGGAAGGCACCCATTCCCCGGGCCGGGATTGGCAATCAGGATTTTGGGCGACATTACTGCCGAAAAAGTTCGTATTTTGCAAGAAGTAGATGCTATATTTATTAACGGACTCAAACAATGGGGACTATACGATAAAGTATGGCAGGCAGGAGCCATTTTATTGCCCGTAAATTCGGTTGGTGTTATGGGAGACGAGCGGACTTACGAAAAATGTGTAGCTTTACGTGCAGTAGAAAGTACCGATGGAATGACGGCCGATTGGGTAAATCTGCCTTATGAATTTCTACAAAAAACCTCTAACGATATAATAAATAAAGTTAAGGGCGTTAATAGAGTAGTATACGATATAAGTTCAAAACCACCGGCAACCATCGAGTGGGAGTAGCGATAGAGAATACAATGTATGATTTTAGAAATATCGGGGTTAAATTTTTTAAACCTGAAGTCGTGGAAGTCTAATTTTTTTGCAGTCACGGTCATTACAAGAAAATTTAGTCCTGGCCTAAAATCTGAAAACCAAAATAAACCTTATGAACAATTGTAAAGTCTTTTTTATACTAGCATTTCTTTTTTGTGCAACCCTACATGCACAAAAATTCGAAACACATGCTGTTAAACAAGGGGAAACATTAGAGAGCATAGCCAAACAATACCAAGTTACGCCCTATGCCATTATAAAGTTAAACCCCGAAGTAAAAAACGGTGTAAAGGCAAACACAATTGTAGTAATCCCTATTTCAGAAAAAAAAGATACGCAGGGACAATGGGAAGGCACGCAAGTCCAAACAGGCGAAGTAGAACGTTTTGTAGAACACAAGGTAAGCCGTAAAGAAACTTTATATGCCATTTCAAAAGAATACAATGTTACGGTAGACGATATAAAACGTTACAACAAAGAACTCTACAGCAGGCAGCTCAAAAAAAATGAAGTAATAAAAATTCCCGTTTTTAAAACTACGGCCAATCCTTCAATGCCAATGGTAAAAGAGGGGCTTATTGCATACAAAGTGGCACCCAAGGAGGGGCCTTGGCGTATTGCTTACGAGCACGGTATTACCGTAGATTCCCTTAAGGCCCTTAACCCGGGCATGCCCGAAGTACTAAAAGAAGGCGCCACGCTTTGGGTACCGTTTGTGGCCGGAAACGATAAAAAACCTATTGAAACAGATACGTATAACTATTATACCGTATTGCCAAAAGAAGGATTTTACAGGCTAAAAGTTAAATTGGGCGTTACCCAAGAAGAAATAGAAGCCCTTAACCCAGAAGTAAAGGAAGATGGTTTAAAGGCAGGAATGGTGCTCAAGTTACCAAAAGACAAAATGGGCGATTTAACGGTAAACAATGGTCAGTTGGTCGAAAAATTCTCATTGCTGGATAGCCTGCATTACGATCAGCCATCAAAAATAGCCATGATCCTCCCTTTTAAGTTGGACGAGTTGAACTTTGAGGACCTAAACACCAACAAAGAAAAAATAAAAAAAGATAAGCTGTTAAGCGTTTCTCTCGATTTTTATACCGGGGCTTTAATGGCGCTGGATTCGGCAAAGCAAATAGGCTTGTCGGTAGATTTAAAAGTATTCGACAGCGGTGCCAACGAAAGTACTGTGTCGCAAATAGCTTCAAGCGGGAAGCTGTTGGGCAGCAATGCAATTATTGGCCCCATATTACCACAAACCTTCAACAGGGTATCCAATTATGTAAGGGCCAGCAATACACCTATTTTTGCGCCCTTTTCCAACAAAGGGATAAACCTGTACAACAATGTGTACCAAACCTTGCCGCCCGATGAATTGTTGCGTAAGAAAATGCTTCAATTCTTAACAGAAAACGGAACGGATAAAAACATCATCATTATTTCAGATAAAAAAAGTGCCGCTGTAAAAACCCAGTTGCAAACTATATTTCCCGGTGCAAAGGTAATAACCCCAATAGACGATAAATTTATCAGGCTGGACGAAATCAATCCGTTTTTATCAGCAGAAAAAGAAAACTGGACCATTGTAGAAACAAACAGCATCCCGTTATTGACCAATATAACCGGAGTGCTCAATTCAGCAAAAACAGAAGAGCACAACATTACCATGCTTACCACATTGAAAGGAAGTGCCTACGATAGCGACAACATATCCAATATGCATTTGTCCAACTTGCACTTTCATTACCCTACAATCGATAAAATGTCCGATGTAAATTCGGCTTTCAGCAAAAAGTACGAAAAAAAATACGGAACAACGCCCAACAGATATGCCACAAGAGGATTCGATTTAACAATGGACGTAATTTTAAGGCTGGGCTATAATAAAAACCTGGATTATGTAGCGTCGCGGGTAAGCGAAACCGAATATATCGAGAACAAATTCGATTATATAAAAGAAGCCACCGGCGGTTATTACAATCAAGCACTCTACATAGTTCAATACGATAACCTAGAAATTAAAGAAGTAAAAAACAATGCCAACCTCGATAGTAACATACTTGGGAGCACTTCGAACTAAATGTGTTCACCTAAAAAGTAGCAACTCCTTTATAACCGACGCCCCGACCGATAACAATGGAAAAGGCGAAGCTTTCTCCCCAACCGATACCGTGGCAACGGCCCTGGCCAGTTGCATGCTCACGGTCATGGGCATAAAAGCCCGTGATATGGACGTAGAGCTAACCGAAACCACCGCAACGGTAACCAAAACAATGGCCGCCGACCCGCGACGGATATCAAAAATAGAAGTCGTTTTCGACATCCCCGTTCATGTAGACGAAAAAAACAGGAAAATACTGGAAAAAACCGCAAATACCTGCCCCGTGCACCATAGTTTGCACCCCGATATAGAAAAAGTTATAACATTTAACTGGAAATAATTAATTTGGGCATTCCCAAGTTTTGAAAAAAAACTTGGTCGGGCTTTCGCTACTCGCTCCCAGACATTCCATTGTCTGGGGAGCTTAAACACGCCGCTCAATCCCTCATGCAAAAAAGCGTAAACCTTCTTAATTAATCATAATAAAACAATGCAAACATGCCTACAAGCTTGTTAAAACCTTGCAGGAAGTATAGGTTCAATAAAATAACTAAATTCAAATTTATAAAAAAGTAAAACCCGAAAAGACCCAATGGATATCGAGCAAAACAAAGCGTTTTTATTAAAATTGGCACACGCAAAAATGCCGTTCGGGAAATATAAAGACCGCTATTTGGTAGATATCCCCGAAGCATATTATGTATGGTTCAAGCAAAAAGGCTTTCCAAAGGGGCAATTGGGGCAACAGCTAGAGGCCATGCACGAAATTAAAATTAACGGACTCGAAGGTTTGATACGAAAGATAAGGACGTAACAAAATTTTGGACAGCCCCTATTTTTCATAGCTATTTTCATAAAATCAAAAGAGGAGAAAACCGTTTTTTTAATTCTTATTTGTATTTTTGCCGCGTTATTTCAACAACCTGTTTATATGCAGGCAAAAATCAATTAAGTAAAGATAAATGGCAGATACCAAATACATTTTTGTTACGGGTGGTGTAACTTCTTCATTGGGAAAAGGAATTATAGCAGCATCGTTGGCAAAGCTTTTACAGGCTAGAGGATATAAAACTACAATTCAAAAACTCGACCCATACATTAATGTAGACCCGGGAACGCTAAACCCATACGAACACGGCGAATGTTATGTTACCGACGATGGCGCAGAAACCGATTTGGATCTGGGGCATTACGAGCGTTTTTTAAACGTAAACACCTCTCAGGCAAATAACGTTACAACCGGTAGAATTTATCAAAGCGTAATTGAAAAGGAAAGAAAAGGAGAATTTCTAGGAAAAACGGTGCAGGTCGTTCCGCATATTACCAACGAAATAAAAGAACGCATTCAACTACTCGGAAAAAATGGCGAATACGACATTGTTATTACCGAAATAGGCGGTACCGTGGGCGATATAGAATCGTTGCCATATATTGAAGCTGTTAGACAGTTAATGTGGGAATTGGGCGATAACAACGGGATTGTTATCCATTTAACACTTGTTCCTTATTTATCGGCCGCAGGCGAATTAAAGACAAAACCTACACAACACTCCGTAAAAACATTAATGGAAAGCGGAATCAAGGCCGATATATTGGTTTGCAGGACAGAGCATGAACTATCAGACGATCTGCGGGAAAAATTGGCATTGTTCTGTAACGTAAAACGTGAGGCCGTAATACAATCCATAGACGCTTCTACCATATACGATGTGCCCAACATGATGTTGCACGAAGGTTTAGACACGGTTGTGCTTAAAAAATTGGCTTTAGCAGAAAAAGCCGCTCCCGATTTAATACGTTGGAACCAATTTCTGGATCGCCATAAAAACCCCAAGGATGAAGTGCATATCGGTCTAGTGGGTAAATATGTAGAACTTCAGGATAGTTATAAATCTATTTTAGAGGCGTTTATACATGCCGGGGCCGAAAACGAAGTAAAAGTAAATGTTGAGTACATCCATTCCGAGCATATTACTCAGCATGTATTAAAAAATAAAATAGCAAAACTGGACGGGGTTTTGGTAGCTCCCGGTTTTGGAGAAAGGGGCATAGAAGGAAAAATTGAAGCAATTCAATATGTTCGAGAGAACAATATCCCGTTTTTAGGAATCTGTTTAGGCATGCAAATGGCAGTAATAGAGTTTGCGCGCAATGTTTTAAATATAAAAGATGCAAATTCTACCGAAATGAATCCAAATACCCCCAACCCGGTAATAGACCTTATGGAAGAGCAAAAGGATATTACCCATATGGGCGGAACAATGCGTTTGGGAGCTTGGGACTGTAATGTGCAAGAAAACAGTTTGGTGGCAAAAGTATATGGCGCAAACAAAATATCAGAACGCCATAGACACCGTTACGAATTTAACGATAAATTTAAGGGGCAAATAGAAGCCGCAGGATTAAAAGCTACAGGTTTAAACCCAGAAACAGGCTTGGTAGAAATAGTAGAACTACCTTCACATCCTTGGTTTGTTGGGGTTCAATACCATCCGGAGTATAAAAGTACGGTTGCCAATCCGCATCCTTTATTTGTAGCGTTTGTAAAATCTGCACTTCAATATAAAAAGAACAAATAATGCCAGTTTGGCATGAAAGGAAGATTTGGGCACATCTTTGTATGTTTTATGGCATCATGGAAGTTGCCCTTCTTTTAAAAGCAACTTATTTTAATAATAACTAAATGGAACAAAAGAAATTTGACATTAACTCCATACTTGGATTTGTGCTTATAGGCGTAATTTTAATTTGGGTAATGTACAATAACCAGCCTACCGAAGAAGAAATACAAGCTGAAAAAGCCAAACAGGAACAGGTTGAAAAAGCAAAAGAAACAGAAAAAAACGCGGCAGTGATAGAACAGGTCCCTGCTGTTGATTTAAAAGATTCTATCGCTCTTTCTCAATATAAAGGCACCTTGGGAGCTTTTGCCTATTCTGCTTCATTGCCATCGGCTACCGATAATTCTACTACTTTCGAGAATGAATTGGTTCGTTTTAAAATAAGCAACAAAGGGGGGCAGATTGTAGAAGCTGTTTTAAAGAATTATAAAACGTTCGATTCCATTCCCGTGTATTTAATTAAAGACGGGAATGCATCCTTCAACCTAAATTTTAATACTAACGATAACAGGACATTAAATACCCAAGATTTATATTTTGAACCTACTTTGACAAAAAATGGAGAGAATCAAGTACTTTCCATGAAGTTGAAGACCGGTAGCAATAAGTACCTTGAATACCGGTATGAGTTAAAACCCAATGAATATTTGGTAGATTTTACCATCCGTTCGCAAGGATTAAACGGGGTGATTAACAGTTCGCAGCCAATAACCCTTGATTGGAAACTAAAAGGAATACGCCATAGCCGAAGCATTAAGTATGAAAACCGATATACTCGCTTGACATACGAACACGATGGTGATACCGGGAAGTTATCTCCGGGAGGAGAAGACGATGAAAGCGAGAAAAATATCAGTTGGATTTCATACAGGCAACACTTTTTTAGTTCTATCCTGGTTAATCCCAATGCCTTTTCTGATGCTTCGTTTACTTCAGAACAATTATTTGAAGATGAAAGCCCTGAAGAAAAATATGTAAAACTTTATACCACTTCAACACCTTTGGAATTAAAGGGAGGGGAATTAAATTATAATTTGCATTGGTATTACGGGCCCACGGACGCAAGGATTTTTAAGCAATATAAAGATTTAAACCTATCAGATTCCATTCCTTTTGGTTGGGGTATTTTCGGTTTTATCAATAAACACGTGTTTACGCCTTTGTACGACTTCCTGAGTTCGGTATTTCCTTATGGTATTGCCATTATTATAATGACCATTATTGTAAGGTTGGCGTTGTCTCCGGTAACATACAAGTCGTATTTATCGCAGGCCAAAATGAAGGTTATTAAACCTGAGGTGAATGAAATTGCGCAGAAGTACAAAGACAATCCAATGAAGCGCCAACAGGAAACCATGAAACTCTACAGCAAGGCAGGAGTGAGCCCAATGAGCGGTTGTATACCGGGGCTTCTGCAAATTCCTGTTTTCTATGCGTTGTTTATGTTTTTTCCAACAGCTATTATGTTGCGGCAAAAATCGTTTCTTTGGGCAAACGACCTTTCATCATACGATATTATATACAAGTTCCCGGAAGGGTTCAGTATTCCGTTCTACGGAGACCATGTTAGTTTGTTCCCGATTTTGGCTTCTATTGCCATATTTTTCTATATGAAAATGACAACCGGGCAACAACAGGCCATGCAACAGCCAGCCCAGGAAGGAATGCCCGATATGGGAAGCATTATGAAAGTAATGATATACATTTCTCCCGTAATGATGTTGTTCTTCTTTAACAATTATGCCAGTGGGTTGAGTTTGTACTATTTTATTTCAAACTTGATTACCATTGTGATAATGCTCGTGATTAAGAAGTATATCATTGATGATGAAAAAATCCACGAAAAAATTCAGGAGAATAAGAAAAAGCCTAAAAAAGAAAGTCGTTTCCAAAGGAAGATGAGGGAAATGATGGAGCAGGCAGAATCTCAGAAAAAGAAATAAATATATTATAATGCAACAAAAAAAGCGGCAAACTGTATACAGTTTGCCGCTTTTTGTTTAGTGAGTTTTTTAATATTATTCGTATTCCAGAACTTTGTCTATTACATGGGCAATTCCGTTCCAGGCCACATAATCGGTTTTGGCCATTGTTGCTTTACCGCCTATATTATCGGTTATGGTAACGTTGCTACCGGTATTTGTGGTAATATTTGTGCCTTGCCAAGTTTTAAGTTCTCCATTGTCTTGAAATTTGGATGCAGAAAAAACATTTCCGTCCAACACATGGTATTTTACGGTTTCTTCAAGTTCTTCAACTGTAATGGTACCCATGGCCAAAAAAGCGGCTTCATTGGGTACAAATAGAGTTAAATCGGCAGTTGGATCGTTTAACTTGGTATAAATATCGCTGTTTATTGCTTGAGAAGCATCATAGAGATTGGTAAATGCCGGATCTACTTTTATAAAGGTAGCCAAGGTATTTGGTTTTATTACAGCATCAACCTCATGGATAACCCCATTTGTAACTTCAATATCTGCTTTGGTAACCAATATGCCATCATTAATTATAAATGCATCATTAGGTTTGGATACAAATAAGTCTATGTTGGCTTGAGACGAAAATTCCTTCGCCTGGGTTTTGTTGTAGCCTTCAGCAATAGCATTAATCATTTTTTCCTTGCCAAGAAGCATATGGTTTAAAATAATTTGCGTTAGCGTATTGGTCGGGATATTAATTACGCTGTTAATCTTATTAGCTTCCAAATATTTGGTAAAAGCCTCGTTGTTCGGAGCAAAAAAAGTATACGAACCAGCCCCGTCTACATTCAGGGCATCTTGGTACCCTATCTGGTTGATGGCTTCCACTAGAATGCTGTAATTGGAATCGTTTTTTAAATAAGTATACAGGCTAACAGATTCTTCCGGAAGTTCTGTTTCCGGGTTATCTTCTGAAGAAGAATTGCTACATGCAATTAATGAGCATGAAAAGATTAGCAAAAGCATAATTGCTTTTAATGGTAGGTTTTGTTTATTCATGATTTGTAAAATTTGGTGCAGTAAATATATAGTTTTTATTAATTCATTTTAAGAATATACAAAATGAATGTTGTAATCTCACTATTTTTGAAAGTACTTCCATGCATATCCGACAAAGCTATCCAACGAATTTTGTAATTTTGCATAATATTTCAATTAATTATCATGAAGCGAGTTATTGTAGGCTTATCGGGGGGAGTAGATTCCAGTGTTACGGCATACTTGTTAAAAGAACAAGGATATGAAGTAATTGGATTGTTCATGAAAAACTGGCATGATGATTCCGTGACCATTTCCAATGAATGTCCTTGGCTGGAAGATAGCAATGATGCATTGATGGTTGCCGAAAAATTGGGCATACCTTTTCAAACTGTAGACTTAAGCGAACAGTACAAAGAACGTATTGTTGATTATATGTTTAATGAATATGAAAGAGGGCGGACGCCAAACCCGGATGTACTATGTAACCGTGAAATTAAATTTGATGTTTTTTTAAAAATTGCCCTTGACCTAGGTGCCGATTATGTGGCAACGGGGCATTATTGCCGAAAAGAGACTGTTGAAATAAATGGAAAACCAGTACATAGGCTTTTGGCGGGGGTAGACCCTAATAAGGACCAGTCTTATTTTTTGTGCCAACTTTCTCAAGAACAATTGAGCAGGACATTATTTCCCATAGGGGAACTTACTAAACCAGAAGTACGTAAAATAGCTTCTGAAAACAATTTAATTACCGCAGAAAAGAAAGATTCGCAAGGACTTTGCTTTATCGGAAAAGTACGATTGCCCGATTTTCTTCAGCAAAAATTAAAGCCGAAAGAAGGGCAAATTATCGAGGTTGCTCCCGAAAAAGTATTGGAAAAGCGTATTGTTCCCGCCTTTCACTCAAAAAAAGAAGAATTGGAATTTAATGCGCAAAAGGTTAATTACAGCACCGCCGATGGAAAAGTAGTTGGCAAGCACCAAGGGGCACATTATTTTACCAAAGGGCAACGCAAGGGGTTGGCAGTGGGGGGAACGCCCGAACCTTTGTTTGTTATTGAAACCGATGTAGATGAAAATGTAATTTATACGGGCCAAGGGAAAAATCACCCGGGATTGTATAGAAAAGCCTTGTTTGTTACCAACGACGAATTGCATTGGGTGCGTGAGGACCTAGCTTTAAAAGTAGACGACACCATAGAAGTAATGGCGCGTATACGTTACAGGCAACCCTTACAAAAAGCAACGCTTTATAAAGTTGATAGCGGACTGTATGTAGATTTTGAACAAGCTCAAAGTGCCATCACCGAAGGCCAGTTTGTAGCATTTTATCTTGGTGAAGAATTAATTGGGTCAGGGGTTATTAGTTAATTTTAAGTTCAGAGTTCAAGGTTGTTATGTTGTTATGATGTTACGCTGTTACGTTGTTGAGGGTTGAGAGTTTCAGAGCTTCAAAGGTTCAAAGTTCTCCTAACAACGATCAACGAATAAAGTTCCAGTCACTTCGAGTCGCTTTTTCGTTGTTCGTATTAGTTGGCCTATTAACTAATAACAATTAACAATTTCCCTAACCCCTAATCGCTTTTCCCTTATCACTATTGTAAGATTGTTATGCTGTTACGTTGTTATGTAGCCATGCTGTCACCAGTGGGCTTGCCTATTAACAGTTAACAAATAACTATTTCCTTATCACTGTTCAAGCATTCAGGTAGGCTATTCATTCACAAATAACTAATTCCCTATTCGAAGTTACTGTCACTTCGACGAAGGAGAAGTCGCATACTATCCATAAGTTAATAAGTAAATGAGTGAAGGTTTTTTTGTTTCAGAGGTTCAAAGCCGCAGAGGTTCAAAGATTTAACCATTAATATTTATCTGTTAACAATCAACTAATCTCTAACCCCCTTTTCCTAATCACTATTCAAAGATGCAAAGGTTCAAAGTTGGGTTATAGTTATTGGAGGCATACAGCTCTCAACTCTCAATTAACAATTAACAATTAACAATTTCCCTTATTACTATTCAAGGTTTCAGGTTTTGGTCACTTCGACGAAGGAGAAGTCGCATAATATAATGTGGAAAAAAGTTAACGAGGAAAGGGATTTAAGATTTTCAGATTTAATGGTTCTACAATTAAAATTTATCAATTAACAATTATCATTTTCCCTAACTCCTTTTTCCATCTAAAAACAAAACTTTTCTATCTTTGGGTATGCAAAACAGGATTTCCGAGTTATTTAATATAAAATACTCCATTGTTCAGGCCGGAATGGTATGGGCAAGTGGGTGGCGTTTGGCTTCGGCGGCTTCCAATGCAGGTATTTTAGGGATTATTGGTGCAGGTTCTATGTATCCCGAAGTACTGCGGGAACATATTCAAAAATGTAAAAAGGTCACAAATAAACCTTTTGGGGTCAATGTTCCCATGTTATATCCAGATATCGATAAAGTAATGGAAATCATTATAGAAGAAGATGTAAAAATAGTATTTACCTCGGCAGGAAATCCAAAAACATGGACCTCTCATTTAAAGTCGCATGGAATTACAGTTGTGCATGTGGTAAGTAGCGTCAAATTTGCCTTAAAGGCTCAAGAAGCAGGCGTAGACGCCATTGTGGCCGAAGGTTTTGAGGCCGGTGGACACAATGGAAGGGACGAAACCACAACCCTTGCATTAATTCCAATGGTAAAAGAGAAAATTTCCATCCCGATAATTGCCGCAGGCGGTATTGCAACTGGTAAGGGAATGTTGGCCGCTATGGTACTTGGTGCCGATGGCGTACAGGTCGGGAGCAGGTTTGTTGCGAGCGAGGAGGCGTCTTCGCATGTTAATTTTAAACAGATGGTGGTAAATGCTAAAGAAGGCGACACAAAACTTACCTTGAAGGAATTGGCCCCTGTACGGTTGCTGAAAAATAAATTTTTTGAAGACATACAGTCGCTTTACGCTAAAGGAACAAATAAAGACGAATTGGCAATTTTATTGGGGAAAGGACGTGCCAAAAAGGGAATGTTTGAAGGTGATTTGGAAGAAGGGGAATTGGAAATAGGGCAAATAAGCGGACTAATTCACGATATTTTACCCGTAGCTACCATTGTAAAAAATATAATAACCGAATTTGATGCGGCCAAGAAAGAAGTAGCAGGCTTTTGAGATGCTGTTATTTCTTTTTCTTCTCTGGCATTGGTCCGCGTAAATGTATAATCAACCCATTTAAAAAATTCCGTAAAATCTGATCGCCGCACTCCATATATTTCGGGTGGTCTTCTTTTCTAAAAAAAGCGCCCAATTCACTTTTGCTTATTCTAAAGTCTACCAATGCCAAAATGTTTACTATATCTTCGTCGCGTAATTTGTGCGCAACACGGAGTTTCTTAAAAATATCGTTATTTGATAATGCCATGGTGCAAAGGTACGCATTGTTTATAGCTTTTTTGAAATTATTATTGGTATGTCATTTCAAATTTTCAATTAAGGTAAAATAACAAGGTTTGAAACCGGTTTTACAATATTCTTCAAGAGGATGTTTACCCAACTTCTATTTTCTTGTAGTTTTTATGCATAAATCCATTAAAAATAAAACGCCCCGAAATTTTTCGGGGCGCCTTTAAAACAACTAAATCCTAAAACTTAAAATTTCAAATGATATTGCTTAGAAACAATATTTATTTTCTGCCGATACTTTTTCAGCTATTGTATTCCTTAGCGTCACTATATTTGGCAGATTCGCATATTTTGTAAAGCGTTTCAAGCCCATTAACATCATGCGTTGTTCATCGCCTTCGGTAAAGGAAGCAATACCTTCTTTTCCTTTTGAATTGATTTTTTCAACGGCATGGAACAGATTTAGCTTTGCCATGGCTATTTGTTCTTTCTGGTTTTCTTTGCCAAAACGTTTGGCATTTTTCTCGGTTCTTAAAATAGCCGATTCGGCCATGTAGATTTCAATTAGAATATCTGAAGCCGCCATTAAAAGCTGTTGATGTTCTTCCAGTTCGGGACCATATTTTTGGGCCCCGGCACCGGCAATCATTAAAAATGCTTTTTTGAGCTTACCGATAATTTCCTTTTCTTCGGCAAATAGTTCAGAATAATCAGGAGTGTCAAAATCGGGGATTCCCATCAATTCATCTTTAACGGCCATGGCAGGCCCTAATAAATCAACATGGCCCTTCATGGCTTTTTTAATCAACATTCCTACGGAAAGCATGCGGTTAATTTCGTTGGTACCTTCGTAAATCCTTGAAATTCGGGCATCCCTCCATGCAGATTCCATTGGGGTATCTGCCGAAAAGCCCATCCCGCCAAGAATTTGAATACCTTCATCGGTGCAATTTTGACAATCTTCTGAAGCGGCCACTTTTAAAATGGAACATTCAATGGCATATTCTTCAACACCTTTTAATTCGGCTTCTTGGTGCGAATTTCCTTCTGCTTGACGGATTTCAATCCTGTTTTCAATATCTTTTGCTGCCCGGTATACGGCAGATTCTCCAACATATGCGGCAGTTGCCATTTCAGCAATTTTAGATTTTATGACTCCAAATTGACTAATGGGGGTTTTAAACTGAACCCGGTCGTTGGCATATTTTACAGCTTCGGTTATTACTCTTCGTTGTGCATCCAAACAGGCCCCAGCCAGTTTAATACGGCCAACGTTTAAGGCATTCATGGCTATTTTAAATCCATTTCCCCTTTCTGAAAGCATATTTTCAACAGGAACTTTGGTATCGCTAAAGAAAACTTGGCGGGTAGAGGAGGAGTGGATTCCCAGTTTGTGTTCTTCCTCGCCAAAAGTGATTCCGTTTGATGGATCGTTTTCAACAATGAAACCCGTTATATATTTATCATCTTCTATACGAGCAAAAACAATGAACAAATTTGCAAAACCGGCATTGGAAATCCACATTTTTTGCCCACTTATAAGGTAGTGCTTCCTGTCCTCAGAAAGGACGGCTTTGGTTTTTCCACTGTTGGCATCCGATCCGGCTCCCGGCTCTGTCAAGCAATAGGCACCAAACCATTCACCAGTGGCCAATTTCGGTACATATTTTTTCTTTTGTTCTTCTGTTCCATAAAGTAAAATGGGCATGGTACCAATTCCGGTATGCGCTCCAAAAGCAGTTGCGAGCGATCCGGTTGCTCCCGAAATATAATCGCATACCAACATGGTAGTTACAAAGCCCATTCCCAGTCCGTCGTATTCTTCGGGAACTGCAATTCCCAAAAGTCCCATTTCTCCGGCCTTGCGCATTATTTCTTCGGTAAAGGCATAATCCTTTTCCTCGAAACGTTTTTTATTAGGCCATACTTCGCGATCTACAAATTCTTTTACAGAATCGCGCATCATTTTTTGCTCTTCGGTTAAATCTTCCGGTGTAAAAATATCTTCAGCCTTTGTTTCTTTTACCAAAAACTGACCACCTCTTGTTATGTTTTTCATATCAGCCCCCTCTAACTTCCCCAAAGGGGAGGATTTTTCCTATGAGGAGTCAATAGGATTTTTATGGTTTGTAATTCTTTAGTTTTCTATAATACTTCCCCTGTGGGGAGGGGATTTAATTCAAAAATTCGTATACCCCTGCGGCCCCTTGTCCTGTGCCGACGCACATGGTAACAATGCCATATTTGTTTTTACGTTTCCGCATTTCGTCAAACAGTTGAACGGATAGCTTTGCTCCCGTGCATCCCAATGGATGTCCTAAAGCAATAGCGCCACCATTTACGTTTACAATGTCTGGATTTAATCCTGTTTCCCTAATTACAGCCAACGATTGCGAAGCAAAAGCTTCGTTAAGTTCTACCAAATCGATTTGATCTAATTTCATTCCTGCTTGCTCCAATGCCTTTGGAATGGCTTTTATGGGACCGATTCCCATAATTCTCGGTGGAACTCCGGCTGCAGCATAGGAAACCAGCCGTGCAATGGGTTCCAGGTTGAGCTCTTTCACCATTTTTTCGCTCATTACCAATGTAAAAGCGGCACCGTCGCTCATTTGTGATGAATTTCCTGCGGTAACGCTTCCTCCTTGTGCAAATACGGGTCGGAGTTTTCCCAAAACATCAATTGAAGTATCGGCACGTGGGCCTTCATCTGTATCGACCGTATAAGATTTGGTAGCTTTTTTTCCTTTTCCGTCTACATATACCTGCTCAATGTTAATAGGTACAACTTGGTCTTTAAAGCGCCCTTCTTTGATTGCTTTTAATGCTTTTTGATGCGAATTGTAAGCAAATTCATCTTGATCTTCCCGGGATACTTTGTACTGTTCGGCTACGGCCTCGGCTGTAAGCCCCATGCCCCAATAATAATCTTCATGGCCGTTTTTTGCCAGTTGATAGTCGGGTACGGGTTTATATCCTCCCATGGGGATGTAGCTCATGCTTTCGGCACCGCCCGCGATGATGCAATCGGCCATTCCCGATTGTATCTTGGCAGTGGCAATACCAATGGTTTCAAGTCCCGAAGCACAATAACGGTTTACGGTTACGCCCGGAACATCTTCAATTTTAAGTCCCATAAGCGAAATCAGCCTTCCTACGTTTAATCCTTGTTCGGCCTCTGGCATGGCATTTCCCACAATAACGTCGTCTATGCGTAATTTGTCTAGTTGCGGTACTTCATTTAGCATGTACTGAATGGTTTCGGCAGCTAGTTCATCCGGTCTTTTAAATCGGAACAACCCGCGGGGCGCTTTCCCAACGGCTGTTCTGTATGCTTTTACGATATATGCTGTTTTCATAATAGGCCCCCTCTAACTCCCCCGAGGGGGAGGATTATTATGGGGTTATTTTTATAGATTATACATTGTTTTATTATTTTACTCCTCCCCTTAGGGGAGGCTGGGTGGGGCTTTAATTGCGTAACGGTTTTCCTGTTTTTAGCATATGTTGTATGCGTTCCAGGGTTTTTCGTTCGGTACAAAGTGATAAAAAGGCTTCGCGTTCTAAATCCAATAAATATTGTTCTGTAACCTGCGTGGCTTCAGATAAATCGCCCCCGGCCATTACATAGGCCAATTTATTGGCAATTTTCATGTCGTGTTCAGAAATATAATTCCCGGCATTCATGGAATCGGTACCGACAAGGAACATACCCAAGGCCTGTTTTCCGAGTACTTTAATATCTTTTCGCTTGGGCGGTTGCGTATAACCAGCTTCTGCCATTAACAAAGCATGTTTTTTTGCTTCGGCTATCAAGCGGTTATTGTTTACCACCACTACATCTTTTCCTTTTTGAAGGATATTTAGGTCGAAAGCTTCATGAGCTGAAGTGGAAACCTTGGCCATTCCAATATTAAGGAAGTGTTCCCGAAGTACATTTAATTCCACATCATCTTTTCTGAATAAATCGGAAGCACGCAGTGTCATTTCCTTAGAACCGCCACCACCGGGGATAACACCAACGCCAAATTCTACCAAACCGATATAAGTTTCGGCAGCAGCCACCACCTTATCGGCATGGAGCGATAACTCGCAACCACCGCCAAGTGTCATTCCATGCGGGGCAGACACCGTAGGAATGGCAGAATGCCGCATTCGCATCATGGTATCTTGAAAAGTTTTGATAGCGAAGTTCAATTCGTCGTACTCTTGTTCTACCGCCATCATAAAAATCATCCCGATATTGGCACCGACGGAAAAATTTGCTCCTTGATTCCCAACTACCAGACCTTGATACTCTTTTTCGGCCAGATCGATGGCTTTATTAAGCCCGGCAATAACGTCGCCACCAAGCGTATTCATTTTAGAGCGAAACTCCACGTTAAGGATACCATCTCCCAAATCTTCTACAACTACACCGCTGTTTTTCCAAACTTCTTTTGATTCGCGGATGTTGTCGAGAATAATAAACGCATCTTGTCCCGGCTTTTTGGTTTGTTTCTTTGCAGGGATATCATAATAATAAGTAGCCCCGTCTTTTACGGTATAGAACGATTTACTGCCATTTTCCAGCATTTCTGTTACCCATTTGGCAGGCTCTTTTCCTTCGGCTTTCATTAATTCCACGCCTTTTTCTACGCCAATGGCGTCCCAAATTTCAAAAGGCCCATGTTGCCAGCCAAATCCGGCTTTCATGGCATCGTCTATGCGATACAATTCATCTGAAATTTCAGGAATTCTGTTTTGAACATAAGCAAACAATGCAGCAAAGTTTTTACGGTAAAACTCGCCCGCCTTGTCCTTTCCGTCAACTAAAATAGAAAACCTATCGGCTACAACATCTACGGTTTTTGTAAGCTCCAGCGTTGCAAATTTGGCTTTTTTGCTTTCGGTATATTCCATGGAATCTAGGTCCAATGAAAGAATATTGCTTTTCCCGTCTTTATCTTTTACTTTTTTGTAAAACCCTTGTCCGCTTTTACTGCCCAACCATTTGTTGTCTATCATGGTTTGAATGAACTCGGGGAGTTTGAATAGATCGTGGGCCTCGTCATTTGGACAGTTTTCATAAATTCCATTGGCAACATGTACCAATGTGTCCAGCCCGACCACGTCTACGGTACGAAAAGTAGCCGATTTAGGGCGGCCAATTACCGGACCGGTTAATTTATCGACTTCTTCAACGGTAAGCCCTAGCTCCTTTACCTGATGGAACAAACTTTGAATCCCGAAGATACCAATACGGTTCCCGATAAAGGCAGGGGTGTCTTTGGCAAGGACCGAAGTTTTTCCAAGGAATTTTTCGCCATATGCCATTATGAAATCTGAGACTTCTTGTTTGCAATTTGGTCCGGGAACTACTTCAAAGAGTTTTAAATACCGGGGCGGGTTAAAAAAGTGCGTTACGGCAAAATGCTCTTGAAAATCCTGGCTTCGGCCTTCGTTCATGAAATGAATGGGGATTCCAGAGGTATTAGAAGTAATTAGCGTTCCGGGTTTGCGGTATTTTTCAATTTTTTCGAAGACACTTTTTTTAATGTCCAAACGTTCAACAACAACTTCAATAACCCAATCTACATCTTTTATTTTAGAGAGATCATCTTCGAGGTTACCCGTACTAATCCTATCGGCAAATTTTTTATTGTAGATAGGAGAGGGGTTCGATTTTAATGCAGCTGTCAAGTTATCGTTTACAATCCTATTTCTTACGGCAGGATTTTCCATGGACAAGCCTTTGGCTTTTTCCTTGTCGTTAAGTTCACGCGGAATAATATCGAGCAGTAACACTTCTGCCCCGATATTTGCAAAATGGCAAGCAATGCCACTTCCCATAATTCCAGAACCTATAACTGCTACTTTTTTGATTCTTCTCTTCATTTTTCTTTATTGAGATTAATTATGTTGATACGTTCTATTTGTAAATTTTTTTTTCTGAAATAAGTTCGTTTATCACTTCGGCAACTTTAAAAAAACTGTCCAAATCGTTTTGCGAAACATGTTTTTTTACGGTTTCATTAAAAGTAAGTACCGCTTCTTTGGAAACCTCCCTTTTCTCTTTACCAAAGGGGGTAAGGCATATAAGAACGCCACGTCCGTCTTCCGGGTTTGGTTTTCTTTTTATTAAACCTTTTTCTTCCATACTTTTTAATGTTCTCGATAAGCTGGTACCTTCCATGCCCATTTTTGGCCCCAATGCTGTAGATGGGGATCCTTTTTCGGGGTCTATGCTTAATAAGGTGAAGCCTGTAGCCATTGTGCTATCAAATTTTCCGGCTTCTTCATTGTACATTTTTGCTACCGCTTGCCAAGTAGCCCTTAATGCGTAATCTATTGTTTTATCCTTCATTTTTTCAACGGTGGTGTGTTCAAATATACAAATAATATATTATGCATGCATAGTAAATTAATGCAAAATTTGTTAAATCGTAAAATGAAGTAAGAACAGATATTAAGTTAATAAAAAAACTCCCCAAAAATGAGGAGTTTATTGAAAATTTGTGTTAAGATTTTAATTGGTGTGCTCGTATAACTTGTTGTACAAATCCATATACTTTTCCTTAACGATCCTACGTTTTAATTTTAAAGTAGGGGTGAGGTGGCCATCTTCCACGCTCCATTCGTCTGGAGTGAGCTCAAATTTCTTGATGCGTTCCCATCTACCAAATTTATGGTTGTGCACATCTATTTCTTCTTGTATTCGTTCTATTACCTTTGGGTTGGCAATTAATTCGGCATTTGTAGTGCCTATGTCCACATTGTGCCTTTTTGCCCATTTGGACACAAATTCGAAATTTGGCTGTATAAGTGCACAGGGCATTTTTTCGCCTTCGCCTATAACCATTATCTGCTCGATGAAGCGCGATTGTTTCATTTCGTTTTCAATAAGTTGGGGTGCAATATATTTTCCGCCAGAAGTTTTAAAGATTTCTTTTTTCCGGTCGGTTATTTTAAGAAAACCGTCGTTGTCTACTTCCCCAATATCCCCTGTATGAAAAAAACCGTTTTCCATAACTTCATTGGTTTTTTCTTCATCTTTGTAATAACCCATCATTACATTTGGGCCTTTGCACAGGATTTCCCCGTCTTCGGCTATTTTTACTTCTATGCCGGGTAATATCCTTCCAACGGTACCAATTTTCCAGCCACGGTTTTTTTGATCGTTAACGGCAATAACCGGTGAAGTTTCCGTAAGTCCGTAGCCTTCCATTACGGGAATATTTGCAGCACCAAAAATTCTTGATAACCTTGGCTGCAAAGCCGCGCTTCCGGAAACCATGACCTTTAGGTTCCCGCCAAGGCCCTCTTGCCATTTGCTAAAAATAAGTTTTCTGGCAATGTTGAGCTGCATTCCGTACCAGCTCCCGTTTGCGCCATACGGTTCGAATTTATGCCCAAGTTCTAAGGCCCAAAAGAAGAGTTTTTTCTTGATGCCAGTAAGCTCGGCACCTTTTGCATGTATTTTATCGTATACTTTTTCGAGCAATCTGGGAACAACGGTCATTACGTTTGGTTTTACGTCTTTAAGGTTGTCGCTCATCTTGTCTATGGACTCGGCAAAATAGATGGTAATACCACAATGTTGGTATAAATAAACTACCATTCGCTCGAAAATATGGCAAATAGGCAAAAAACTTAAGGCTGTATCTTTTGGGTCGAGCGGTACGCGCTCTTCACTGGCAAGTACATTGGAAACAATGTTTTTGTGGGAAAGCATGACCCCTTTGGGTTTCCCTGTGGTTCCAGAAGTGTAAATAATAGTTGCCAGATTGTCGGTTGTAACGGCTTCTTTTCTTTTTTCTACTTCGTCTTGATTACTGGTATCTTTCCCCAGTTCCAGTATTTCCTCCCAGTTTTTTGTACCGTTAAGGTTTATGAAAGAATATATTTCCTTTAGTTTCGGGACATTTTTTTTGATGGCATTTAGTTTCTCTAATATCTCGTTATCGGAAACAATGCAGTAAGTGGCTTCAGAATGATTTAAGATATACTCATAATCTTCTTCTCCGATAGTTGGATAAATAGGTACGTTCTGTGCCCCTATTTGTAAAATACCAATATCGGCAATATGCCATTCGGTTCTGTTGTTATGTGAAATAACGGCTATTTTTTCGTTTGGCTGTATGCCCAGCCTCAATAAGCCCCTACTAAATTGATTTGCTTTGTCTACATATTCCTGCGATGAAGTATGTACCCATTCGTTTTTATATTTAGTTGAAAAGGCAATATCCAAATTATATTTTTCCAATTGATGATATGGAAAATCAAACAAACGGGTTACTTTACTCATAATGGTTTAAAATGATGTTTACTGATTTGCAAATTATGAAATTTGCCGACTATTTTCAAAAGAAGTCATAAAAAAAGGAGTTGTTTGTTGGCAACTCCTTAATTCATTATGATTTAACGGACGTTTGTTTTTTGTTGTTCGTTGTTTGCTTCAACTATTCCTTGTTCTAGGTTTCAGTTTCATTGTTATGCTGTTATGTAGCTATGCCGTGCCAGTGGAGGGACTAACCCCTACCCCTTTTTTACTAATCACTATTCAAAGGTTTCAAAGATTTATAGTTCAACAATCAACTAAATCCATTATTTATTCTCCAACCATTTTCGGGCATTTATAAATGCTTCCAGCCATGGGGAAACTTCATCGTTTCTGTTTTCTGGGTAATAAGCCCAGTTCCATTGAAAAATAGAGCGCTCAAAATGCGGCATTGTTACCAAATGCCTGCCGTTGCCCGAAACAATCATGGCCGTGTTGTAATCAGATCCGTTTGGATTTGCCGGATATTCTTCATAACCATATTTTGCAACGATATTGTATTTGTTTTCTTCATACGGAAAGCTGAATTTCCCTTCTCCGTGAGACACCCAAATACCTAATTTGCTTCCGGCGAGCGTAGATAGCATTACCGAATTGTTTTCTTGTATTTCTACGGAAGTGAATATGCTTTCGTGTTTGCCGCTTTCGTTATGAAGCATTTTTGGCATTTCTTTATGCTCTGGATGAATTAGGCCCAACTCTACAAACAGCTGGCAACCATTGCATATACCTATTGATAACGTATCTTCCCGGTTGAAAAAATTTGCCAAGGTTTTTTTGGCCTTATCGTTGTACATAAAAGCACCTGCCCAACCTTTGGCGGAGCCTAGCACATCGGAATTGGAGAAACCTCCCACGGCACCGATAAATTGGATATCTTCCAAAGTTTCGCGTCCGCTTATCAAATCGGTCATATGGACGTCTTTTACGTCAAAACCTGCCAAGTACATGGCATTTGCCATTTCCCGCTCAGAATTGCTTCCTTTTTCTCTTAAAATAGCCGCTTTTGGACGTTTGCCATTGTGTACGGTTAATTTGCCTGTGAAATTTTCAGGGAAATTATATAGAAGTGGCTGATTTTTATAATTGTTGTAACGAGCTTCAGCAAGGTTGTTTTGCGTTTGTTTTTGATTGAGCAAATAAGAGGTTTTGTACCAAATATCCCTTAACTGACTTATACTGAACGAAAAACTGTCGGTATGGTTAACAATTTGTAATCTGTCGCCTTCAAGCGGGCTTCCGATTTTATTGAATTTAATTCCAGCTTCGGCAAGTGCTTCTTCAACAATGGCATCGTTTTTTGCCTGAAAGACAATTCCTGCATTTTCGTTAAATAGCAATTTTACCGAATCTTTTTCAGCAATATTTGTTAAGTCTAATTGAGCTCCTAAATTAATATCGGCAAAACACATTTCAAGCAAAGTGGTAATAAACCCACCACTGGCCACATCGTGCCCTGCAAGAATTTGCCCATCTTTTATAAGTTGTTGAATGGTGTTGAACGTAGTTTTTAACCCCGTTGCATTTTTAATTGTGGGTACTTCGTTGCCAACCGAATTTAGTATTTGCAAAAACGAGGAACCGCCAAGTTTCAACGAATCTTCAGAAAGGTTAATGTGGTATATGCCGCCGCCGTTTCGTTGTAGAACGGGCTCTATAATCTTGTTGATATCGTTACAATGTGCCCCGGCAGAAATGATTACCGTTCCGGGAGCGATTACTTCTTCATTTGGATATTTCTGCTTCATGGAAAGCGAATCCTTTCCGGTAGGGATATTAATGCCTAATTCTATGGCAAAATCCGAACACCCTTTTACGGCTTCGTACAAACGTGCGTCTTCGCCTTCGTTTTTACAGGGCCACATCCAGTTTGCCGAAAGGGAAACCGATTTAAGACCTTCTTCTAACGGGGCCCAAACAATATTGGTTAAAGCTTCGGCAATAGAATTTCTGCTTCCCGCAACAGGATCTACCAAGGCAGAAACGGGCGAATGCCCAATGGAGGTTGCAATGCCTTCTTTACCTTTAAAGTCGAGCGCCATAACCCCGCAATTGTTTAACGGTAATTGTAAGGGGCCTGCACATTGCTGTTTGGCTACCCGGCCACCAACGCAACGGTCTACTTTGTTGGTAAGCCAATCTTTACAAGCTACGGCTTCCAGTTGTAAAACCTGTTCTAAATAATGGTATATGTCTTCGGTGCGATATGTTTTTGTATTGTAATTTCTTTGGATATTGACATCGTTCATAATGGTTTTAGGAGAACTTCCAAACATATCCGAAAGGGCCAAATCCATTGGTTTATCTCCATTTGAAGCGGCTTCAAAACAAAAAATATCATCTCCGGTTACATCGCCCACTTGGTACATCGGGGAGCGTTCCCGGTCAGCTATGCGCTGTAATTTACCAATGTTTTCTTTTGCAATGACCAAGCCCATGCGTTCCTGGCTTTCGTTGCCTATTATTTCTTTGGCCGAAAGGGTTGGGTCGCCAACCGGAAGTTTGTCAAGATCTATTTTTCCCCCGGTATCTTCTACGAGTTCTGACAAGCAGTTTAAATGCCCACCGGCACCGTGGTCATGAATGGAAACAATTTCGTTTTCGTCACTTTCAACCATGCCGCGAACGGCATTGGCAACACGTTTTTGCATTTCCGGGTTGGAGCGCTGTACGGCATTTAACTCAATGCCGCTACTAAACTTGCCTGTATCGGCAGAAGAAACCGCGGCACCTCCCATTCCAATCCTATAATTTTCCCCGCCTAAAACCACTATTTTATCACTTGCTTTTGGAGTGGCTTTTAGTGCCTGTTCTTCTTTTCCGTAGCCAATTCCCCCTGCGAGCATAATAACTTTGTCGAAACCTAATTTTCGGGCGTCTTCCTCATGCTCAAAAGTGAGTACCGAGCCTGCAATAAGCGGTTGTCCGAATTTATTGCCAAAGTCCGATGCGCCATTGGAGGCTTTTATTAATATATCAATAGGGGTTTGGTAGAGCCATTTTCTTTCTTTCATTCCCTTTTCCCATGGGCGGTTTTCTTCCAAACGGGAATAAGAAGTCATATAAACAGCGGTTCCTGCCAATGGCAAAGAACCTTTTCCACCGGCCAATCGGTCTCGTATTTCACCTCCCGAACCGGTAGCCGCACCGTTAAATGGCTCTACGGTGGTTGGGAAATTATGTGTTTCGGCCTTTAGGGAAAGCACCGAATTGAATGTTTTTTCCTGATAAAAATCTGGTTTGTCGGCTGTTTTTGGTGCAAATTGCACTGCTTTGGGGCCTTTTAAAAAAGCTACATTATCCTTATAGGCCGAAACGATGGTGTTTGGATTTTCTTCGGATGTCTTTTTAATCATTTTAAACAAAGACATGGGCTTTTCTTCTCCGTCTATTACAAAAGTTCCGTTGAAAATTTTATGCCTACAGTGTTCCGAGTTTACTTGAGAGAAACCAAAAACTTCAGAATCGGTTAATTTTCGCCCTAATTTTTCAGAAAGCCCATTCAGGTAAGCAACTTCCTCATTGCTTAGCGATAATCCTTCCTGCTCGTTGTAAGCGGCTATATTTTCTATTTCTTTTATTTTTTCTGGCTGTATATCGATGTCGAAAATATACTGATTCAATTGTGCATATTTTTGAGACAGCATGGGATCGAAATCTTTCGAGTCCTTATCGGAAGCATAAAATTCTTCAATCCTGATAATTCCGGGGATGCCCATATTTTGAGTAATCTCAACGGCATTTGTGCTCCAAGGTGTAATCATGGCGGCACGCGGACCAATAAAAAAAGCGTCTATAGACGCCGATTCGATTTGTGGCTGGTTGCCAAACAGCCACGTTAGTTTTGCAATATTTTCTTGAGGGATTTCGTCATTCGTTTGAACGGCAAAGACCTTGCTTTTTGGGCTTCCGAAGAAAAGAATCATACTGTGTTGTATTTGTGTCTTTATGGTTGAGACCTTTGTTTTTATTAAAGCGCAAATTTAAGAAATTACTTCCTATTTATAATTAGAAATTAAGTCAATTCTAATATATATTTTGAGCTTTATTTTTTGGCTGTTAGTTGCCCAATACTTTGTCGATTCCTTTTTTTACCATTGGTTCCATTATTTTATATCCTTTAAGGGTGGGGTGCACGCCATCTTTGGCAATATCAGGGTCAAGTCCTTTTGTATCGTTAACCATTTCCGAATAATAATCTACATATATCAAATTGTTCTCTTTGGCATAGTTTTTTAGCATTTTGTTTAGCGAAATAACCTTATCGGCAGGTTTTATGGAGGGCCTCCACGGGAAATCATTGGTAGGCAGTACAGAACAGAGTACCACTTTTATGTTGTTTGCCTTGGCCAATTCTATCATGGAAGCAATATTGCCAAAAATATCTTCCAGGGCAATAGGTCCTGTGTTTTCGGCAATGTCATTGATTCCTGCCAAGAACACTACCGCCTTGGGTTGTAATTCAATTACATCCTTTCGGAAGCGCAACAGCATTTGCGAGGTGGTCTGCCCACTTATTCCACGGTCGATATACGGGTTTTCTTCAAAAAAATCTGGATGCGTGTTTTTCCAACCTTCGGTTATGGAATTTCCCATAAAAACAACCCGGTTTTCATTGGCGACCGGAGCACTTAATGCTTCGTTTTCTGTTTTATATTTTTTAAAATTGGCAAACTCTACAGCGGTTTGCTGGGCAAAAGACTTTAAAAATGTAAGCATAATAATTAACAGGAAATACTTTTTCATGAGGTTGTTGGTTAAAATTTATTAAATATATCCAAATATAAAAAATCCAAAAAAATAATTGTGTAAACTACTTTAAATCTTTTCAGCTAGAATCCCTAAATTTGCTTACATTTAATAGCTGCTCTATATGAACTACAGCCTGAAAGAAATAAAAACGGTCTATTTGGTGGGAAAGTCGATAAAAATGTCGTTCGCGGTCAATAAAACAGCACGATTATGGAGCATTTTTATGCCTTTTCGCAATAAAATACCCAATAGAAAAGGGGATGAGTTATATGCTGCTGAAGTGTATAATGATGTTGATTTTTTTACAGATTTTGATGCATCCCGAAGTTTTTTAAAATGGGCTGCGGTACAGGTTGAAACCTTGAATGAAGTACCCGAAGAAATGGAAACCCTTGAAGTTTCGGGTTTGTATATGGTTTTTAATTATAAGGGGAAATCGAGTGAAGCGGCATCATTTTACCAAAGTATTTTTTCAAAATGGGTTCCGGCTTCTGGATATACATTGGACAACAGACCGCATGTGGCCGTGATGGGAAAGAAATATAAAAACGACGACCCATCCTCCGAAGAAGGAATATGGATTCCGGTAAAAAAACATTAATCCCACTTATTTTCGGCATTGGGGCCACCCCAAATAAATGTAGCTAAATGTGGGTTGTCTATAAACGGGTTCCTGTTCCCTTGGATTTTTTCAATGCTGTTGTTGCGCTGTTCTTCAAAAGGAGATACGGGATCTTCGGCATTCCATTTCAAAAATAATTTTATACTTCCTACATCTTCAAATGTTTCGTTATAACGTAGGTTTAAATACAAAATCATACGTGCTACATCGCCTTTCCATTCATCGCCGGGATACCAACTTTTATAGTGCAGTTTGTATGTGCCGCTTCCTTCAGAAAAAGGATTGTTGCTACGGCGTGTATTTACGGTTTGGTCGCATACCCTTAAATGATGCAAATCGCCTTTGGCCGTATTTTCTATAAGCGATTGCGGATATACATGCTCTGTGTTAAAAGTTTGTGGTTTATGCCTATTGTTTCCAGATACATATTCTTCCCAATACCGGTGTTCGCCCGAATAAATTAAAACCACACTGTCTTGTTGTTGAGGAACAGCATCTACCCGGTATAGGTATTTATGGCGTTCCCGATAACTCAAAATAGTGGTATGTTTGGCAATTGTAACCGTAGCTAAGGCTTCGTAAAGCGGAATGGTACGCAAGTTAAAATCTACATCCTTATAGTAGTTTTGGAGTTTTTTAGGAACTTTAATTTCGGTAGAATCTTTCCGCGGGTCGTTAAGTGCTACCGGTGCGTCTTTGTTTGCCAAATTGCCCTTACACCCGCCCAAGGCAAAAAAGCAGATATATAAAAAGCCTATTTTTTGGGCTATGCATAATTTTAAAGGAGGAAAAAACATAAAAACAGCTATCAATTTAAATCCGACAATCTAGGAGACTTTTTCCAAAAGGGCCATATAAAATCCATCGAACCCAGAAGTTGAGGCCAGTACTTTTTTATCTTTAATCAATTTAAAGGCTTTCCCGTTTTCGGAATTTAAAAAAAGGGCAACCTGATCCTGGTTTTCAGAAGGAAGGACCGAACATGTGGCATATACCATTTTACCGCCCGGTTTTACCATTTTGGAATAATCGTTTAAAATATCTTGTTGTGTTTTTTTAATGTTTTCTATAAATTCCGGTTGAAGCTTCCACTTGGCATCGGGATTTCTTTTTAGTACACCCAAACCGCTACATGGGGCATCTATCAAAACCCGGTCCATGCTATTGTGAAGCTTTTTTATCACTTTGGTGGAATCAATAGGGCGCGTTTCAATATTGTGCGCGCCGTTTCTCCGTGCACGTCGTTTTAATTCTTTTAGTTTATTTCCATAAATATCCAATGCAATAATCTGGCCTTTGTTTTCCATTTTAGCGGCCAGGTGCAACGATTTTCCCCCGGCTCCGGCACAAACATCGGCTATCCGCATACCAGGCTCTGCATCCAGAAAAGAGGCCACCAATTGTGACGATGCATCCTGTACTTCAAAAAGGCCGTCACTAAAAGCATTTGTTTTAAAAATATTCGCCCTTTCCTTTAGTTCCAGTGCTTCAGGATATCCTTTTATGGAGAGGGTTTCAATAGCTTCTTCTTTTAAAGCGGCCTGAAGGGCTTTTTTGTTGGTTTTTAATGTGTTAACACGAATAATTACACTAGCTTGTTGGTTTAATGCATGCAGTTCTTTGGTCCATACAGCTTCACCAAGCTCTTTCTCGCCAAGTAAATCGAGCCAATCGGGAATGGACTCGCGGTATTTCCGTATTTTGGACAATTCATCAAAGCGCCCTTTGATGCGCCGTGCCGGAGTACCTTCCAGCTGAGACCAGTCTGGTAAACGTATTCCTTTTAACACGGCCCAAACGGCAAAGATCCGCCATAGGTTTTCGCGGGAAAAAGGTTCCTTTACTTCGGCAATTTCAGCATACAAACGTTTCCACCTTACAATATCATAAGTAGTTTCTGCAATAAAACCGCGGTCCCTGGCTCCCCATCTTTTATCTCTTTTTAGCAGTTGTTCAACTACCTTATCGGCATACTTGTTTTCGTTAAATATAAGCTGAAGCCCATCTATTACGGCATATACAAGGTTTCTGTGCAATCGCATAAAACTATATTTTGAAATTGTTTATTGATCGATTTTTGAAGGTCGTTCAAATTATCGTTTGCAAAGGTATTGCTTTGTTGATGATAAAACTTATTTTTATCGAAAGAAAAACATATAGAATGAAGAAGTTGATAGTAATTTTCGGGTTGCTTTTATTGTTTTCGTGCGCAAACGAAGAATTTGAGCCCCATCAATATTCAAAAGTTACGGTTGAAGACGTTTATACCGATTCGATTAGCATTCGGGCCATTACCATGATGCAGGGCAATGTTGGTTTTGCAGGTTCTAAAAATACTTTTGGAATTTATAATACCGGCGCGGGAAAAGTGGTGACCCAAAAAATAAAGCAAGATTCTTTGGATATTGAATTCAGGGCCGTAGCAAGTACAAGCACCGATTTTTATATGTTAAGCGTCGCCAACCCGGCATTGTTGTACAAAACCGGGAATCGTGGAAAAATGGAACTGGTATACCAGGAGGATAACGAAAAAGTTTTTTATGATGCCATGCGTTTTTGGAACGACCAAGAGGGGATTGCCATGGGCGACCCCACCAATGGGTGCTTGTCAATAATTATTACCCGAGATGGAGGAAACACATGGAATAAATTAGCCTGTGAAGCATTGCCCGATGGGAGTAATGCCGAAGCTGCCTTTGCGGCCAGTAACACCAATATTGCCATTGTTGGCAACAACACGTGGATTGCGACCGGAGGAAAAAAGGCACGTATTTTTTATTCGCCCGATAAGGCCAAGACCTGGCAGGTTTTTGAGACACCAATTGTACAGGGAGAACCCACGCAAGGGATTTATTCGGTTGATTTTTACGACGAAATGAACGGTTTTGTCATTGGCGGCGATTATACCCAACCAGAAAACAACAAGGCCAATAAAGCCGTAACCAACGATGGCGGAAAAACATGGAAATTGGTTGGCGAAGGGCAGGAGCCGGGCTATCGTTCGTGTGTGCAATACCTTCCGGGCAGGGAGGCCAAAGAATTGGTAACGGTAGGTTTTAAAGGGATTTCCTTTTCGAATGATGGCGGACAAACTTGGAAACAGCTATCCAATGAAGCTTTTTACACCATCCGGTTTGTAAACGACAGCATTGCATATGCGGCCGGAAATGGGCGTATTTCTAAGTTGAGGTTTGAGTGAAACTTCTTGTTTGACAGTTTACTTTAAATAGAAAATCAATCTTTTTTGTTGTGGTATTCTTTTCGGAGCCTGTCTAGAAGCTCACGGTTAAAGTCGTCTTCCAGTTTTTTTAGGTAAATTATTTTTTTTGCGGAAATAACATTGTCAAGGTTCTCAACAAATCGTTTATTGAGTTCGTATTCGTCTTTTTCTATTTGCTGTAATTTTTTAAGCACTTCTTTAGCCTCGTTTTCGGTAAGGTTTTCAAAACCTTCATCTTTTAACTGGTGCTTTATTTTTTTGTACTGTGCATATTTTACCCGGTACATTTCTTCGTCGTATGCGTTGTAAATGGGCCAGAACTTTTGGGCCTCTTCCGTGGTTAGGTCCAAATGATCGGTGATGTATGCAATTTTAAGGGACTTTATATGGTCGCGTTTACTTTTCTTTTGTGCTTCCATATGAAGCGAAAAGAATGTAAGTAGTAATAATAGAATATATTTTTTCATTTTTTATAAGTTGTATATCTTAATTAAGCAGGTAAATCCATCAGTTTTTAAGTTGAAACGATTTGTGTTTAACCGTTGAAATTATCTTTATTTAGCAAGGGTTTATTGATTCTCGTCTAAAGAAGCCCCGCTATATGTTTTCATGTTTTTTGATAAATAATCTATAATCTCGTCTTCGCTCAGGGATTCGGTAATTTGGATTTCATCCAAAGGGACATCGTTAAAAGTTTCCACAATATCATAAGAATTTAAATGAAGGTAACCTTCTTCTAAATAATTGTCGATTTCTGAAATTGCCAAGTTGTCTATGGTTGTGTTTGCGGGCCGGATATCGGTTTCAATAAAAAAACCAATTACAAATACCGCAGCAATGGCGGCGGCACTGTATAGCCATGTTAAATTTACAACTTTGGTCTTGGCTTTTTGTACGGTTGCCTTTAGTATTTTACTTTCCAGTGAATTAAAATACCCTTCCGGAGCTTTAAAACCACTGGTTTTCGGCATTATTTCTGATAAGCCGATTTGAGCTGACAAACGGTTTTCAAAATCCGAAAAATAATTTTCAGGGATTTTAAAGCCTTCTTTTTCAGTATGTAACTTATCTTTTTTCATTTCTATGTTTTGACTTCTTTCAGGTCGTTTGGTTTAATTGTTTGCTAAAACAGTTTTCATGTACGCTAAAAAACACTTTAACCGAGTTGAATATATCTATTTTAAAAAAGCTTCTATTTTTTTTACCGCATGGTGGTATGAAGCTTTCAGGGCACCGACCGAGGTGTCCAGAACTACGGCCATGTCTTCATATTTCATTTCTTCAAAGTACTTCATGTTAAATACCAAGCGTTGTTTTTCGGGCAGTTCTGCTATGGCTTCTTGTAATTTTAACTGAATTTCATCACCATCAAAATACGGGTCCGCTCTTAAATTTTCAACAAGTGACATTTGCAGTGCTTCTCCCGATGTTTTTAGCTCGTTGGCCCTTTTCTTTAAAAACGTGAGCGCTTCGTTTGTTGCAATCCGGTACATCCATGTATACAAGGCGCTGTCTTCTTTAAAGCCTTGAATGTTTTTGTAAATTTTTATAAAGGTGTTCTGCAAAACATCATCGGTATCGTCATGGTTCAGTACAATCCTCCGTATGTGCCAATAAAGGCGTTCCTTGTAACGGTTTACAAGTTCCCCAAAGGCATGCTCTTGTGTGGCAACGCTTTTTAGTTCTTTAATTAGAATGTCTTCTTGCAATAGCGATTATTTGATCTTTAGACTCTAATTTAATAAAAAGGTTTAATATGAACCTTTAAAGCGGCTGTAAAGAGGCTAAAGCCATAATAATGTGAATGTACTGTGTTGTAAAATCAATGAAAAACTAGTCAAACGACTGCATTTCTACCAGTTTTTGGTATACTCCCTTTTTGTTCAATAATTCTTGGTGGGTACCTTGCTCGACAATTTGCCCTTTTTGCATTACCGCAATGGAATCTGCATTTTGAATGGTAGAAAGCCGGTGCGCAATTACTACCGATGTCCTGTTTTTCATCATGTTTTCCAAGGCGGTTTGTACCAGTTTTTCGCTTTCTGTATCAAGTGCAGATGTTGCTTCGTCCAAAATCATGATAGGCGGATTTTTAAGTACGGCACGCGCTATGGAAAGGCGTTGTTTCTGTCCGCCGCTTAATTTGCCGCCGGCATCGCCAATGTTGGTATCGAAACCATTTGGAAGGTTTTTTATAAATTCATGGGCATTGGCAATTTTGGCCGCTTTTTCTATTTCTTCCATTGTGGCATCGGGTTTTCCAATGCGGATATTGTTGGCAACCGTGTCGTTAAACAAAATAGAGTCTTGGGTTACAATGCCCATAAGGCTGCGTAGGCTTTTTATGGAAATTTCTTTAATATCAATCCCGTCAATTTCTATAGTTCCGTCATTTACATCGTAAAAACGGGTGATTAAATTCGCAATTGTACTTTTACCACTTCCCGATTGCCCCACCAGGGCAACTGTTTTTCCCTTGTCTATATTTAAGGTGAAGTCTTTTAGCACTAATTCGTCTTCATATTTAAAAGAAACATTCCCGATGCTGATATTTTTATCAAAAGAAGTTTTTTCAATGGCATTTGGAGCGTCTTGGATTGAATTTTCGGCATCGAGGATGTCAATAATTCTTTCGGCGGCCGCATCGCCCCTTTTTACGCCCGATAATGCTTTTGAAATTTGTTTTGCGGGAGTTAATATGTTGTAGGCCGAAGCTAAAAAGGCGATAAACAGTCCCGAGTCTAAAGATTTTTCCTGAAGGACCATAATCCCGCCAAACCACAATACGCCCGAGACGGCAATGATACCTAAAAACTCGCTCATGGGCGAGGCAATATTTTGCCTGTTGAGCACACTGTTCATGTATTTATTGAGGCGGTCGGTGGCATTGGTAAAAGTTTTAAAAAACCTGTTTTCGGCATTAAAGCCTTTTATGACCTTTAACCCGCCCAAGGTTTCTTCTATAATGGAAAGCACGTTTCCCTGTTCTTTCTGTGCCCTGTCGGAATGCTTTTTTAATTTTTTTCCGATGTATGAGATGAAAAAACCCATAATAGGAAGAAAAAGAAATACAAACAGCGTAAGTTTAGGACTAATGACTATCATGGCAATTAAGGTGAATATAATGGTAAGGGGTTCCCTCACTATTAATTCTAGAATGGAAAGGAATGTCCATTGAACTTCCTGAATATCATTGCTTGCCCTTGCCATGGTGTCGCCCTTTTTTTGATCTGAAAAATAACCAATTGGCAGGCTTAATATTTTTTTGTACAAGGCATTTCTCAAGTCCTTTAAAACACCGTTTCTATAAAAGGTAATAAAAAACATCGCCAGGTAATTGGAGACATTTTTTAAAAGAAAGAGTCCAATAATTAACAAACAAGAAAAGAGCAGCGCTTTCATCTCGCCATCACTCCCGTTGGATTCAATGTAGGTGTTAAGCTTGTAATTAACAGAGTCCAAAATAAAAGCTTTAAGGTCTCCGGTGAACTCTGGGGCTGCTTTAATGGGCGGGACCGTTTTAAAAAGGACGTTGAGCATTGGGAAAAGTGCAATAAGCGACAAGGCGCTGAACAACGCATACATGACATTGAAAAAAATATTCAAGTAGCCATACTTTCTATAAGGTTTGGCAAAGCGTAATATCTGTCGGAAGTAATTCATTAATTATTAATAACGTTTGTGGTAAATAACACGTTGGTCGAAATAAGAATACAAATGTATGGTTTATTATCATAATAGCCTGCTGTTATGAGCAAGCTGTTTATTTGATGAGTTTTTTTAATTCGTAGATTAGCTTGATCTTTTCTGCCCATCGAGCATGTCCTGTAATAGAAGCTTGTAATCTCGTTTAAACATAAATCAAATCTTCTTCGATAGATTGAAGGTATCGTGTTTAATTCCTTTTTAATGTTGATTTTATTTCCTTCAAGGACTTTATAACACTAATTTAAAGCTAATTCCTTAATAATACGGTCGATTTTTTCATCAAGCTTTGCAATTTCCTTGTCGTAATTTTTGGCATGGTCCAATGTTCCCTGTACGCTGAAATAAAATTTTATTTTAGGTTCGGTTCCACTGGGCCTTGCGGCTATTTTGGTACCGTCTTCTGTATAATAAATCAATACGTTTGAAGATGGAATAGCTAGGGTGTCTTTATCCCCGGTTAGTAAATTGGTGCGCATGGAGCTTTGGTAATCTTCTAGAAACTGTACTTTTGAGCCACCTATTTCTTTTATTGGGTTTTCCCTTAAATCTACCATCATTTGCTTGATTTCATTGGCACCGCTTATTCCTTGTTTTGTTAATGAAATAAGTTTTTCCCTATAAAGCCCAAAATCTTCATAGCATTTTAAAAGGTCATTGTAAAAGGAGCTTCCTTTTGCCTTGGCATCGGCTGCAATTTCGCAGGCCAGTAATGAGGAGGTAACGGCGTCTTTATCTCTTACAAAATCGCCTACCATATAACCAAAACTCTCTTCGCCACCACCAATAAATTCTTGCATTGGGAAATCTTTTATCATTTTGGCAATCCATTTAAACCCGGTAAGGGCTTCTTTGTATTCTACCTGATAATTTCTTGCAAGGACTTTCATCATTGGCGTAGAAACAATGGTAGACGCAATGTATTGGTTTCCGTTAATCCTGTTTTCTTTTTTCCACTTATCCAAAAGGAAACGGGTCATTAAAATCATGGTCTGGTTTCCGTTTAGCAAAACCATTTTGCCCTCGTTATCGCGTACTGCAATCCCCAGGCGGTCGCTATCTGGATCGGTACCAATAACCATATCGGCATTTACTTCGGCTGCTTTTTTTAGGGCCATGGCCAAAGCTTCGGGTTCTTCTGGATTTGGTGACTTAACAGTGGAAAAATCGCCATTTGGCACCGCTTGTTCTTCAACAAGATGCACATTTTTATATCCTGCCCGCTTCAAAACTTCCGGAAGTACGGTTATGGACGTGCCGTGAAGCGCTGTAAAAACAATCGAAAAATTGTCTTTTTCTTGGGCGTTAAAGCTTCCGTTTTCAACAGAAGCATTTATAAAGGCTTCATCTACATCTTTATCGATATACTGAATATTGTTTTCTATTGCCTTAAAATTGATATCTTCAAAAGAAAGGCATTCGATCTCGTTTATAATTTCGTGATCCTGCGGAGGGACAATTTGCCCGCCATCTTGCCAATATACCTTATATCCATTATATTCCGGAGGATTGTGCGATGCGGTAAGAACAATGCCGCATTGGCATTCCAGATACTTGACCGCAAAAGAAAGTTCGGGAGTGGGGCGAAGTCCGGAAAAGAGGAAAACCTCAATTCCATTAGCCGAAAAAACATCGGCCACTACTTTCGCCAAAGTATCGCTGTTATGGCGGCAGTCGTATGCAATGACTACTTTATGTTTTTTGTCTGGAAAAGATTTTTTTATATAATTGCTCAATCCCTGGGTGTTTTTTCCCAAGGTGTATTTGTTGATCCGGTTAGTGCCAACGCCCATGGTACCGCGCATGCCCCCGGTACCAAATTCAAGGTTCCTGTAAAACCTTTCTTTTAATTCTTCGGGGTCGTTGTTTATAAGTTCTTGTACTTTATTTCTGGTATCGGTATCAAAAAAATCGGCTAACCAAGCCTCGGCATTCTTTAAAATTTCTTCTGATGTCATTTTTTAAGCGATTATTTTTTCTCAAAGTTAGTTAAGTTTAAAAACTTAAGTGCTAAAAAATTATGTAGTTTTTATTATAAATTGGCAGTTTCCAAAACTTTATATCTTTTTTCCTGTTTTTTAGAGCGTAGGATAAGTTCTCCTAAAAAACCTGCTATAAAAAGCTGTGTCCCTATAACCATGGCAATAAGGGAAATGTAAAATTGCGGGCGGAGCGCTATAAGCCTGGCATGTGGATTGATAAAGAGCTTGTCTATGCCTATATAGGCGGCAAAGCCAAACCCGATAATAAACATAATAACGCCCAATGCTCCAAATAAGTGCATGGGCTGCTTTCCAAACTTGGATAAAAACCAAATGGTAATGAGGTCCAGGAAACCGTTTATAAAACGTTCCATGCCAAATTTTGTGGTTCCATATTTGCGTGCCTGGTGTTTTACCACCCTTTCTTCAATTCTGGTAAAACCTGCGTTTTTGACCAAAACCGGGATGTAACGGTGCATTTCGCCATGAACGTCAATAGATTTTACAACAGTGTTTTTATAGGCTTTTAGGCCACAGTTAAAATCGTGCAGATTAACACCCGATGTCCGTCTGGCGGCCCAATTAAATAGTTTGGAAGGAAGGTTTTTTGCCAGAACGGAATCGTAACGTACTTTTTTCCATCCGGAAACAAGGTCGGCATTATCGCCTTTAATCTGCTTGTAGAGTTCGGGAATTTCCTCAGGATTGTCCTGAAGGTCGGCATCCATGGTAATCACGACATTCCCGTTGGCTAGCTGAAAGCCCGCATGCAGGGCCTGCGATTTCCCAAAATTCTTTAAAAAACGTATACCTTTTACATTTGGATCTGTACTGGCCAGGGCCTGTATAGTGTTCCAGGAAGTGTCGGTGCTCCCATCGTCGATAAAAATGATTTCATAAGAAAAACGATTGGACTGCATCACTGTTGCTATCCAATCGTATAATTCCTGTAAAGACTCTTGTTCGTTGAGTAGTGGTATAACTACTGATATATCCATGAATGTTCTTTATATCTAAAAATAAATATCAAAGATATAAATTACATTTCACTTTTGGTTTTTTTCATTATAAGTCCTGTGATTAATGATACAACAAAGCCAATAAAAATATTGAAAATTAAAATTATTGGATAAGTAACCCAAAAGAACTTGCGTTGCATTTCAATAGCTTGGTCTTGTTGTTGTGTGCTTAAATCAGGATTAGCTTCAATCATTTTAGCTCTGGTAATTTCGGCCAGTTTATCATGGTAATCAACTTCAATAAAGTTTATGTACAATACAAGGTAAATCACTGTTATTACAGCGGCAATTGCTGCAACGCCCATTCCCACTTTAAGTGCTTGCCCTAACTCAAGATAGCCGTCGTTTGCTTTTTTAAATTGATAAATGGCAACAATGACAAGGGATACCAAGATAAGAGTAGAAACTATTTGTACACCCGTACTTTGTGAATATTGCATGTCCATAAAATGTAGCATCAAGCTAAAAGCAATTCCGATTACCGAAGTGATGATTCCATACTTCAAAGCAAACTTTCCTGTTGTTGGTTGTGTATTTTCCATTTTTTTGAATAGTTAATTAAGTTTTTATATAAAATTAGTGGTAATTCTTTTAATTTTGTTACAGCTCATGTGAATAAAAAAAATACTTGCAATTTTCGGGGCAAAAAAATTGGTTATCCAAAATAAATGCATAAATTTGCACCTCGAAAAAATTCTGAAGTTTAAAATATTAAGGCGATGAAAAAAGGTATACATCCGGAAAATTATAGATTAGTAGCTTTTAAAGATATGTCTAATGAAGATGTATTTATTACAAAATCTACAGCAGAAACTAAAGAGACAATAGAAGTTGACGGTGTTGAATATCCTGTTATTAAATTGGAGATTTCTAGGTCATCGCACCCTTACTATACAGGTAAGTCTAAATTGGTAGATACTGCTGGACGTATAGATAAGTTCAAGAACAAATACGCAAAGTTCAAAAAATAAGAAACTTATATATTTCAATAAAACCTCTGATACTTTTCAGGGGTTTTTTTGTTTACATACCCAGGAAATAGCAATGAACCCATAAATTGCTTCTTAGGGCGTAAACTTTTTTAGAAATACCAATCAATATCCTATCTTTAATAAAAAATTGTACGCCATGAACTATATTCTTTTTGATGGTCCTGTTCGTAATGCCCTGCTTCCGTTTACATATACACGTCCGGTGGCAGACATACGCATAGGGATTTTAACGGTTCGCGAAAAGTGGGAAAAATACCTGGGCTATACAACCACCACGATTACCGAAGAATATCTTGCCGACAAGTACCCCATGGTGGAAATGGAACATAACATTCTTATAAATGCTTCTTTTTTGCCAAATGAAGACATAACCGAGCTCATAAAGGGACTTGAGCCGGAACAGGCTATTTTTTACGGAGAAGAGGTTGTAGCTTTTTTTACTACGGAAGCTCAAGAAGAAGTAGATCTTAGTGCATATGAAGCCATTGAATATGAAGGCGAAATTATACAGATACAAAATACATGGGATCTGTTCTCTAAAAATGGGGAGGCCATTGAAGCCGATTTCGATTTGATAACTTCCGGGAGAACAAGCCAGCCCTTGCCCAGTAGCAACAATGTAATTTCGCCCGAAAACATCTTTTTGGAAGAAGGCGTTACCATTGAGTTCTGTACGTTAAACGCCTCGACAGGGCCCATTTATTTGGGCAAGAATTCCTTTGTAATGGAAGGCAGCATTATCCGTGGCGGTTTTGCTCTTGGAGAAAGCTCGGTGGTAAAAATGGGCGCACGTATTTATGGGCCAACCACTATTGGCCCCGGTTGTAAAATAGGGGGCGAGGTTACCAACTCTATTTTATTTGGCAACTCCAACAAGGGGCACGAAGGGTATCTGGGAAATTCCGTGTTGGGCGAGTGGTGCAACATCGGTGCAGATACCAATAGTTCTAATTTAAAAAACGATTATTCGCATATACGGCTTTGGGACTACGAAACCGAAAGTTTTGCAAAAACAGGGTTGCAGTTTTGCGGCCTTTTAATGGGCGACCATAGCAAATGCGGTATCAATACCATGTTTAATACCGGAACGGTAGTAGGTGTGAGCGCCAATATTTTTGGAAGCGGATACCCGCGCAATTTTATACCTAGTTTTAGTTGGGGCGGTGCGGCTGGTTTTGTAACCTATAAACCCGAAAAAGCATATCAAACGGCCGAGGCCATGATGCAGCGTCGGGGTTATGAGTTTACGGCTGGGGAGAAAGCTATATTGAACCATATTTTTGAAATCACCAAAAAATGGCGCAAAGATTAACTTGCCAACACATTGACTATTAAGTGCATTATCTCCTTGAATTATCGAGATTGAAGTTGAACTGAAAAAACGCTTAGCTTGGTAGTTAATTCATACAAAAACCAAAAACTAAATTTTCTTCATCTGTTGCTGCATCATTTTTATTTGATCTTTCAGCATGTTCTGTTTGTCCAGTTTTTTGGCTTCATTTAAAAGCATGGTAGCTTCGCGTTTACGTCTTTTCTGCATGGCAATACCTGCAAGGCTCAATTTGGCCATGGCAAGGTCGTAATCCATCGATAAGCCCAGCTTCAATGCTTTCTTGAAATATTTTTCGGCTTCCGTTAGGTTGGTTTGAGAAGACATAATGCCCTTTAGGTAGTTGTAATATCCCTGTTGCTTGGTTATAAGAGCACTTTCAGGGTTTTTAATTCTGTTCAGCCATTTTTGGGTACCAGCAAAATCCTGTTTTCGCATTCTTAAAAAGGCAAGTAAAATCATTTCATTTCTAAAATATAGGAACACAAAAATTCCGGCAAGCAGGATTAAAAAAATGCCGTTGCCTATTTGGCCTTCAATAAATTGATAAATTGCATATGCAAGGATAAGTCCAGCTATTACTAGTTTTATATTTTTGTTGAACATATTGGGAATTTTCAATTGAGGGGCAAAGGTAATAAAAACAAATAAAAATATTTTTAAAAAGGTATTTGTCAAAGTAAAAAGTCTTTGTATATTTGCGCCGCGCTTTTGTGAAGATATATTGCAAGCCGTTAATAGATAGAATTACAAAGAAGATAAAGATATTTAATAATGAAAAGAACGTTTCAACCCTCAAAGAGAAAAAGAAGAAATAAGCACGGTTTCAGAGAAAGAATGGCCTCTGTGAACGGGAGAAAGGTGCTTGCCAGCAGAAGAGCAAAAGGCAGAAAAAAATTATCAGTTTCTTCTGAACCAAGACATAAGAAATAATGGTCATATTGATTATTAAAATATAGAGGTGTTACTTTTATTAGTAACACCTTTTTTTATATCCAACAACATCTTATATTTATACAATACTTTATTAAAAAATGCCAAAAAGAAAAGAACTTAAGAGTATACTCATAATAGGATCTGGCCCTATTATTATTGGACAAGCATGTGAATTTGACTATTCCGGGTCGCAAGCATTACGGTCATTGAGAGAAGACGGTATAGAAACCATCTTGATTAACAGCAATCCTGCAACAATCATGACAGACCCTTCTATGGCCGACCATGTGTATTTAAAACCACTTACCACAAAATCTATTGTTGAAATATTAAAAAAACACCCAAATATAGATGCGGTGTTGCCGACAATGGGCGGTCAAACGGCGTTGAACCTTTGTATAGAAGCCGATGAAAAAGGCATATGGGAAGATTTTGAGGTGAAAATCATTGGGGTCGATATCGATGCCATAAACATAACCGAAGACCGCGAAAAGTTCCGTGAGCTTATGGACAAAATTGGGGTTCCAATGGCGCCACAGGCAACCGCGACTTCCTTCTTAAAAGGAAAAGAAATAGCCCAGGAGTTTGGGTTCCCGTTGGTAATCAGGGCTTCTTATACCTTAGGTGGAGCCGGAGCTTCTATTGTCCATAAGCCAGAAGATTTTGACGAACTTTTAAGCCGTGGACTGGAAATATCACCAATCCATGAAGTAATGATAGACAAGGCCTTGATGGGGTGGAAAGAATACGAACTGGAGCTTTTAAGGGACGATAACGACAATGTGGTTATTATCTGTACCATTGAAAACATGGACCCCATGGGGATCCATACCGGAGATTCCATTACCGTTGCTCCCGCCATGACGCTTTCTGACAGGACTTTTCAAAGAATGCGGGATATGGCCATCCACATGATGCGAAGCATTGGGGATTTTGCTGGAGGATGTAATGTGCAATTTGCCGTAAGCCCAGATGAAAAAGAAGATATTATTGCCATTGAAATCAACCCGCGTGTATCCAGGTCGTCTGCATTGGCATCAAAAGCAACGGGTTACCCAATAGCAAAAATTGCCAGCAAATTGGCCATAGGTTATACACTGGATGAGTTGGACAACCAGATTACAAAATCTACTTCAGCCTTATTCGAGCCCACCTTGGATTATGTAATTGTAAAAATACCACGGTGGAACTTCGATAAATTTGAAGGTTCCGATAGGGAATTAGGCCTACAAATGAAAAGTGTTGGTGAAGTTATGGGAATTGGGCGTTCTTTCCAAGAAGCATTGCACAAGGCAACGCAGTCTCTTGAAATTAAAAGGAACGGCCTTGGCGCAGACGGAAAAGGATATAAAGATTACGACCAGATAATAGATAAACTTACACATGCCAGTTGGGACCGTGTATTTGTAATATACGATGCTATCCAGATGGGTATTCCGTTAAGTCGTATACACGAAATTACCAAAATAGACATGTGGTTCTTGAGGCAATATGAAGAGCTGCATTTTCTTGAAAAAGAAATATCTACGCATACTATAGAAACCTTGCCCAAAAGCTTGTTACTGGAAGCAAAACAAAAAGGCTTTGCCGACAGACAAATAGCGCATATGCTTAATTGTTGGGAAAGCGAAGTGCATACCAAGCGCGACGAACTTAACATAAACAGGATCTATAAATTGGTAGATACCTGTGCTGCCGAATTTAAGGCCATGACGCCATATTATTACTCAACTTTTGAAGATGAAGTTGAAACGGCCGACGGAAAACGTTTTTCGGATAACGAAAGTATAGTTTCCGATAAAAAGAAAATTGTGGTTCTTGGTTCTGGACCAAATAGAATAGGACAGGGAATTGAGTTTGATTACTGTTGCGTGCACGGGGTATTGGCTTCTGCAGAATGTGGCTACGAAACCATTATGATAAATTGTAACCCGGAAACAGTTTCAACCGATTTTGATACGGCCGATAAATTGTACTTCGAACCCGTTTTCTGGGAACACATCTACGATATTATCCGTCATGAAAAACCAGAAGGGGTAATTGTTCAACTTGGGGGCCAAACGGCACTTAAATTGGCAGAAAAACTGGATAAATACGGAATTAAAATTATCGGGACCAGTTTTGAATCTTTAGATTTGGCCGAAGACAGAGGAAGTTTTTCAACATTGCTTAAAGAGAACAATATTCCTTATCCGGAATTTGGCGTGGCCGAAACCGCCGATGAAGCTCTTGCCTTGGCCGATGAGCTCGATTTTCCAATCTTGGTAAGACCTTCATACGTATTGGGTGGACAGGGAATGAAAATTGTAATCAACAAAAAAGAATTGGAAGAACACGTGGTAGATTTGTTGAGAAAAATACCAAACAACAAATTGCTCTTGGACCACTACCTTGATGGTGCCATTGAAGCTGAAGCCGATGCGATTTGCGATGGGGAAGATGTGTACATTATTGGAATTATGGAACATATTGAACCGTGTGGTATTCACTCTGGAGACTCCAACGCAACCTTGCCGCCATTCAACATAGGCGACTTGGTATTGGAGCAGATTAAAGACCATACCAGAAAAATAGCCTTGGCACTAAATACAGTTGGGCTAATCAATATCCAGTTTGCCATAAAAGATGATAAGGTGTACATTATTGAAGCCAATCCACGCGCTTCCAGAACGGTGCCCTTTATTGCAAAAGCATATAAAGAACCGTACGTAAACTATGCTACCAAAGTAATGTTGGGCGAGAAAAAGATAAAGGACTTTAATTTCAACCCAAAATTAGAAGGATATGCCATAAAGCAACCGGTATTCTCTTTCAATAAGTTCCCGAACGTTAATAAAACATTGGGTCCCGAAATGAAAAGTACAGGGGAAAGCATTTTGTTTATCGATAGTTTAAGAGACGATGATTTCTACGATTTATACCAAAGAAGAAAAATGTATTTAAGTAAGTAAAATACATTTTTGCTAATGGTTTGATAAAAATGCAAAGCTGCTAAAGAAATTTGGCAGCTTTTTTTTGTTATAAAATTATTGCAATATCAAGAAAAGAAAATAAACAGGAGGGAAGCCATAATGGCAATTCCAAAACTAAGAAGCGTACCAATTAATATATATTCGGTTAGTTTGCGGTCTTTGGCTTCGGTAAGGTCGCTAAACCTAAAAATAGACTTTGCGGCAATTAAAAAGCCCACGCCTTCCCAATGGTTGGTAACTATAAAAACAAAAACCAGTAAACGTTCCAGCATTCCTATGTATTTTCCAGCATTTTCAAGAGAGTCGCCCTTGTCCATTTCGGTTTTAGGCGTGTAAATAGAAATAAGGGTTTTAATGATAATGGAAGTTGGGTGCGTTAAAAATATAACCGCAGAAACAATCAACAGAAATTGTTCCCCAAAAATGTCTTCAATAGTTATAATTGATGGATTATTGAGCAGGCAAATAATTAAAATAACGGCCATATGTAAAATTTGGTCTACAAAAAAAAGGAGCCTTTTATTGTTTTCTGTCTGAAATAAAAGCTTTCCCGCATCAATAAAAAAATGAGAAATACCTATAATCAATGGGATGTACCATAAATTTATATCCCAAACAAATAGTGCTGCCAGTACACTATGAAGCAATACATGCAAATAAAGTTTTCCCGAACGTAATTTTTTTTCCTCTTTTTTAGCGACCCATTTTTTAGACTGAAAAGTAAAATCTCCTAATAAATGTGCTAAGAATAGCTTTAAAAACAACTCCATTTTTAATGTTTTATAAAATGCCTATTTTTTTTCGGTACATACAGTCCAGTTCCATAATCTCATCAAAAGAAGCCCTTTTTATCCGCTCGCTCACGGCACTTTGTTTTATCCCGATTAAATGTCCAACCTCTTCTTGTGATAGATCTGGGTTTTCTATGCTTATCTTAACAATCTCGGCAGAACTTTTTGTCCAATTATCCATGGCTATTAATGCAAGCTTGAAATATAAGTTTAGCTCATCGTCAAGCTCTTTGTGGCCCGTCTTTATGGCCAAATTAATCTTTTGTTCTTTAAGGGTCTCGAATTTTTCTCCCGAATATATAAAGGCAGAACCATTCGATTCCGATATGCTTGCAGCATCGTGCGTTTTTTCCCCAATGCCTATGGCCATGCGTACATCGAGTTCTTTTATCTTTTTTATGGTAGATTTTATCAATGTTGACATTAAAAACGTTTCCCGAATGTCTTTTATTTCAATTTGAAAACTATCGCCCCTATATATTTCCCAATCCCGGTTAGATGTTATGCCAACAAACACTTTTTTTAGTGGCTCAAGCCATTCTTCCGGATTTTTTATATTTCTGGAACTTATAATGTCACCTGTTATAACGCTTGTCATCTTATCTTTTAATAAAGCTATATTTATTGGGTTATTACCCGATATTTCAATTTATTGGGTTATTGCCCGATATTTCAATTTATTGGGCTATTACCCGATATTATCAAATATCGTCTTTTTAGGCGATAATTCCAAATATCGTCTTTTCAAACGATGTGTTTATATATCAATCTGAACATTATAACCTTCTAGCTCATGGACGAGTTGATTCACGGTATAGTCAAGCTGATTGGCATATGCGGTACGTTCTTTGCGCAACTGCATTCTTTTAATGCTCTTGAAAAATCGTTTTATATCGTTTTCAGATTCCAGGATAAGTCCGGGAACCTTCACGCTTTTTCCTTCACTATCTTTGGCAACCATTGTAAAATAAGAGGAATTACAGTGTTTTACAACGCCGGTTTGTATGTTTTCGGCCTCTACCCGAATGCCAATTACAATAGACGTGTTACCAACAAAATTTACGGAAGCTTTCATGGTAACCAATTCCCCAATTTCAATAGGTTTTAAAAAATCCACCGTGTCTACAGATGCAGTTACGCAATACGAACCACAGTGTTTGGAGGCACATGCAAAGGCAATTTGGTCTAAAAGCGATAGAATAAATCCACCGTGAATTTTTCCGCTAAAATTAGAATGCGAAGGCAACATTAATTCGGATATTTCAATCCTGGAAGCCGAAACAGGTTTAAATTTTGGTGTCATATTCATGAAGGTTGATAGTTGTCTACTTACAATAATTTCTCTTGCGGGTTTTCGGGCAATTCATCTTCATCATCTATTTCAGAGGCTCTGTTTAGCCATTTTTGGTCTATTTGCTTGCTAGCCTTGGCACCTAGCTTTTTCAATTTTTCTATACGTGTAAGCAGGTTTCCTTTCCCGGTTAGTTTGGTCATGGACGAAGAGTAAGTGTTTTGTACCGTTTGTAGCTGCTTGCCCACTTTTTCAAGATCGTCCAGCAGGTTTTTAAACTGGTCGTATAACCGGCCGGCCTGTGTGGCAATATCCAATGCGTTTTTATGCTGTTTGTCGTTTTGCCACATGCTGTCAATGGTGCGCAATGTTGCCAATAATGTAGAAGGGGTAACAATAACTATGTTTTTTTCAAAGGCCATGTTATACAATTGGGGCTCTTCTTGAGAGGCTGTAGCAAACGCGGGTTCCAGCGGTATAAAGAGTAGTACAAAATCAGGGCTTTCAATTTTATAGAGGTCGTGGTAATTTTTGGCACTTAATTGGTCTACGTGCTTTTTTATGGAGTTTACGTGCTCTTTGAGCAGTGCGGGTTTGAGCATTTCATCTTCTTCATTTACAAAGCGCTCATAAGCGATTAAAGATACTTTAGAATCGACAATCATTTTTTTGTTGTCCGGTAAGTGGATAATTACATCTGGCAATACACGTTTTCCTTCATCTGTGGTAAAACTATTCTGTACAGTATATTCACTCCCTTTTTCTAGTCCAGATTTTTCAAGTACGCGCTCCAAAACCAATTCGCCCCAGTTTCCCTGCATTTTGGTGTCGCCCTTTAGTGCTTTGGTAAGGTTGGAGGCTTCTTTTGTTATTTGTAGGTTTAGTTCCTGCAAATGCTTTAATTGTTGCTGCAATGCCGAGTGGCGTGTAATGCTCTCTTTATTGCTGTCTTCTACACGTTTTTCAAAAATTTGAATTTTCTCTTGAAGCGGACTCAAAATATTTTTTATGTTCTCTTTGTTCTGAAGTGTAAATTTCTCCGATTTTTCTTCAAGAATTCGGTTGGCTAAAATCTGAAAATCCTTTGTGAATTTTTCCTGTAATTTTTCTACTTCGGCTTTTTGTTCCTTGTTTTTTTCCATTAGGTTATCAAAATCTACTTCCTTTTTAGAAAATTGTATGGCAAGGCTGTCTTTTTCGTTCCTCAACTGTTCTTTTGCGGCAATTTCTTTTTCAACCTCACTCTGTAGATTGGTAATATTTTGCAGTAATTGGGTTTCCCGCTCCTGAAATGTACTTTCATTCCCTTTGTTTTTTAATTTTTGTATGTAAATACCTAAAAAAGCACCAAGAATGGTAGAAATAAATGCAGTGAAAATTAAAATAAGATTTTCGGTCATTATATGTATTTTCGTTTAAAATTTTGTGTTGAACAGAATTGATGTAAAGATAAAAGAAACGCTTCTATTTTAAGGCCTCAACAAAAAACAATTGATAATTGTACTCGAAAGTAGTATTTTAAAAGAAATTTCACTTAAAGATGTTTATTAGTAAATTCTATAAGGTATTTTATTCTGTATGGCTGTTTTTGCCGTTTTTTATGGTAAATGGCCAGCACAGACCTCCAATACATAATTTTAACGTTCATGATTACGAAGCCGGAATTCAAAACTGGGGCATAACTTATGGGGGCAATAATATTTATGTGGCCAATAATGAAGGTTTGTTGGAGTTTGATGGCATTCAATGGCGGTTTTACGAACTCCCCAATAGAACCATAGTCCGTTCGGTTGCTTATTTTGACAAAAAGATTTATACAGGATCTTATGAAGAATTTGGTTACTGGGAAAAAACTTCAACGGGCCAATTAAAATATTACAGTTTAAGCGAAAAAATCGAGGCAAAAAATATAGAAACCGAATCCATTTGGGGAATTTATCAATATAAAGATGCAATTATCTTTAAATCCTTCAGCAGTCTTTTTATCTACAGGAACGGTAAAATAGAAGTTATCAAGCCTGGAACTACAATTATGGGCGCCAATGTGGCCAATGGCCATTTTTATGTCTTTGGAAGGGAAAAAGGAATTTACGAGCTGGTCGATTTTCATTTAATCCTTTTAAAAGAAACCGAGGCGTTAAAAAACTACAAAGTCCAAACCGTAAATGCCATTTCCAGCAATGAGGTGTTAATAGGGACTTCCTTAAATGGCTGTTTTATATGGAACGGTAAATTGCTAAAACCTTGGAACCATCCTTTTAATGCTATTTCAAAGCAAAATCAGCTTAATAAAATTACCATAAGCAAGGATTTTATTTTTATGGGCACCATTAAAAACGGGGTGTATGTATTCAATAAAAAATCGCAACGCTATTACAACCTAAATGTTCAAAACGGACTACAGAACAATACGGTGCTTGGCAGCATTTTTAACGATCGCGGAATGTTATGGCTGTCGTTGGACAATGGAGTCTCTGCTATTCCCATACATTTTAATGCTTATTACCTAAATCCATCAAAAGAAGACATTGGCGGAGTGTACGACATGGTTGTTTATAATGGCGATACTTACATTGCTACCAATACAGGAGTGTATGTAAGCGGGGACAACGGGATTAGCTTTATAGATGGTTCGCAAGGCCATATTTGGGACTTGACATTGGTTGACAATGTAATAGTTTGCGGCCATAATTTAGGGACCTATCAAATTAAAGATAAGAAATGGGAAAGTATTTCGCCTCAAAACGGTGGATATGTTTTTAAGGAGATCAAAGGCCGTCCAGACACTTACATACAAGGAAATTACTCAGGATTGACCTTGTATACCAAAAAAGATAACAGTTGGGAAGCAATTAATATTGAAGGAATAGACTTTCCCGTTAAAAGGCTGGTTTTTGAGAAAGACCACATAGCATGGGCGGCACATACATATAAAGGTGTTTTCCGGATTCATTTTTCTGAAGATTATAAAAAAATAACCAAAATAGAAAAGCGGTATACTAAGGATTTTGCAAATAGCTACATGATAAAGCTCTTTAAAATAGAAGGGCAAATAGCTTTTTACAACGAAAAAGAATGGCTTGTATACAATCCTTTGGAAGAAAAAATAGTTCCTTTTGAATCGTTAAACACTATTTTGGGCAAGGACAAGGATGCATACCCGATAACCGATCAGGATATCGAGCCCATAGTGTTTAAAAAATCGGACGGGACGCTCTTTGTAAGGGAAGACCTTAATAGCCAAGACTCTCAATTTTACCTGCCACTTCGCTATTACAACAACAGGCTTTTAAAAAACGACGAAAAAGCAATTGTGGTAAACGACTCTTTAATACAGATAGCTCTTTATAATGATATTTTGGCAATCAACCCTCAAAAAATAACAGCCGGCAGCACTCCTTTTAAGCCAAAAATAAACAGGATACTAAAAAATGGGCGCCCGCAGCCACTAGACACTGTTTTTTCATTAAAGCAGCGTGATACTATAATAGTCGAAACATCCGTTCCTTTTTTATCAAACAATACTATTGTTTATTCATTGTCAGATGATGTAGAAACCGATTACAGGAAAGTTCCCAATGGTAAGATCATGCTTACCAATCTGTCTTTTGGCGAGACCAAATTAAATATAAATTCCATGGTCAAGGCCAAAATATCCAATTTGGGAGTTTCCATACCCATACAAACAAAAAAGCCGTGGTACATGGGCATCTGGGGAATAATATTGTTAATGGTTATATTGGCCGCACTTACTTTTTTTGTGGTCACTATTAACAAATATATGCTTATTAGGCACAAAAAATATCTCGAAGATCAGTTTGAGCACGAAAAAGAATTAAACCGAAAAGAAGAAGCGCTCCGTCACGAGAAAAAGTTAAACGAACTGCAAAAAAAGCAACACGACCTGGAACTGAAGGGCAAAACAAAAGAGCTGGCAAATACGGCGCTTGAAATGACCAAAAAGAACGAGATTTTGATGAAGCTCAAAGATGAACTGCTCTATTTTAAATCAGAAATTATAGACAAGGTACGTTATAATAAACTACTTAAAAACGTAGACCGAAATATAAACAATGCCAACGATTGGGAAATATTCGAATCCAATTTTAATGAAATACACGATTCCTTTTTTAAAAACTTATTGAAAAAACATCCGGATGTGCTAACTTCAAAAGACCTTAAATTATGTGCCTATTTAAAGATGAACTTATCCAGTAAGGAAATAGCGCCATTGATGAGCATATCGGTAAGGGGAGTTGAAATTCACAGATACCGTTTAAGAAAAAAACTAGAGTTATCTTCCGAACAAAATATAAATGAATATTTAATGAATGTATAATGTATTTTAACTTAATACTTAAAATAAAAACAACCAAAATTGCTTATATTTAAGGAGCCGAAGGGAATAAAGCAATATGTTTTTCGGTCTTACAAAAAATTGTTTTAACGAAATTTGAATTGATTAAATCATAAAATTTTAAGTTTTAAGCGATAATTTAATAAAAAATGGTATTGTAAATTACCGTTTTGCCAATACAAAAATACATCATTACTACATCATATTTAATTTTCCCATCCTACATTTTATTTTTAACATGCCTTGAATTGCTGAAAATATTAGGGTTTTCAGTGTTTAATATGTTTGATGTATTCAAGGTGAGGTATAATTTTACTACATCGATGTAGTTTGTGATAATTTTAAGAAGCTAACTTTAATATGTAAGAGTAATGAAAAATCATTTATTGACATTTTTATTGTTTTGTTGCATAACCGCTTTCGGGCAACAAACAATTACCGGGGTTATAACCGACGATCAAGACATGCCATTGCCAGGAGCTTCGGTATTGATAAAAGGAACGACCACCGGAACGCAAACCGATTTTGACGGTAATTATTCCATAGAAGCAAATACAGGCGACATACTTGTATTTTCATATGTTGGGATGGATACTCAAGAAATAACGGTGGCAGACACGACTACCGTTAATGTATCGTTAACTGTATCTACAAATCAATTAGACGAAGTGGTCGTGGTTGGTTATGGTACACAAAAGAGATCAGATTTAACCGGTGCTATTGTTTCTGCAAAGGCAGAAGATATAGCTAAGCAACCGGCATCAAACGCAATGCAGTCTTTGCAAGGAAAGGTAACAGGGGTTAATATTGTTACAAATGATTCTCCAGGGTCAAACCCTAAAGTAATAATTAGGGGCACCGGAACAGCTTCAGCTGGAAGTGATCCTTTATATGTTGTGGATGGAATTATGGTGAGCAATATTCAAAATATCAGTCCAAACGATATTGCCAGTGTAGATATAATGAAAGACGCTTCCTCGGCCGCTATTTATGGTAGTGATGCTGCCAACGGAGTGGTGATTATAACCACCAAAAAAGGAAAAAGTGGTAAGGCCAAAATCAATGTTGATTCTTTCTATGGCGCTAAATCGGTATTGAACCCTGTAGACATGGCCAATGGGCAGCAATATGCTACATATTTTAATGAAAAACAGGCATCTACAGGAGGCGGGTATCAATTAGCCAATAATCAATTATACGATACAGATTGGTATGACGAATTAATTTCAAATGCGTTTTCAGTTAATAACAACGTTTCAGTCTCTGGAGGAAGCGACAATGTTGATTATTTCTTCAGTATAAATAATTATAGTGAAGATGGATTATTGGAAGGACAAAAATATAACAGGACTACTATTAGGAGCAATAACACCTTTAAGCTTTTTGACGGGAAGTTAAAATTGACCCCTAATATTAATATGTCATTTATTAATCAAAACCCAAAAGGATTTGGAGTTTTCAATGATGCATACAGGCAATCGCCACTGGTTCCGGTTTATTATGATTCGGGACAATTTGGGCAAAACTATGTTAATCAATCAACAGGGGTGGTAACGTATATTGGTCAACCAGGAGAAACAATAGGGCAATTGAATTCAATAGGAAATCCAGTAGCTAATGCCTATTATGACAATCAGAAAATCGAGTCGACAAATATACAGGGAATATTTAATGCAGAATATAATATTACTGATTGGTTGAAAATTAGTTCAAGGTTTGGGGCCACAAAATTCTATTACACAAAGCGTGTGTTTAATGATGTTAAAGGAAGATGGTTGGCTTCCGACCCTACCAGAACCGAAGCTCAATTTGAGCAATTAAAAGCAGATAACCCTACCTCATTAACTTATGTGAACAATGACCTTTCCTATGAAGACAGGGAAGAGTTCCGTTATAATTGGGATACATTTTTGACCTTTGATAAAACATTTAATAAACATAGTGTAAATGTTTTACTGGGTTTGACAAGGGATTTACGAAATGATAATTCTAGAATGTATGTTAAAGGTTATGATGTTCCACCACAAGAGCAGTATTGGAACATCGATATGGCCTCTTCTGATTATGACAAAATAGCCGAACAAACTTTTTATAATATTAGAACAAAGCTATCATACTTTGGAAGATTGCAGTACAATTATGATAATAAATACTTCTTAACAGCTAATTTTAGAAGGGATGGGGATAGTTACTTTAAAGAAAATGAAGAATATTGGGGTAATTTCCCATCGGTGAGTGCTGGATGGGTAATTTCCAGAGAAGAATTTATGAGCGATTCGGGTATCGATTTCTTGAAAATAAGAGGTGGATATGGTAAACTGGGAAATGCAAATGTACCTCAATTGAACACAAGCACTATACAAACTAGTCCGGGAAGTAGTAGCAACAATTATGTGTTTGGACCAAACCAGGCATTGATATTCGGTTCTAGTTTTGGAACTCCTGTAACAGAATTAACTTGGGAAAAAACAAACGAAGTCTTTGCAGGTCTTGATATTAGTATTTTGAATAGTAGGCTGTCTGCAAATTTTGACTATTATAACAGAACAACAGAAAATGCAATTATGAATGTTAAACCCTTATTGAACTCACCTTATCAAGAATCTTATTATGATCATGGAGGAAAAGTTAATAACCAAGGTTTCGAAATTGCACTAAATTGGAAAGATCAAGTGTCCGATGATTTCTCATACAATATTGGTGTTAACTATGCATACAATAAAAATTTATTAAAGGACGTAAAACCTGCGTATGATGGGAATACCGGAGGCAGTTTGTCAAATGGTCAGATAACAAAGAGACTTCAGGCAGGACAGCCTATTTACGCTTGGTGGATGTACGAAGCAGATGGCATATGGCAAACCCAGGAAGAAATAGACGGTAATGCAAGCTTGGAAAGTGCCAAGCCGGGTTATTTGCGCTATAAAGATCAAAATGAGGATGGGATTATAGATGACAGGGATAAATTATTTTTTGGGTCATATCTGCCCAAATTTAATTATGGAATTAATTTAGGCTTAAACTATAAGCAACTAGATTTTAGCATGGATGCATTTGGAGTAGGAGGAAACAAAATCTATAATGGGTTAAAAGGAGTAAGAATAGATGGTGGAGAGAATATTACGAGCGATGTTTTCAACAGTAGGTGGACTGGTCCAAATTCTACCAACTCAGATCCTGGTGCAGACAGAGATGCAGTAGCGTCGAGTTACTACTTAGAAGATGGAGACTATCTTAGGATTAACAACATTACATTAGGATACACGCTTTCAGAAGATATTCTTAAATACTTTACCAAAGTTAGAATATATGCTACTGCTCAAAACCCGTTTTTGTTCACCAACTATAGTGGTTTCACCCCTGAGCAAAACGGTTATAACCCCAACGATCTATCTGCTTCGGGAGACCCAAGTAAAACCGCAGGGATAGAACTAACAGCATACCCAAATGTAAAAACCTTCATCTTAGGTATAAATATCGAAATGTAAAAAAGAAAAAGCATATATCATGAAAATAAAATATAACAAATATCTCTTACTTCTTGTAGCAGTTCTATGTGTTGCAGCATGTAGTGAAGATTATCTAGATGTAGATTCTAGAGAAAACATATCTCAAGAAGATAGTGGACAAACAATAAAAGCCGAGAATTTCGTAACAGGAATTTACGGAATGTTAACAGAATGGCCTTATGCCTTTTCTTACTTAGGAATAACCGATATGATTTCAGACAATGCAGACAAAGGAAGTTCCCCAACAGATCCAGGAGCAGACAAAGAGGCTTTGGACAATTTGGAACATACAACATCAGCAGGCTCTATAAGAGCTATGTGGGAACATTGGTATAAGTCTATCGGAAGGGCAACAAATGCTATAGAGTTTACTGAAACTTCTACCATTGACGATGCTACCTACAAGACTAGGTTAATTGGTGAAGCAAAATTTTTAAGAGCACTTAATTATTTTTGGTTGGTGCGTTCTTTTGGAGATGTATCTATTCAAGGGGTTTCGGAACCTGCTGAAAGAGCACCAAAAGCAGAAGTGTACGCCTATATTGAACAAGACCTTATGGATGCCATAGAGTCACTACCAAAGAAGAGTGAATATGCTAGTAAAGATTTAGGAAGGGCAACTAAGGGAGCGGCACAAGCTTTGCTTGCAAAAGTATATTTATACGAAGAGAAATGGCAAGAAGCATATGACATGGCCAATGCTGTATTAAGTTCAGGAGAGTATGGCTTAGAACCCAATTATGAAGATATATGGAGGGTGTATTCAGAAAATGGAATAGAATCTATTTTTGAAGTACAAGCAAGAGGGGAGTCCATAGCACATGGAGTTCAACAATACTCGCAAACACAAGGAGCTCGTGGAACCAGTGGTTGGGGATGGGGCTTTAATACACCATCTCAAAACCTGGTAGATGCTTTTGATGCTGAAGGTGACGAAATAAGAAAAAATGCAACTATTATATTTCCTGGAGAGACTTTATGGGACGGTAGGGAAGTAAGTGAATCTGTTGAAAATTCGGGATATAATGAAAAAGCATATTCCAGCAATAATGCAGGTGCAGCCGATGGAGATAAGAATGTTCGTATACTACGTTTGGCTGAGGTATATTTAATACATGCTGAAGCTGCAAACGAACTTGGCAATACATCTGTCGCACTTGCTTCATTAAAGACTGTAAGGGACCGGGTAAATTTAGCAGAATTTACTTCTACAGACCAAAATGAAATACGTGAGAAAATTTGGAATGAAAGGAGATTGGAATTAGCTTTTGAGCATGATCGATGGTTCGACTTGTTAAGAACTGGACAAGCTAAAAGCGCTATGGAAGCAGCTGGTAAAACTTTTATAACCGGAAAGCATGAGCTTTTTCCAATTCCATACGATCAACTTATCCAGACACCAGAGATGCCTCAAAACCCTGGTTGGTAAATAATTTAAGCAAAATAAACAGACCTTCATGCGATTAATTTTAGCATTTATAGCTGTCACATTCATAGTAACTGGATGTGACAGTTCTAAAAAAACAGAAAAAGAAGCCGTAGAAACGCCTTCTGAAAAAACCAACGAAGAAACTCAGTTTGCACCCTCCAAAGACGATAATGCTTTAATGGACAAAGTACAGCGGCAAACCTTTGAATACTTTTGGGATGGCGCGCAACCAAATTCTGGCTTGGCCGCCGAGCGTATTCATTTAGACAATATTTATCCTTCAAACGATAAGCATATCGTTACAACCGGTGGTAGCGGTTTTGGTTTAATGGCTATTCTGGTAGGGATAGAAAGAGGCTATATTACCCGTGAACAAGCTTTGGATAGGTATGTTAAAATTGTAGATTTTTTAAAGAAAGCAGACCGTTTTCACGGGGCTTGGCCACATTGGATGGACGACAATACCGGAACAGTAAAACCATTTAGTAAATTCGACGATGGAGGCGATTTGGTAGAAACAGCCTTTTTGGTCCAAGGGCTTTTAACCGTTGCCCAATATTATAAAGACGGCAATGAAAGAGAACAGCAACTGGTAGCCGATATCCAAAAAATGTACGAAGAAGTAGAGTGGGATTGGTACACCAAAGGGGAAAACGTACTCTATTGGCATTGGTCGCCCAATAATGGCTGGAAAATGAATTTCCCGGTGGGTGGATACAACGAATGCCTAATTATGTATGTCTTGGCGGCTGCTTCTCCAACACATTCAATTTCTAAAGAAGTTTACGAACAAGGCTGGGCACGTAACGGTGCCATTGCAAAAAGTACCACTTATTATGACCTGCCAACGGTATTAGACCATTACGAGCACAATGATGATCCTGTAGGCCCCTTATTTTGGGCACATTATTCTTATTTAGGCTTAAATCCAAAGGGACTTAAAGATCAGTATGGAGATTATTGGCAATTAAATCGCAATCATGCACTTATTCAGTACAGGTATTGTGTAGACAATCCAAAGCATTTTAAAGGATACGGAAAAGGTTGTTGGGGGCTAACTTCCAGTTATTCCATGAATGGTTATGCTGGCCATCACCCCGGAGACAAAGATTTGGGCGTAATTTCTCCAACGGCCGCATTGTCGTCAATGCCATACACTCCAAAAGAAAGCATGCAATTTTTAAGGTATATGTATAAAGAGCAGGATTCCTTAATTGGTAAATATGGGCCGTACGATGCTTTTAGTCTTCAGGATAACTGGTATTTACCAAGATATCTGGCGATAGACCAAGGTCCAATTCCAGTGATGATTGAGAATTATAGAACCGGATTGTTGTGGAGTTTGTTTATGCAAAACGAAGATGTTCAAAAAGGACTGGATAAACTTGGATTTACGATTTCTAATTAATATTAAATGAGGTTTACTTGGCAATTAATAACCTGTATTTTTTTTGCAGCGACCATTGGTTGTAGCCCAGAAAAAACTTCGTTTGAATTTGTTGTCCTGCCCGATACGCAATCGTATGTCGAGGAACATCCGGAAATCTATCTAAAACAAATGCAATGGATTGCCAGGAATAAAAATCGATTTTCATTTGTAATTCACGAAGGGGATATTACACAAAATAATTCTACCGGAGAGTGGCAAATTGCAAAAAAGGGTTTTAATATGCTCAACGGAAAAGTACCGTATACCTTTTGTTTGGGGAACCACGACATGGGAAGCGTTCCGGGGAAATTTGCAGATGTAAGAAATACAGAAAAGGCCAATAATTTTTTTAAGGCAGAAGCCCTTAAGCAAAATTCAAACCTTCTTGCTTCCTTTCCCTCGGGAACTATAGATAACCTATGCAGCCAATTTAATATCGCAGGATATAAATGGCTTGTATTTTCATTAGAGTTTGGTCCGAGGAACAAAACCATAGCGTGGGCAAATAAAATTATTGAATCGCATCCAGATGCAAAAATTATTATCAATACGCATGCATATTTGTACGAAGACAGTACATGGCAGGATGGAGAAGATTGGTGGCAGGCCCAGGCTTATGGTTTAGGGAAAGAAACTGGGGATAATGCCGTAAATAACGGAAAGCAATTATGGAATAGACTGGTTGCCAAGCACCCTAATGTTATAATGGTTTTTTGCGGTCATGTTTTAAAATCGGGAGTGGGCACTTTGGTTTCTACTGGAGAAAACGGAAATAAGGTATATCAAATGTTGGCCAACTTTCAAAAAGGTGTCGAAGGCTCGAAAAATGGCGGAGACGGATTTTTACGAATCGTTAAGATAGACATTGAAAACAAACGTATTTCGGTAAGCACATATTCCCCTTGGCTGGATGCTTATAAAAAAGATGCCGATCACGATTTTACATTTAAGAATGTTGATTTTTTGAATTGAAAGAAATAGAAGTACAAACGAAACAAACAACGATCAACGAACAAAAAAATGAACAATAAATTTAAGTTAGTTAGTTTTTTAATATTGTGTTTTCCAATGATTATGGTGGCGCAACAAAGCCTTTACCAAAAAGATAATTTTGTTAAAGATGGCGATACGTTGCGTTACCGTATCATGTTGCCAGAAAATTTTTCAGATAATAAAGCATATCCGCTTGTTTTCTTTTTGCATGGCGCGGGAGAACGCGGTAACGACAACGAAAGTCAGTTAATGCACGGTAGCGACCTTTTTGCTTCCAAGGAAAACCGCAAAAATTATCCGGCAATAATAATATTTCCGCAATGTTCAAAAGACAGCTATTGGTCCAATGCCAGTGTAGACCGTTCCGATAACGGCGTAAAGTTAAAATTTCATACTGATAAAGCTCCTACCAAAGCCATGTCTTTGGCCATGGACCTACTTCGGGAATATGTAAGCAAACCCTATGTAAATAAACAACAAGTATATGTTGTAGGTTTGTCTATGGGCGGCATGGGCACCTTCGAAATCCTTTCCCGAATGCCCGATACATTTGCAGCCGCAATCCCAATTTGTGGCGGCGGAAGTACAGAATTGGTAAAGAAGTATGTAAATACGCCTATTTGGGTTTTTCATGGTGCCCAAGATAATGTAGTAAACCCCAACCATTCCCTTGAGATGGTAAAGGCATTGTTAGCTGAAGGAGGTTCCCCTAGATTTACATTGTACGATAATGCAAACCACAACAGTTGGGATCGGGCTTTTCATGAACTCGATTTTTTATCGTGGCTGTTTTCGCATAAACTCACCGAAAACAGAGACTGAAAAATATGTCGATTTCTGTGCAAACCGAAATCTTTTTCGACATTATAATTCTACAAGGCGCTTTATAGGCCTGGCAGATAAGAACGGCAACTTGTTGCAGATGAACAACACATAAGAAACATATCAATTTAAAAAAATGCGAATATTTAAAACCCTATTATTTTGTTTTATTGGCACTACAAGCCTAATAGCCCAAAATGCAAAGAAAATCCCAGAAGTAGAGCAACTTCTGGAAAAAATGACGATCGAAGAGAAAATCGGACAGTTAAACTTATTAACACCCGGCGGAGGTGTTGCCACCGGCGAAGTTGTAAGTAAAAATGTAGAAGCTAAAATTAAAACAGGAAATGTTGGGGGGCTATTTGGTGTGGCAAGTCCCGAAAAGATGAAAAAGGCGCAAGACATTGCTGTAAAAAATAGTAGGCTTGGAATCCCCCTGTTATTCGGTTCAGATATTATTCACGGTTATAAAACTACTTTTCCCATTCCATTGGGACTTTCGGCCAGTTGGGATATGGACTTAATTAAAAACACGGCTCAAATAGCGGCTAAGGAAGCCACTGCTGACGGTATTAACTGGAATTTTTCTCCCATGGTAGATATTGCCCGCGATCCACGTTGGGGAAGAATTGCCGAAGGCGCGGGGGAAGACCCGTATCTGGGATCGGCTATTGCAGAAGCGATGGTTAAAGGATATCAAGGCACCGATCTAACGGCAAACAATACAATGCTGGCCTGTGTTAAGCATTTTGCACTGTACGGTGCCGTAGAAGCTGGACGTGATTATAATTCGGTCGATATGGGCCATGTAAAAATGTTCAATCAATACCTGCCGCCATACAAAGCCGCAATAGATGCCGGGGCGGCAAGTGTTATGACTTCTTTTAACGATGTAGACGGGGTTCCATCAACCGCAAATAAATGGTTGTTGACCGATTTGCTCCGGGACCGTTGGAATTTCGACGGCTTTGTGGTTTCCGATTATACTTCGCTTAACGAAATGATTGCCCATGGCCTAGGCGACTTGCAAGCTGTTTCTGCATTGGCCCTAAAGGCAGGACTGGATATGGATATGGTGGGCGAAGGTTTTTTAAGTACATTGAAAAAATCTTTAGATGAAGGTAAGGTAACCGAAACCGATATTACAAATGCATGCAGAAGAATATTGGAGGCAAAATATAAATTGGGCTTGTTGGATAACCCTTATCGATATATCGATGCTTCACGCCCCGAAAAGGATATTTTAACGGAAGAAAACAGAAAAATAGCCAGGAATGCGGCTGCACATTCGTTTGTGTTGTTAAAGAACGAAAACAACGTACTGCCAATTTCTAAAACCACCAAAATAGCTTTGGTTGGCCCGCTGGCCGACAGTAGAAACAACATGCTGGGAACTTGGGCGCCAACTGGAGACGTAAAATATGCTATTACCATTAAGGAAGGCTTTAATAATATTGCCCCCAATGCCACAATTAATTATGCCAAGGGAAGTAATGTTTTAAATGATAAAGAGCTTGCCAAAAAAATAAATGTATTTGGGCCCCGCGTTGGGATTAGCAATGAAACTCCCGAAACCCTGTTGAAGGAAGCCGTAGCTGCCGCCGAAAAATCGGATGTTGTAGTGGCTGTTGTAGGCGAGGCCACAGAAATGAGCGGAGAAGCCGCAAGCAGAACGGATATTAGCATTCCCCAAGCACAGAAAAAATTAATAAATGCACTGGTTGCCACCGGAAAACCTGTGGTTTTGATACTTATGAGCGGTAGGCCCTTGGTAATTACAGAGGAGTTTGATTTACCTGTAAGCATTCTTCAGGTATGGCATCCGGGAGTTGAGGCTGGAAATGCCGTAGCCGATGTTGTTTTTGGAGATTACAATCCGTCGGGGAAATTAACGGCCACTTGGCCGCGTGCCGTAGGTCAGATTCCTATTTATCACAGTATGAAGAATACCGGACGTCCGGCTCCCGAAAACGACCAGTTTCAAAAATTTAGGTCCAATTATCTAGACCAGCCAAATGCACCTTTATTTCCTTTTGGATACGGGTTGAGTTACACAACTTTTGAATATTCAGATGTTCGACTAAGCAAACAAAAAATAGCGCAAGGCGAATCGATAACTGTTTCTGTCAAGGTTAAAAATACTGGAAATTACGATGGAGAGGAAGTAGTTCAACTATATTTAAGGGATGTGGTAAGGAGCATCACCCCTCCAAAACGTCAATTAAAAGGTTTTAAAAAGGTATTCATAAAAAAAGGCGAGAGCAAAACGGTTACCATTACCTTACAACCGGAGGATTTAAAATTTTATAACGGAAATTTGGATTTCGTGGCCGAACCAGGCGATTTTGAAGTATTTGTTGGCGGTAATTCCAATGCCGACTTAAAAAAATCATTTATCTTAGAATAGAAAAATGATAAAATCCGTTAAAATGAAAAATAATGTTTTAATAATCACGTTAATACTTTGTTTTTATGCCAATCTTGGAATTTCTCAAGAACGTTATAAAGATGCAATTTTTTCAGAAATAGATTCAGAAACATATACCTATATTGATTCCCTTCAATTAGACTTTTATCATGCAAATGATGATAAAGCAACAATAAAACCGCTGCTGCTGTTGGTCCACGGTGGCGGTTTTTCATCAGGTAAACGCAATAATCCCGTAGAGAAACAATTTTGTGTTGAAATGGCCAAAAAGGGGTATGCAGTGGCTTCCATGAGTTATCGTTTAACCAGGAAAGGCACGGCTACCGGGTTTGGTTGCGATTGCCCTTCCGAAGAAAAAATAAAAACTTTCAATGCTTCAAGCGAGGATGTTTTAAGCGCGACCAAATTTTTAATAAGCAAGTCAAAAACATTAAAAATAAATCCCAAAAAAATTATTTTGGTGGGAAGTAGTGCCGGGGCCGAGGCTGTTTTAAATACTGTTTACATGAAGGAGAGCAATACAACCCAAGATCTAACATATGGTAATATTGCCTATGCTGGAGTTATTTCTTTTGCGGGTGCAATAGTCGATATTGATGATCTGAACGAAAAAAATGCCATTCCCGCTTTTCTTTTTCACGGAATTAAAGACAACCTTGTTCCTTATGGACAGGCGGCACACCATTATTGCGATGAGGGCACACCGGGCTACTTAATGCTGTATGGCTCTAAACCAATAGCCGATAAATTATCGGCACTTGGGGTTTCATATATTTTGGCAACCGACCCGGAAGGGAACCACGATTGGGCAAATTTGGCATACGGATATACCAATGAGATTGCCAATTTTATTGAGGAGGCCATCCTAAATAACAAAAAAATACAATCAAACATTCAATTGAGTTCAAAAAAATGAGTTTCTTAAAAAAAATAATTATAAGCTGTATTAGTATTCTTTTGTGTTTTTCGGCATGTAAAAAACAGGAAAACAAAAAGGAGGACATAGCAGAACAGCAAAAACCGAATATTTTGTTTATCATGGCCGATGATCATGCTTATCAGGCCATAAGTGCATATGGAAGCGAACTTAGCAAGCTGGCACCAACCCCCAATATAGATAGGATTGCAGTAAACGGCGCCTTGTTTAACCACACGTATTGTACCAATTCCATATGCGGACCGAGCAGGGCGGTTATCCTTACGGGAAAGCACAGTCATATTAACGGGTTTAGGCAAAATGGAGAGCGTTTTGACGGAAATCAACCAACATTGCCCAAAAAGCTTAAAACCTTGGGCTACCAAACTGCCATGATAGGAAAATGGCATTTGTATGGTTATCCGCAGGGGTTTGATTATTGGAATATTATTGATGACCAAGGACATTATTACAATCCGGATTTTGTAAGAATGGGCGATTCCATTAAAATAGATGGATATGCTACCGACATTATTACGGACGATGCCTTGGATTGGCTAAAAGATAAAAGAGAAAATGGTAAGCCGTTTTTTATGATGCTCCATCATAAGGCACCGCACCGAAACTGGATGCCGCCTTTACGTTATTTATCGGTTTACGATTCGATTGAATTTCCAATTCCAGATACTTATTTTGACGAACATGAAAACCAAGTGGCCGCTCAGCAACAAATACAGACCATCTATAAAGATATGTACGAAGGCCACGACCTAAAACTAAGCAAAGCATATGGAAGTACCGAGCTTTCCAACAATCCCTGGACAAACGATTTTGATAGAATGTCCAAAGAACAGCGCCATATATGGGACTCGGTGTATTTACCCAAAAACAATGCTTTTTGGAAAGCAAACCTGCATGGCAAAGCACTTGCCGAATGGAAGGCACAACGTTATCTACACGAATATTTAGCCACCGTAAAAGCTGTTGATGATGGCGTGGGAAAGGTTTTGGATTATCTTGAAGCAAATGGGCTGGACAAAAACACTATTGTGGTTTATACCTCCGATCAAGGGTTTTATTTAGGCGAAAAAGGATTTTTTGACAAGCGTTTTATGTATGAGGAATCGTTTAGGATGCCGTTCATGATTCAATATCCAAAAGAAATAAAACCGGGAACAGTGGTCGATGCGCTAACGCAAAACCTAGACTTTGCACAAACTTTCTTGGATTATGCCGGGGCAAACGACTCTCTTACGGATGGAATGCAGGGAAAATCGTTTAAACCTGTCTTGGACGGTACTGTAAGCGACGACGATTTTAGGGGCGCTATTTACTATCATTATTACGATTATCCTGCTTTTCATATGGTGAAAAAGCATTATGGCGTAAAAACCAAACGGTATAAGTTGATGCATTTTTACGACGATATTGATGAATGGGAATTTTACGACCTTCAGAAAGATCCTAAAGAACTTCACAACGCCATAAACGACGAGAAATATGCCGATGTTATCATGATGATGCACCAAAAACTGGACTCCCTTCAGAAGGTATATAAAGTTACCGATAAGGAATTTGAGCGGGCGCCTAAAAAGAAAGTCGAAAATTCGTATAAAGTTTTTGAAAAACTAAGGGGAACGCCAATAGAATAATGTAAATTTGAACATATAACAACAGCATATTTTAAACCAATGAAAAAGCTTTTTATCGGGATATTCTTTTTTATATCCTGCACATTAATGGCCCAGGACCTTAAGGTAATGACGTATAATATTAAGTACGATAATCCTTCTGATACGGCAAATGACTGGCAAAGCAGAAAAGAATTTTTAATTTCACAGCTCAACTATAATGCCCCCGATGTTTTTGGTACGCAAGAAGGACTGCACCATCAATTGGAGGATATTCAAAACGGACTGGAAAACTATAAATATATTGGCGTGGGGCGTGATAATGGCGATGAAGAAGGCGAATATTCGGCTATATTTTACAATGCCGATAAATTAAAGGTTATTTCTGAAAATACATTTTGGCTGTCGCCAACGCCTGATCAACCCTCTAAAGGATGGGATGCCGCCTTGAACAGAATTTGTACATATGCAGAATTTGAAAACAAGGCATCGGGGAAACGATTTATGGTTTTTAACACCCATTTTGACCATATTGGCGAGGTTGCCCGTTATGAAAGTGCCAAACTTATCCTGAAAAAAATAAAAGCCTTAAACAAAGAACAGTTGCCGGTTGCATTAACAGGAGATTTTAACCTGGATAGCACTTCTAAAGGAGTTGTGGAAATTAAAAAGGAAATGATAGACACGCATAGCGAAGCCGGGAAAAATGCTTTTGGCCCCGATGGGACATTTAATGGTTTTCATTTTGAAAAACCCGTTAAAAATAAAATTGATTTTATCTTTATTACCAAAAACGATTTTAAGGTGCTTAAAAGTGGTATTTTGAGCGATTCTAAGAATTGTAAATATCCATCAGATCATTTTCCGGTAGTTGTAGATTTGGATTTTAAATAGAAGTAGGCATTTCCGGCAAGGTATATAAAACCGTATAGATTTTTTACTTTTAATGCCAGCATTTAAGGTTGAAAAAATATCGAAAAATATGTTATTTATTTATCTTAAAAGTACCCGAATTGCTATCAAAAGAAACGAGGTCGCCGGGAAATAAATGTTGAAAGCTTCCTTTTTCAATTAAAGAACAAGGTTCGCCAAAACTGGAATTTTCGGTATCCAAAACAAGTATTTTATCACATAATTGAATGGCCATATCTATTTCGTGAGTCGAAAATAGTATGGCTTTTTCTGTTTCTCTTGCTATTCTTTTTAGCAGATTAAGCACATAAGCCTTGTGGTAAATATCGAGATGAGTTGTGGGCTCGTCCAAAATAATTATAGATGTGTCTTGCGCCAAGGCACGTGCAATCATGACCCGCTGTAACTGTCCGTCACTTAGCTCATAACATTTTTTATGTTTTATGTTTTCCAGTCCTATCAGGGAAATTGCTTCATTTACCTTTTGTTTGTCCACTTGAGAAAGTGTTCCGACCCAATTGGTATACGGCTGTCTTCCAAGGGCAATTAACTCAATAACGGTTAAGTTTTTAGCAGGGATATGTTCTGTTAAAACAACACTGATCTCTGTTGCCAGTTGAATCCCCGTATAGGTATGTAGCGGCTCGTTCTTTAATGTAATATCTCCAGATATGGCAGGTTGGACTCTGGCCAAAGTACGCAACAATGTAGATTTCCCTATTCCATTTGCCCCAACAACTGCCGAAAGCTCGCCAAGATTTAAATCGAAATGAATGTTTCTGGCTACCGCATGGGGGCGTTTTCCTGAAAAATACCCAATTTCAAGGTTACGTGTTTTTAAAGTGATATTTTGATTTGAAGAGATTATAAGATATCAATTAAAATAAAAGCCTTCATTTATTAAATGAAGGCTTAAATGTATGAATATTTTGGGAAATTTATTTCACCACTTTAATATCTACCAAAAGTCTAGTTGCATTGATAGCTTTTAATTTTACGGCTCCTTTTTTTCCATCTTGGGTTTCAAAAAGAACCACAACAGGAAATTCCAATGTGCCTATGGCTTCGTTGTCATTAACAACTTCAATGCTGTCAAAATCATCAGCTTCATCGATATCATCAAACATTTCTCCGGTAACACCTGTTTTAGCGTTCATGACTTTTGTTGAACGTGCGTTGGGAATATCTACCTCGGTAGACGAACTATCATCGGGGCTTGTGAAGTATATAAACGTAGATTCACTTCCTACATACGCCAATTCTATAACATCTGCATTAGAGGCGGCTTCTTCTGAATTAAATACTTCTCCTGTTGATGAAGAAAAAAAGATACCCATATCAGCATCAGTAGTCTGACCAAACTCAACATCTTGATAACTAAGAATAGTTTCTTCAACTTCAGGTTCTTCTTGGGTTGAATCATCGTCACTACTACATGAAATGAATGGGAATGACATCATTAACAAGCATAAAATAAAAACTTTTTCATTTAAATAAGATTTATAGGTTATATAATTAGAGATAATAATAGTTATTTTATACTACATAAAAAAATAATCTATAAAAAAATATTTATTTACTACTATATTGTATTGATTATTAGTAAGTTATTTTAAAAAATCATTTTTCTTTTTCTAATAAGCAACCAAATAATAACGGGAGCCCCAACAATAGAGGTAATTGCATTAATGGGCAATGAGAACTCGCTATTTGGAACCTGAGCAACAGTGTCGCAAATTAACATAAGCAGAGCTCCATAAAATGCCGTAGCAGGAATTAATACATGATGATTTTGAGTGTTGAAAAGTTGTCTTGTTAAATGGGGGACCGCCAAGCCTATAAAAGCAATGGGCCCGGCAAAAGCCGTAATGCTCCCGGCTAAAATACTGGTGGCGGCAATTATAAGGTAACGGGATTTTTTTAGGTTAACACCAATGCTGCGGGCATAATTTTCGCCCAGCAGGAATGCATTTAGCGACTTTATGCTTATTACGGTTAAAACCAATCCTATAAAAACCATACAGATTAACAAATAAACCTGATCCCAACTAAGGTTTCCGAGGCTGCCAAACGACCAAAAAATGTATTGTTGCAGTTTTTCTTTGCTGGTAAAATAGGAAAGCACATTGACTATGGAAGCAGTAATACTGCCAAACATCAACCCGATAATGAGCAAGGCCATGGTGTCCCTAACCTTATTGGCTATTACAAAAATTGAAAAAAGGACTATAAAACTTCCTAAGGTAGCGGCTATGGCGGTAGAAACGCTGCTAATCATGAACGAGGCAAAAATTCCAGTAAATATGGAAGACCCCATTATAAAAATGGCTACACCCAAACTGGCACCAGAACTGATGCCCAATACAAATGGACCGGCCAATGGATTTCTAAATATTGTTTGCATTAACAAACCGCTTATGGATAATGACATTCCTACCAAAATTGCCGTAACAGCTTTGGGCAGGCGGTAGTTTATAATGATATATTGCCATGATTGGTGGCCTGTATTTTCCCCGAACAGCGACTTAAATACTTCCTTGAACGGAATATGTACAGAGCCTAAACTTATATTAACCATAAAGCAGGCACATAATAAAATTATTATGAAGATAAATTGTACGCGGTATGATTTTAATGAGTTCAAGGCTGTAATTGCTTAAAGAAAACAGTTTTGTAATCTGGGAGGATTTCGGGGTGCAAAATATGAATTATATCTTTTAAAACAATATCCGGTCTGTTTGGTGCCAACTCGTAATAGAGTATACCTCCGGTTGCTCCGGTTGCAAGGCTATAGGTGTATATCTTTTTGTCTTTATAGGCCTTGAATTGCGTATAATGCATATTGGTTTCTTTTAATTGATTGTAGCTTACAAACTGTCCGGGACCAATCCAGAAATCGGCATTTTTAGCTTTTTCCAATACGGTTTCAAAATTTAGGGAAAGGCTTCCTGTTCCAAAGCTGTCTTTCCATAAATAATTGGCATTGGCATCTTCCAGGAAGTGTGCTACCCAACTCTTTCCTGCTGGAACGTACCAAATATCCTTAAACATGGACCCGCTTAAAACCGTTGGCTTATTTTTAGCCGTAGTGGCCAATGTTTTAGCTTCTTGATACGATTTTGCTATGCTGTTAAAAATACTGTCGGCTTCTCTTCCTTTTTGAAAAAACGGACCAAAAAACTTAATCCATTCTGCTTTTCCCAAAGGCGTTTCCTCGACCCAGTCGCCATTGTAGACCACCGGAATTCCTGCATTTTCAATGGTGCTGTAGGTTTTGTTTTGCCCTTCAACGGTAAAACCCATTATAAGTTCCGGTTGCAGGTTAACCAGTACTTCGGTGTTTATGGACTCGTTGAGGCCAAGGTTTGTAACTTTACCTTCATCAATCTTTTTCCTTACTTTTTTAGAAGAAACATAATTGGTTCCCGGAAAGCCAATTAATGTATTTTCAACGCCCAATGCCTCAATGGCGGGAATGTGTGTTGTAGAAGTAGCTACAAGTCGGTTAACGGGGGTAGGGATAACGGCATCGTATAAAGAAGAATTTATACGGATGGTCTCCATTTTCTTTTTATCTATCAATGCATAAGTATATGTTTTATGAGCATTTGGCCATGGGGCATTGACTTTTATAATGGTTAGGTTACCTTGTTTTTGTATGGAAAAACCCTTTGCGTATTCAATGGGAATATCAACGGCATCTTCTTTCTTAACGGGAATGTTATTTGGTGTTTCTGAAGTTGCTTTTTTGGGCTCTTTCTTGCAGGATATGAATGCAATAATTAATAGGAAAACTATTTTTTTCATTTAAGTTGTATGCTTAAGTTGTTGTTGGGTTACTTATTGTGAATGTAGCTTACACTTATGGCTAGTAACTATACCATGAAAAATTCAGCAATAAAATTAAGATTAATTAATGTTTTAATGGCAAGCTATGGCAAAATGTTTAATTTCGTAGCGAATTTAAGGTTTTAGATTTGCTTTTTCGGCATATCTAAATGAAAAGGGAATACGGTTAAAATCCGTAGCTGTTCCCGCAACTGTAAGTTTTATACCGTCCCGAAGATTATCGGGGTCGTTTTTGGTATCTAAAAAAAGTTGAAAACGTATTTTTTTAGTGTGTTGTTTACTTCAAAAGACCACTGTTTCAAGTTGAAGCGGGAAGGTAAAACAACGTAAGAACAAGCCAGGAGACCTGCCTTTATTCGATATTTATGTCAAACTTTCGGGATAAAAGTTTGCGTATGGGTAAACTCATACTTTTTTCCCATTTATTAACTTAAAAAATGAACAAACGTATTTTTTTACTTTGTGCAACAGGATTTTTATGCACAGTTGGGGCGGCTCAAGAAAAAGAAAACCAGCAGGATAACGATGTCCGTCAGTTGGAAGAAGTAGTGGTAACCGATTCCCGTTTTTCGCTAAAAAGAGAACATTCGGGCAAAACGGTAATCCAAATTACACAGGCCGAGCTGCAACGTAACCAAGGGAGGTCGGTTGCAGAGATTATTAATTCCAAGAGTGGTATCGAGATTAACGGGAGCCGCAGCAATGCCGGGCAAAATCTTTCTTATTTTGTCAGGGGCGGTAACAATAGGCAGGTTTTGGTTTTGATTGATGGGATACAGGTAAGCGATCCGTCTCAAATAGCGGGCGATTACGATTTGCGCCTGATGGACCTAGGCGAGATTGAATCCATTGAAATTGTAAAGGGTGCTTCGAGTACGCTGTACGGTAACCGCGCAGCGACAGCGGTAATTAATATAACCACCAAAAAGCCGGGGAAAGACAAAATATCTGGAAATTTTCAAAGTAGTTTTGGTACCAACCAACCGGCCAATGAAGACGACTATAACTTATCTGATTTTTCCAACAACGTTTCCGTAAACGGAACCTTGGGAAAGTTTAGCTATTTGGCAGGATTTGGAAATCAATATACCAACGGACTTTCGGCAGTAATAGGGGATGAAAAAGATCCGTTTAACCGCATTAATTCAAACATTAATTTGGGGTATCGTTTTTCTGATAGGTTTTCGTTTAAAATATTAGGGTATTACGATAAGTTTAAAGCGGCTTTTGATAGTTCTTCGCCATTGCAGGACGACAATAGTTTTTCTGAAAGTGAACAATTTAGGGTTACCATTGCTCCCGAATATACATATAGCAACGGGAGTGTAACGCTAAACGCATCTTATAATACAATTGACAGGGATATTTATTCAGCCTATCCTAATGCTTATGAAGCAAACAGTACCGTGGTGGATTTGTTTAACAAGTATAATTTTAGCGATAAATTTTATACCATTGTAGGGATAAATTACATAAAAAACGAGGCCACCTTGGGAGCGGAAACCGATTTTAATGTTACCGATCCGTATGCAAACGTGGTATGGGTTTCTAATTTTGGTTTGAACCTCAATGCCGGTGGCCGTTGGAACAACCATAGCGAATATGGGAGTCATTTTACCTATAACCTGAATCCGTCGTATGTAGTTGACCTTGCCGGAAGCTATTTAAAATTCTTGGGCTCCTACAGCAGTTCGTACATAGCGCCAACATTATCACAATTATTTGGGGCGTTTGGGGCCAATCCAGACCTAAAACCCGAAGAAGACCGAACCTTGGAAGGCGGGATGGAATTTAACAACAACAAATTTAGGTTGAGCGCCTTATATTTTAACAGGGAAGCAAAAAACTTTATAGATTATACTGTGGTAGACCCAGATACTTTTGAAAGCATGTACACCAATATAGAAGAAGCTTTTACCGTAAACGGGGTAGAAGTAGAGGTGGCTTACAATCCTTTGGAAGCATTGCAGCTAGATGCCAATTACACATTTACCGAAAACAGGGACAAAGTGGCGTTGCGTATCCCGAAGCACAAGGCAAATGCCAATATAAGTTATAAGTTGCTGCAAAAAACATTTCTTGGCCTGAACTATCAATATACAGGGGAAAGGCTGGATGTTGTATACAACCCCGATTTTACTTCAGAAAATATAGCATTGGATGCGTTTTCATTGCTTAACTTCAATATAAACCATCAATTCTCGAAAAGATTGAATGTGTTTTTCAATTTAGATAATATTTTTAATGAAGAATATGTAGAAGTAGTGGGCTATACCACTAAAGGAAGAAACATAAGGGCAGGATTTAGATTGAGTTTGTAGGAAACAAAAACGGGTGCAAAATTTTACTTTGCACCCGTTTTATATTTTGTTGGTTTGTATTATTTTAAAAACTTTTCATCGCCTGGTGCGATATACATTTCGGTACTAAATTTCTTCCCTTTAATTTTTGCTACAGCTGGCAAGGTTCCTTTTCGCGATAGGCTACTTTTTGCACTAGCGCCCGATATGGCATCCAGTGTAGTTCTCAGCATAATTTCGTTGGGGTCTCCAAATGGCAATATATTGGCGGCATAAGGCGCTTCTTCAATTGTAATATCTGGTTCAAATCCGTTATCGTAATTATTTTCTTTTTCGCTGTTAAATATTTGAAAAACGATTGGTTGAAGCCCAACATTATGGTTAGGGTTTCTATTTTCACTATCTGTATAATTAACACCAGAGTCATATACTGTAATAGAGCCTTCATTTTTACCAACGGTTGTTTCCCCCACCAATATTACATCCATGAAAGGACGTAACCCATTAATAATCATTTCGCTGGCAGAAGCTGTATAGCCAGAGCCAATTACATATAGTCGGTTCAAAGTGGTGAGACGGTTAATTTGAATATCTTCATCTTCACCGGCATATTCGCCGGTTGTTTTGTCATATATAAACGCCTTATCAAAGAAAGGATAAGTACCTCCTTCTTTTTCGTTTCTTTTTGCGTTGAATTCCAATTCGGCAAAAACATCCTCTGTTGTGGTTGTACCATCAATCATACTGGCCAAAAATGCCGCGGTCAGTACAGAACCCCCACCGTTATACCTTAAATCTAAAACAAGTTCATCGATATTGGCTGCTTTAAATTCTGCAAAAACATCATTAAGTTCTTTATGGTATGTATTTATAAAGCTATTATATACTAAATAGCCAATTTTTTTACCGTTTTCTTCAATAACAGAATGGTAATGAACTGGATTTTCATTAAGAAGGACAGCTGTTAGGTCGGTATCGTTTGCATTGCCTGTAAAGGCGCCATTTTCAAATTCACCAAAACCAAGAGAAATGGATTTTTCAGTAAACAAATTATTAAGTAATTGATAGTTGTTGACTGTTAATTTTGTTCCATCTACCTTGTATATTAAATCGCCGCGCTTTATTCCAGCATCGCTAGCTGGAGAATTTGGAATTACATAGCCAACAAAGGCAACAACGTCATTACTGTCTTGACTTATACGGACAATATATGCTAGGCTGATTCCATAAGATTCTGAAATACCTCTAAATTCATTAGCTTGTTCGTCAACATCTTCAATATACCATGAAAAGTCGTCTTCTTCAGTATATACTAAATTGTTAAATAAATCTTCCGGGTCAGTATAATTGCTTAAGAAATTTGTGTATTCTTCATCAGTAGCAAATCTATCATCAGCTAAATCGTTAACGTCTTCTTGCCAGTAATACCAGTAATTCATACTTTTCCAGATAAAATCCTGGATTTCATATTCCCCGTCAACGGGTGGGTCTACAGGATTGTCGTCTCTGTCTGTACAGGCAAAATTTATAAATAGGGCACATAATAATACCCATTGAAATTTTAATAAACGTTTCATTTTATAGGTTTTAAAGTACAACCGGTATGACTTTTTACATAGGGCTAATCACAACGGTAATGTAAATAGATTAGTATTGTAATTGTAAGATTACTTACATTTATTGAAATAAAAAAATTTATTGTAACAAAAATCAAGGTTGTTCGTCTTCCATATAGAGAGTGCTTAAAAACACTTCTCCAAATCAACCAACAAAATGCAACAAACGGAATTTTTACATACGGTCATGCCATTTAAGGACAAGCTGTTTAGGCTGGCAAAAAGGTTGTTGGTCTCGACGGAAGAAGCAGAAGATGCTACGCAGGAAGTATTGTTGAAACTATGGTCTAAAAAAAACAAAATGGACAATTATAACAATGTGGAGGCTTTTGCAATGACGATGACCAAGAACTATTGCCTGGACAGGCTCAAGTCTAAACAGGCATCTAACCTAAAATTGGTACATACCAATTACAAAGACGAAAACGTTTCTTTACAAAAAAAGGTAGAAGTAAACGACAGCCTGGAGTGGATGAACATAATAATGAATACCTTGCCAGAACAACAACGCATGGTATTGCAATTAAGGGATATAGAACAATATGAATACAGTGAAATAGAAGAAATGTTGAACATGAACCAAACTGCAATAAGGGTAACCCTATCCAGGGCCCGTAAGGCAGTAAGGGAACAATTATTAAAAAAACATAGCTATGGCATCAGTAAATAAAATTGAAGAATTACTAGAGAAGTACTTTGAGGCCACGGCAACCGTAGCCGAGGAGAACGAATTGAGGAGTTATTTTTCTCAAGAGCGGGTCGCCCCCCATTTGGAAGAATACAAACCTTTGTTTAATTACTTTTCTGTAGCCAAAGAAGAGAAAAGCACGCAAGACGTTCCATTAAAACCTAGAAGAAATACGAGTTATTTAAAATGGATTTCTGTTGCCGCCGTAGCCGCCCTTGTATTTGGTATTTATTTAAACAGGCCGGGTACCGCTTCGTTGCACGAAGAGTACACCCCCGAGGAAATCCGGTCGGCACAATTAGCGCTGGCGCTGTTATCTGATAATTTTAACAAAGGAACAGAAGGCGCGGCCTATTTGAAGGAATTTGAAAAAAACACTAACCGATTTTTGAGTAACGAATAAAAAAACTAAAAATTAAACGCATGAAAAAATTAATTTTAATAGCAGTATTAGCGGTGAGCCCACTATTGTCGCAGGCACAGTCTATTTTTGATAAATATTCGGAGAACAGCGAAGTAACCTTTGTGGCCCTACAGCCAAAAATGTTTCAGATGTTGAGCAAGATCAACATAAGCACCGACGATCCCGATGCAGAAGCTGTTTTTGACCTGGTGAACAACATAACCAGTTTTAAGGTTATTACCACCGAGAACCCGAACATAACCAAAGATATCGATGGTTGGGTTACAAACCACCTAAAAAGTTCTTCTTTTGAAGAGTTGATGCGGGTGCGCGATGGAGAATCCAATGTGAAGTTTTACGTAAAGGAAGGTGCCGATGCCAACCACGTCAAGGAGTTGCTTATGTTTGTAACCGATCTAAATTACGACGAATTGGAGTTTAATGGCAAAAAACCCGAAACGGTGCTCCTTTCCCTGACCGGAAATATCGATTTGAGGCAAATTTCCAAACTAACTTCCAAGATGGACCTTCCCGGTGGCGATCAATTGGGGAAAGCCGGAAACGACAATAAATAATTAGGTTCTGAGGGAAACTTTGAAGCTGGAAGTCGAAAGTTTTTTTAACGATGCATTTTGTAGCTTTTACGAACGCTCGAATTTACAGCTTCACGCTTTAACCCTTTCCCTCACTTCCTTTTTAGCTTTACAAACTATCAATTTTATAAACTCATCATGAAAAAACAAGTCATTTTATTAATAATTACAGTTTTTGTTGCAGTATCTTGCAGCAATAACAAACCCAGTTTACAAGAATATTTTGTAAACAATAACGACAATCCAAATTTTATTTCCCTGGATATTCCTTCGAGTATTTTAGACGTTTCAAAGTCTTCTTTAAGTCAACAACAAAAAGAAGCCTACGAGTCTGTTAAAAAACTAAATGTTTTGGCCTTTAAGATTAATGGAGAAAATAAAGCCGAATATGAAGTTGAAAAGAATACCGTTAAGGAGATTTTAAAAAATGAAAAATATGAAGATCTCATGGTTATCAATAGCGGAAAACATAAAGGGGTTGTAAAGTATTTAGGTGATGACGATGCTATTGATGAAGTAATTGTTTTTGGAAGCGATGACGAAAATGGCTTTGCCTTGATACGCATTTTGGGAAACAAAATGAAGCCCGAAAATATGATGACTTTGGTAGAGGCCGCTCAAAATGGGGCCGTTGATGCCAGTGGGATAGGGAAACAGTTAAAAGGACTGTTTGATTGATAAAATGTAAAAAGTAATTTGTTATTGTCAAACTGAACCCCAGAACGATACGATATGATCGGGCAGGGCTCAGTTTGACATTTTAAGTTTTTAATACTTTTATATCCCGGTATAATTTGAAGGGGTAATTACTTTTAATTCGGCTTTTATATCCTCAGAAATATCAAGGGTATCAATAAAATTGGCAATAGATTCTTTATTTATTTTTTCATTGGTACGCGTAAGTCCTTTTAATGCTTCATACGGGTTTGGATAGCCTTCCCTTCTTAAAATGGTTTGTATAGCTTCTGCAACAACGGCCCAATTTTTTTCTAAATCTTCTTCAAACTTTTCTGCGTTCAGTAATAGTTTGTTCAATCCTTTTAAGGTAGATTGAAAAGCAATAAGTGTATGGCCAAAAGGAACGCCAACATTTCTTAAAACAGTACTGTCGGTAAGGTCGCGTTGCAATCTAGAAATAGGTAATTTGGCAGACAAATGCTCGAAAATAGCATTGGCAATACCGAGGTTCCCTTCAGAATTTTCAAAATCGATGGGGTTTACCTTGTGCGGCATTGCCGAAGATCCTACTTCGCCCTTTTTAATTTTCTGTTTAAAGTAATCCATGGAAATATAAGTCCACATATCCCTGTTAAAGTCTATTAAAATGGTATTAATACGCTTTAATGCATCAAACAACGAAGCCATATGGTCGTAATGCTCGATTTGTGTTGTAGGGAAGGAATGCCTAAGTTGTAGGGCCTCCTCAACAAATTCGGTTCCAAAAGCCTTCCAGTTAATGTTTGGGTAAGCTACTTTATGTGCATTGTAGTTCCCGGTGGCACCACCAAATTTGGCCGCGATCGGGATATTTTTAAGGCCGTTAAATTGCTCGTTCAAACGGACGGTAAATACTTCTATTTCTTTTCCCAAACGGGTTGGGGAAGCAGGCTGGCCATGTGTACGGGCCAACATGGACACATTTTTCCAGTCTTCTGCCAATGCGTTCAACTTGGTAACGATTTCTTCATATACGGGCAGGTATACCTGTTCTAATGCTTCTTTTATAGAGAGGGGGATGGCCGTATTGTTGATATCTTGAGATGTGAGCCCAAAATGGATAAACTCTTTGTATTGTTGTATTTTTAAAGTATCGAATTTTTCTTTTATAAAATATTCAACAGCTTTAACGTCGTGGTTTGTGGTTTTTTCTATTTCTTTGATGGCCAAGGCATCTGCTGCTGAAAAATCCTGATAAATTGCTTTCAGATTGGAAAACAAAGTGGTATCAAACCCTTTTAGTTGAGGAACCGGAACCTTGCACAAAGCAATAAAATATTCAATTTCTATCCGAACACGATATTTTATAAGTGCTTCTTCTGAAAAATAATCGGCGAGTTTTTCGGTTTTGTTTCGATACCTTCCATCAATAGGCGAAACGGCGTTTAATGGCGTTAATTGCATGTCTATATTTTAAGAAAGGGCAAATTTAACTTTCTCTTTTAAAAGCATCAACTATTTTAGGGAAAAGTTATTGAGATAGCTGATTTTCAGTCGAAAATGGTAAAAAATATTCAAATTTTTTTCAGAATATGCCTTGCCCGTGCCTTGTATGCCGCGGAGTGGTGCGCAAAACCTTGTTCCAGCGTATGCTTTAGCTCGGGATAGATCCAATGGTATTTTTTGCCCAGTAAAAATAAACAGTGCATGGCATAGGCCTTGGTGGCCACTTTTACATTAGAAATTAACCAATCGAAATTAATTTCGGCAAGTTTTTCTAAATGGGCATCTTTTAATTGGGACATTGTTTTTGGGTCTTTTTTTATAAAATATGACTCGCACAATAATTCGCAAACCTTTGCTAATGGACGGATGGAGGAATCGTTTTTAAGGGAGGGCAATTTTATTAAAAAGAAATCCAAATGGGGAAATAGCCATGTTAACTTACCTTTACATACCAATTCTGTAACCCAACATGCTTTATGCGAGTAATTTTCTTCATTGGAAAAACAATGTTCCAGCAATTCAGGAAAATAGGCTTCATGAGTTAAAATAAAGTTGGCCAAAGCTTGCCTGTTTTCCCGATAACCGCTTACATATGAAAGTTTCTCTGTTAAAATCGTATTCAATTTTTATTTTCCTTAATTTAGAAGATTAAAAGTAAAAATATTTTAGCATTAAAATTCAATAAACAACTAAGCTAATGAGAATAATAAGAAAAATAATATTTCTGCTATTTGTTGTACTGATAATTATGCAATTTTTTCCACCTGCCGAGAACAAATCGGACACGACACCGCCGACAGATTTAATTTTGGCAACCAGTCCGCCAAAAGAGGTCGAGGCCATTATTACAAATGCCTGTTACGATTGCCATTCTAACAATACCCGTTATCCGTGGTATGCAAACATCGAACCTGTTTCGTATTGGATGGCGGCCCATATTGAAGAAGGGCGCGAGCATTTGGACTTTTCGCAATGGGAGCTGTATGCCAACAAGAAAAAAGCACACAAACTGGACGAAATGATCGAGGCGGTTACCGAAGGTTGGATGCCGTTAAAATCGTATACCTGGATACACAACGATGCAAAACTTACAGATGAACAGGCAAAAACCATTGCAGAATGGGCAAAAATGCTAAAGCTTACATACGAGACAACCGACCAACCGCAATAGGAACGCCAACAGTGGCTTTTTCGGCTATAATTTCCAGGCCGGGAATGGCATTTTCTGAAATGGAAGGTTTTGGGTCGATAAAAAAGAGCGGTGCATTTGGCTTTTTATAATCAACCAGTCCGGCCGCCGGGTACACTTGCATGGAGGTACCAATAACCATAATGATATCTGCTGTTTTAACTTCTTCAATGGCAACTTCTATCATCGGGACGGCTTCTCCAAACCATACAATATGCGGGCGCAATTGCTGTTGATGTTCGCAAAAATCTCCGATATTGATATCGTTAATCCAATCGTATACCAAATCTTTGTCAAAAGTGCTCCTGGCCTTTAAAAGTTCTCCGTGTAAATGAATTACATGAGCGCTTCCGGCCCTTTCATGAAGATCGTCTACATTTTGGGATACAATGGAAACATTGTAATTTTTTTCAAGTTCGGCAAGGGCTAGGTGCGCTTTGTTGGGCTTTACCGTTTTTAGTTGCCTGCGGCGTTCATTGTAAAAATTCAATACCAATTCCATATTATTGTGCCAGCCTTGCGGCGATGCCACTTCCATGACGTCGTGTCCTTCCCAGAGCCCATTGGCGTCCCTAAACGTGTTTATGCCACTCTCGGCACTCATTCCGGCCCCGGTTAGTACAACTATTTTTTTCATATAAATGTGTTTGTAACTTATTGGTTAATTGCTTTGAAGTACAAAAATATCTTTAATGATCGTTTAAACCCTTCCCTTCATGTATTTTAGGAGTGTATTTTTCTATTCTTGAGTAGCGTGTTTTAGATTGTTTTGCTGAAGAAAAATAAAGCAAATAGCCTCTTTGGCGACCCGGGGTTAATGCCTTGAAGGCTTTTTTTAAGGAAGGGTCTTCATCTAAGGCCTGTTGAAACTCTTTTGGTATTTCATACTCGGAAGTTTTCTTGAGATCGACTTTTAAACCGGCTTTTTCAACTTCAATGGCTTCAAAAATATAGCTTTTTATAATGCTTTTCATTTTTTGCACTTCCTCGGCATTTGTAAAACGTATCTGGCGTGCCGCCTGGACATTTTTGGTTTGCTGAACCAGAATATTATCAGTGTCGTTCAATAAAGAGCCTTTAAAAAAAAGAAGCGCACAATATTCTTTAAACCCATGTATTAAAACAATGTTGTCTTCTTTGTACATATAGCACGGATGTTTCCATTTTATGGTTTCGGTCAACCCGCAATCAAGGCAAACGGCCCTTAAATGTTTGAATGCCGCATGCCATTTATCGGCGTTACTGAAAAAAGAATCGACTTTAGGGTTCATATATTTATTTTTTTGACTGTTTATTGATTTCTGCCTGCGATTTGAGAAGCTTTTTTATGATGGTTGTTGGGACTTTTTGATTGAATTTAATTTGAATCGTTTTTTTTCCGGTTTTATAGCCCTTTTCTTTAAGTATCTTATGGTCTTCTTCCGTAAGCGTGTCAATACCAAAAGTTACATGTTGCTTAAAGATATTAAATCCTGCCAGAATACCATAATATTTATAAATAGGAACATTCCAACTTATAACTTCTTCGGCTTCGGGAACGGTAGTCTTTATTGTTTCCTGGAGCGTTTCCATAATTGCATGGCCATCTTTGTCTGCATGGGCAATATAGGCGTCAACGTCCTTTGGCTTTGAAACGCTCATGCTACTTCGGGTTGTTTATTGGTAATTACTTTTCTACTGGCGGGCCGTAAATACCAAGAAAGTACGGTAAGGACCAGCAACAATATAGGGCCAAAAAGTATTGACGGGTTATCTCCATTGGCCACATGAGAAATTATAGCCCCCGACATGGCGAAGAAAAATCCTGCATATGCCCATTCTTTAAGTAAGGGCGATTTGGGTATTAAAACGGCAATAACACCCAACAATTTCCAAATGCCAAGTATGGAAAGCAAATAGATGGGATAGCCCAGGTTGTTCATGCTCTGTACTTCTTCTTCGGTTTTTAATAATTGTACAATTCCCGTAGACACCATTCCAAGAGCAAGCCAGATAGTGGTAATCCAATAGATGATTTTAGCTGTTTTGGTCATAATAATGTTATTTTAATTTGTTAACGATTTCTTGTAGCCGGTTATGGGCCATATTGATGCCTTGAGCAAAAGGCATTTTTAGCAATTGGTCCCTATATGCCACCGATTTAAATATAATGTGCATGGTAAGCTTGCTGGTTTCATCAGTTAGTTTTTCAAATTCTAGAAACTCCAACTGTGTGGTAAACGGCGAATTTTCCATTTCAAAAGTCCGCGTAATGTTTTTGTTCACATTAAAATCGTGTATGGTGCCATTGGCACGAAATACTACTGTTCCTTGTTCGTCGGTGGTTTCAAACTGCCAGCTCCCATGTTTTTTGTTTTCCAGCTTCAAAACATTTGTTCCCATCCATTGTGCAACAATTTCTGGGTCTTCATACGCTTTAAAAAGCAATTCCAACGGCAAGCCGAATTCCCTTGTAATAACAATTTCCTGTTTATTGTCTTCAGCATGCACTTTCGTTTTTGGCTCCATTATTCTTTGTTTTTTGTTGGATAATTTTTCATGATTTCTTCTAGTTTGTTAAACCGATCGTCCCATAATTTTCTAAAAGGCTCTATAAAATCGGCTATTTCTTTTATTTTTTGAGGATTTAAATGGTAATAAATTTCCCTACCATTTTGTTTTTGTTCAAGTATCTGGCATTCGGTCAGGATTTGAATATGTTTTGAAACAGTTTGTCTGGATGAGTCAAAGTTCCCTGCAATTGCAGTGGGTGTCATGGCATGTACGGCCACTAACGATATTATGGCCCTCCTTGTTGGGTCGGCAATTGCTTGAAAAACATCCCTTCTTAATTCCATTTACGCAGTTATTTGACTGCAAATATATATGCAGTTATTTAACTGCGCAATTTTTTTAATACAAAATTTTCATATTACTGTGTTTTCTAAAAAGAATTATAAAGCGATATTCGTTTGATTTTATTATTTTTAGGCAACCAAATTACTATTGATGCACCATGATCCATAAAGTTTTATTTGGTATTTTATTTGAAGGTCAAAATTTTATGAAATGAAAAAACTGTTTTTTACACTTATCGGGATAGGGGTTCTTGCCATTGTAGGTTATTCTATTTTTCAAAATAAAACAGAATGGTCTTCCACAGAGACACTGGAAGGTTATGACAAGGAAGCTGCGGCCAAAGAAACCCCTGTTGAAACGTTTAAAAATACCAATACCCAGCAATCTGCCCCGGCAAATGGGTTAAACCCGGCACACGGGCAGCCAGGCCATAGATGCGATATAGCGGTTGGCGCCCCATTGACATCTCCGCAAGGAGGCGCTATGCTTAATACTTCGGCTACACTGAACCCTGCGCATGGGCAACCCGGACACCGATGCGACGTGGCCGTGGGTGCACCTTTACCCAATAGCTAATGACTTTGGTTATGTGTTTTAGCCCCTTTTAGTTTAGCCATTTTATTCTAGGCTTACTAAACGTGTTATTAATCTTTTTGCTTGTTCTTTTGCGGTATCCCTTATTTCTTCTTCAGTATAGCCATCGGCCAAAGAAGTCCTGTAGCCATATATGGGTTCTATATAGTTCATCTGTGCAAAAAGGGCCGTTTGTTCCAGATTTTTGCAAAATTCATGTACTCGGAAATGATGTTTCTCCAAAACGTTATATTCTTTTTCCTTGCCACCAACGGTAAAACTTGGCAAAAAGTTTTTTCCTTTTAATTTATCGCCTTTGGAACCAAAGGCAAATTGATGTTGAAATACGGCATCAAACCACTGTTTTAAAATGGCTGGCATGTTGTACCAATAAAATGGATACTGAAATACAATTGTTTTGTGCTTCAACAGTTCTTTTTGTTCTGTTCCTGCATCAATATGATAATTGGGATAAAGTTTTGCTATGTCCCGTATTTTGATTGCCAAATCACTTTTTTGTAATTCTTCTATAATTGTTTTGTTTGCAAATGATTTTTTAAAAGTGGGATGCGCTAGAATAATTAATGCCATACTGTTTAATTTTATACTATAATTATTATAGTTATAAAATTAATTTTAGTAACATTGTTGTGCAATAACTATCGGTTTAGATAGGTTTAAATTCAATTATTATGAAAGATGAATGCATAGGCGAATATGTTAAATTTAAAGGAAAGGTTTATCCTTGTACCGTTAGTTTAACAATGGATTTGGTAGGAGGGAAGTGGAAGGCTGTAATTTTATATCATTTAAGCGATACCAAAAAAAGATTCAGTGAGCTCTGTAGGGAAATGCCGTCTATTACAGAAATGACATTAAGCCTTCAACTGAAACAATTGGAAAAAGACGGACTGATTTCAAGAAAGGTTTACGGTAAAAAGCCCCCGGTAAGGGTAGAATATAGCCTTACGGCGTTTGGCAAATCGTTTATACCTGTCTTAGATTCCATTACCAATTGGGGCAATAATGTAATAAAAGAAAAGGGCGAGTTTGTAAAAGAATAAAAATAGGGCATGGATTAGCCTGGATTTTTTAATCTAAATATTCTGAAGCCTCGATAATTTTATAATTTGGGTTATCCTCAAGTAAATCTTTTAATACACCAATATGTAGCTGCCCCATGATTAATAATATTCGGTTTGTATTATGAGCTAGTTGAGTATTTAAAATATTTGAGTAAATCTTTAAATTTCTATTGTAAAATAGCGTAATGTATTCTGCCCCGATATACTTTTCATCAATATTTCCAATATCTACAGTATTGGTGCCTTTTTCTGAAAATTTACCGTCCATAACATAAGCCGGGAGGTTAAAAATTATGTTGTGCGAAAGCTTGACGTACTTTGGCAGATTCATGGTTTTTATGTAGTCGTAGATTGATAGACTGTCTTGTTGAACGCTTTTTTTCATTGGCCGGGCTGCATTTATAAGCGTACCCATTCCTTTTTTAAACAGTTCTATATTTTTTCCGGAATTCAATAATGATTGGGAAGTTGATTCATAATGGTCTATTCCATACACGCTTTTTAGGTTCAGCATTTTTGCCAATCTAAATCCTACTTGATAAGTTTCGGAAGTTCCATATTCTATATTGGAGAGCTGAAGCTTGTTTTCAAGATAAGAATTATAAAGGCTGTCTACTACAGCCTGTTCACTGGGTTCTTTCTCGACCATTATCATATTTGGAGAAAAACGTTTTAGCTTTTCAGTTAACTTAACAATCTCCTTTTGCTTTTTAGGACTAAAAATATTGGAAGATGGCGTGCCATTGTCCATCTGACTTAAATGGTCAAATCCAACTAAAAGGATTTCTGTTTTTTGGTTATTTTGGGCCGATAGGTAAACTACGCTAAAAATTGTTAAGAATAGGCATAGGGTAATTTTTTTGGTGGTCATTTAATATTGTATTATGTTTTGATTTTATGTTAGTTATGATTGATTAAGGGCTAAGATACATTAAAAAATAAAATAATCTTTATGTCTTTTTTCTGGCAATGGCAAAGAGGAATATTAACCCTGCTACCAGTACACCGCTACGGGCTATATAGTCGCCATATTTTACGTAAAAAGTTTGTTTGTTGTTAATGGTAATGGTTCCCGAAAGTGTCCCTTTTGCTTCGTAAGCTAAGGTTTTGGTAATTTTGCCTTTTTCGTTAATAAATGCAGAAATACCCGTGTTGGCACTTCTGGCAATGCTTTTACGGGTTTCTATAGCCCTTAGGCGTGCATAACTGAGGTGTTGTTTGTGCCCCTGTGTATTGCTCCACCAGGCGTCGTTGGTAATAATTGTCAGGAAATTGGCGCCTTTTTTAACATATCCGGTAACAAACTCACCATAAATAGATTCGTAACAAATAATGGGAGCTGCCTTAAGGGTTTCGTCTGTAGCGGTAAAAACACCCCGGTCTTTTTGTGTGGCGCGCATGGCCACCGTTCCGCCCAAGTCGAGCATAACGTCTCCCAAAAGGGGCTCTAAAATGTTTTTAAAAGGAAAGTTTTCAACTCCCACCACTAATTTTGATTTAATATATTTTTGTTCAGAACCTTGCTTGTCTATCTGCACGGCCGCATTGTAAAAGTCGAACCAGTCCCCACGCGGAAATAGGTTGGCGGTAACGGTGGGTTTTTCTTTTTGATTGTATCTTCTAAAAAAGTCAACGCCGGTAATAAATTGCAAATGTGGATATTTATTTACAAATTGCTGTATAATGTGTTCCTCCTGCCGATTTCCAAACTGATCAATTGGCGTGGGGTTAGACAATGCAGTTTCGGGGGCAATTACATAATCTGTATCTTTAGAAACATCCTGTTGCGCCAATTCAACCAATGCCGTTGCCATTTGTGGATTTGAAATATCATATTTTTCAGAATACGGGTCGATATTTGGCTGGAGCAGGGTTATTTTAGCTTCCTGGGCCCCTTCTTCATAATTATTCAGCAGAAATAAAGAAAGAATAATAGGAATGGCAATTATTAAAACATTTCGGGCAATTCCTTTTGTAAGAACACTTCGTTCTTTTGTTTTTTTATAATGAATGATGGTTTTAAAAATACCAATGTTAATAATCCAAATCCATAATGCACCGCCAAAAACGCCTGTATATTCGTACCATTGTATCCAGGTGGTATATTCAGAAAAAACATTGCCAAGGTTAAGCCAAGGCCAGGAAAAATCCCAGTTTAGGTGAAATTTTTCAAAGGCCATCCACATGGCAGGCAGGAAGATTAAATGTATTTTGGAGGGCAGTCGCCTTGCAACAAAATGGTACAACGAAAAAATAAAGGTCATTAATAAAGAATTCACCAACAATGCAAAGAACATCCCGAAAGGAGTAGAATACCAAATCCACCAAGTGGTTATGGAATTCCAAACTAAAAAGGAAATATATGCCAGCAAAAATACTTTGGCGCCCCTTCTCTTGTAATTGGATTCGCGAATATTCTTTTCTGCCAATAGCAGAGGTACAAAACCAACAAAAGCGAGTAGGGGAACCCCATAGGTTGGCCATGCCAAGGCTAATAATAATCCGGATAGAATAGCGAGTAGATAAGAATTTTTCATGAACGGTATTTATAATGCTAATATCTTAATAAAATTTGATAGTGCCATAGACGGAAAATGAAGAATGTACTGCTTTTCTTTGAAATTTTGAATAAACGGGCATTTAGAAGCAATTTTAAAGTAGTAATTTTACATAAGAAAACGAAAAATTATGAAGAAGTATATTCCAAACGGATTAACGTTATTAAATCTTCTATGCGGTGTTATTGCAGTGGTTATGGCGATGCAAGGTAACTTGATTTTTGCGGCTTATTTTGTTTTTGCAGGAATCTTTTTTGATTTTTTCGACGGACTCGCCGCAAGGCTTTTAAAGGTACAAAGCGATTTAGGGATACAATTGGACTCTTTGGCCGACATGGTTACCAGTGGGGTCGTGCCCGGTATAGTAATGTTTCAGTTGTTTAACATGAGCATGGGCAGTTATACATGGGGGGAAGAAGGAAATGAAATAGGAAATTTAAACATGGATATTTCATTATTGGCCATTTTTGGCTTTCTAATCACTTTGGGTTCGGCTTACCGTTTGGCAAAATTCAACATAGACGAAAATCAGGTGAGTTCTTTTATAGGCTTGCCTACGCCTGCCAATGCGTTGTTAATTCTTTCTTTTCCGTTAATGTTGCATTTTCAGCCCGGTGCTTTCGATGCGTTAATTTTAAACAAATGGTTTTTAATCGGCACCACGATTTTAAGTACTTATATGCTTAATGCGCCCATTGCCCTGTTTGCTTTAAAGTTTAAAACCTGGGCATTTAAAGAAAATAGCATTCGCTATGTATTCCTTGCATTGAGCCTCGTTTTATTGTTAACCTTGCATTATGCGGCAATTCCGCTTATTATTATTTTGTATGTACTATTTTCTGTTGCGGCCAATTTTCAACAAAAAAACAAGGCTTTCAAATAAATATTCAAAAGCCTTGGGGTAATTTTTATGAAATTATTTTTTATTCTTCTGAAAGTTCAAATTCGGCTAGCGGAGCCATTCTTGCCTTGGTTATTGTAAGGGTACCATCTTTTATAATATAGGTGTCAGATTTTTGCAGCACATCCATAAACTGTTGTTCAACCTCCATGTTCATGCATGCTTTCATGGTACTTGCCAACTTACTCAATTTAAACCTGTTGCCTTCCAATAGGGTATAGGTCCCGCCAAAGCTATTGCAGCCAGAGTTTCCGCCAACCCTGTTTTCTTCGGTAGCAAAGGTTATAAAAACATTGGAGGCACTTTTGTCCAGTTCAGCTACGGGTTTTCCCATCAATTTTGTAAGTTTCCATATTTTATCTGTCAGTGCATTTTCTTCAGTAGAAGTTTTTCTTTCGGTTGTTTTCACTGTTTCGGTTTCCATATTTTCTTTTCCCGATTTTTGGTTACATGCAACCATTGTCATGGTCAGGATCATGATGCTTACTTTTGCGAATGTATGTTTCATAACTTTAATTTTGTGTTTAATTATGAATAATTGTAACGATATATTTCTTGATATATATTGTCATTAAAAAACAAATGCCTATAATGGCCAAATTTGCCAAGGCACGGATAATCCATTTTTGCTCCGAATAATTATGATTCAAAAATTTGGTGGTTAAAACGGCCAGTCCCATTAACAAGAACCATAAGGTAAAGGACAAAGAGATTTTTTCATGAAAAAGCATGGAAACGGCATCGTGTATAAAACCACAAAAGACAAAGGTAAATATTAATGAAATTGTGACTGGAAATATTTTTTTTAAGGGTTTAAATACAAATTTCCCCAGGTAATACCCAAAAATTGGGTTCCAATAATTCCAGAAACCGGAAAAGTTTTTAGCGCCTAATGAGCGGTATAGGTTGTTCCTTAATGATTTTGAGCTTCCAATAGGCACGCCGTTCCTTTTCTTGATATATTCGGTCAAAGTCATTTAAATAAATCTCTTTTTTTGATTGGGCAGGACAAATTACCTATTTATATGGATTGTTCTTCTTTTTTTAGGCGAATTTTTATGAATGAAAATCTAATTTTTTCTTTCTCAATTCAAAGTTTTGCCCTAGATAAACCTTTCTTACCATTTCATCGGCCGCCAGTTCTTCGGGCTCCCCGGCTTTTAAGATGCTGCCTTCAAACATTAAATAAGAGCGTTCTGTAATGGCAAGGGTTTCCTGCACGTTGTGGTCGGTAATCAAGATGCCTATGTTTTTATTTTTAAGCTGAGCCACAATGCGTTGAATGTCTTCCACGGCAACGGGGTCTACTCCGGCAAATGGCTCGTCCAAGAGAATAAAACTCGGGTCGGTGGCAAGGGCACGGGCAATTTCGGTCCGCCTTCGTTCCCCACCAGACAATAAATCGCCCCTGTTTTTACGTATATGGCCCAAACTGAATTCGTCAATCAGGGCTTCCATTTTCATTTGTTGTTCTTTTTTGGAAAGCTTGGTTAGTTGAAGAACGCTCATGATATTGTCTTCAATGCTCAATTTCCTAAAAACAGACGCTTCCTGTGCTAGATAACCAATTCCGTTTTGGGCACGCTTATACATGGGGTAGTTGGTAATTTCCTGGCTGTCCAGGAAAATTTTACCTCCATTGGGTTTAATCAGGCCAACAATCATATAGAAAGAGGTTGTTTTTCCGGCACCGTTTGGCCCCAATAAACCTACAATTTCCCCACGGTTAACTTCTAGGGAAATTCCTTTTACTACTTTTCGCCCTTTGTAGGACTTCATGATGTTTTCGGCTCTTAACTTCATACAATTGTGTGTTCAGGTGTGTTTGTGTTCAAACATCGTACCGTTCAAAAATAGGGATTTTGAATTTAACCAGCTTTAATTTAATATAGGTTTAGGATTCTTTGTTTTCCAGCGCATCCCAAAATTCGTATGCTTTTCTAAGGTGAGGGATTACAATGGTCCCGCCAACAAGCGTGGCTATGCCCAATGCCTCGACCACTTCTTCCTTGGTAAGGCCTTCTTTATGGCTAGTTTCCAAATGGTATTTAATGCAATCGTCGCAACGTAAAACCGCCGAAGCTACCAAGCCTAAAAGTTCCTTGGTTTTTACGTCCAGTGCACCGGACATATATGCGTTGGTGTCCAGATTGAAAATACGCTTTATCAATTTATTGTTGTCTTCCAGTATGCGGTCGTTCATTTTAGAACGGTATACATTGAATTCATCAACTATATTAGACATTTTGTATGTTTTTATATAATTATAAACTATTGCATTACGGGCATTGTTATGTTGCCTTCAAGCCTTCTTCGCCAAAACTGCTATACACGACTTATTTATTTTTCATCTTTTTCAATTTACGGTCCTCTCTTTTAAGAACTATTTTTGAAATGTAGATGCTAACTTCATACAAAATAATAATAGGTATGGACACCACAATTTGACTGGCGACATCCGGAGGTGTTATAACTGCTGATAGAATAAGCACAATTACAATGGCTATTTTACGGTATTTTCTTAAAAATTCGGGAGTAACCAAACCAATTTTGGTCAGGAAATACATCAGGATGGGTAACTCAAATATAAGTCCGCACGCAATAACCGATGCCCGTATGGTTGAAATATAGGAAGACAGGTCGATGTCGTTAAAAACTTCTTCGCTGACATGGTAATTGGCTAGAAAATTTATTGAAAGCGGGGAGATAACATAGTACCCAAACAATACACCTGTAAAAAACAAAAAGGAGGCCACCATGATAAACCCGCGGGAGTTTTTCCGTTCATTGTCATATAATCCCGGGCTTATAAAGCGCCATAATTCCCATAAAATATAAGGGAAGCCAATAATAAAGCCTGCCCAGATGGAAGTCCAGATATGTGCCGAAAACTGTCCGGCCATCTGTCTACTTTGTATTCTAAATTGTGGCCCTTGGCAAAAAGAATCGTCCATGCCAAAATACCTTGAAATGTTACAAAAGAACTCGTAGGTAGGGAAGTCTGCTTTTTTGGGGCCAAAGAGAATGGTGTCGAATATAAAATCCTTGGCAATAAAGGCAACAATACCAATAATAATTACGCCCAGTGTGGCCCTTATTAAGTGCCATCTTAATTCTTCAAGGTGATCTAGAAAAGACATTTCTTGCTCCTCTTTACCTGTACCAATTTTTTTTGTCATTATATAATACCTTCTTTAATTAAATCATGAATATGGATTACTCCAAAATAATAGCCGTTTTTTTCTACCAAAAGCTGCGAAATGCCATATTGGTCCATTACGTCCAGCGCATCGACTGCCAAAATATCACAACTGACAGTCTTTGGGTTTACTGACATAATGTCTTTAGCTTTTAATCCGTTTATATGCTCATATTTTCTTAGCATTCTACGAATATCACCATCTGTAACGATACCCACAATTTTATTTTTATTTACAACTGCCGTTACGCCCATTAATTTTTCTGAAATTTCAACAATAACATCCCTAACATCTGCATCCTCAGAAACTTGTGGTTTTAGGTTCATGGTTGCAATGTCTTTTACGCGCAGGTAAAGTTTTTTCCCCAGCGCACCACCGGGATGATATTTTGCAAAATCTTCGCTGCTAAAGCCTTTTAGTTTTAACAAGCAAATAGCCATGGCGTCCCCAATAACCAATTGGGCGGTAGTACTGGTAGTTGGCGCAAGGTTGAGCGGGCATGCTTCTTTGTCTACATGCGCATTCACAACAAAATCGGCTTGTTGGCCCAAAAAGGAATTTTTATTCGAAGTAATGGCGATAAGTTTGTTGGGGCCTTCTTTTATAAAGGGGACAAGGACTTTTATTTCGGCCGTATTACCGCTTTTAGAAATACAGATAACCACATCGTCCTTAAGGATGGTTCCAAGGTCTCCGTGAATTGCATCGGCGGCGTGCATAAAAACTGCCGGAGTGCCAGTCGAATTAAAAGTTGCAACAATTTTCGTTGCTATAATAGCGCTTTTTCCTACGCCGGTTATAATAACTCTCCCATTAGATTTGTATATATACTCAACAGCATCAGCAAATTCTTCATCTATAAAAGAGGCAAGGTTTTTGATGGCATTGCTTTCTGTATCTATAGCCTCGATAGCATTGGCTATGATGGCACTTTTAGTATTCAAATTTTAATTTTTTTAGAATTTGTTATAACTAAAGATTAATAGTATCTTTAGTAGTGCAAATGTATATAAAATAGTAAAACGAAAGGATGAGTTCAGCTGAAATTGACTTACAGGCAGCGCTTAAACAGTATTTTGGATTTAGTCAGTTTAAAGGATTACAAGAAAAGGTCATAAAAAATATTGTTAATGACCATAATACGTTTGTTATAATGCCTACAGGCGGAGGGAAGTCCCTTTGCTACCAATTACCTGCGCTGGTTAAAGATGGCACGGCCATCGTTATTTCCCCCTTGATAGCTTTAATGAAAAATCAGGTAGATGCCATTCGGGGGATTTCCTCCAACAAGGGTATTGCCCATGTTTTAAACTCTTCGTTAAACAAAACCGAAGTCCGTCAAGTTAAAGAGGATATTACCAACGGGATTACCAAATTGCTTTATGTGGCCCCCGAATCTTTGACAAAAGAAGAATATATAGACTTCTTGAGGACCGTTAAAATATCGTTTGTAGCAGTAGACGAAGCACATTGTATTTCAGAATGGGGGCATGATTTTAGGCCCGAATACAGGAACATACGTACCATTATTCAGCGTTTGGGCAACGATATCCCCATTATAGCCTTAACGGCAACGGCAACTCCAAAAGTGCAGGAAGACATTCTGAAAAATTTAGGAGTAAATAGTGCCGAAGTTTATAAAGCGTCGTTCAACAGGCCAAATTTATATTATGAAGTAAGGCCGAAAACCAAAAATGTAGATGCCGATATCATCCGTTTTGTAAAACAGAACGAAGGAAAATCCGGGATTATATATTGCCTCAGCAGGAAACGTGTTGAAGAACTTGCACAAACACTCCAGGTTAATGGTATCAAGGCGGTTCCTTACCATGCCGGGCTCGATGCAAAAACACGTGCCAAACATCAGGATATGTTTTTAATGGAAGATGTAGATGTAGTGGTTGCTACCATTGCATTTGGTATGGGGATAGATAAACCGGACGTCCGGTTTGTAATACACCACGATATTCCCAAAAGCATAGAAAGTTATTATCAGGAAACCGGCCGCGCCGGCCGTGACGGGGGCGAAGGCCATTGTTTGGCATTCTACTCTTATAAAGACATAGAAAAACTTGAGAAGTTTATGAGCGGCAAGCCCGTTGCCGAACAGGAAATTGGCCATGCCCTGCTTCAAGATATGGTTGCCTATGCCGAGACCTCGATGTCCAGAAGAAAATACATTCTTCATTATTTTGGAGAGGAATTCGACGATGTCAATGGGGAAGGAGCCGATATGGATGATAACATCAGGCACCCCAAGAAAAAGCACGAAGCAAAAGAAGATGTTGTTAAATTGCTGAAAGTTATAAAAGGTACCAAAGAAAAATACAAGGCAAAAGAAATTGTAAACACCCTTGTCGGGAAAGTGAATGCCTTGATAAAATCCCACAAAACAGATGAGCGTCCGTTTTTTGGTACGGGAAAAGACCACGACCCAGCTTATTGGATGGCCTTGATACGTCAAGTATTGGTTACCGGGATGCTCCACAAGGAAATAGAGCAATATGGTGTTTTGCACGTAACAGATAGAGGGGAGGCATTTTTGAAGCAACCGGAATCCTTTATGATGACCGAAGACCATACCTATGAAGATGCCAATGACGACACCATTGTGACCGCTGGAAAAAGTGGTGGTGCCGTAGCCGACGAGCAATTGCTTAAAATGCTGAAAGACCTTAGAAAACAAGAAGCCAAAAAGCAAGAAGTACCACCATTTGTGATATTTCAGGACCCTTCGCTGGAAGACATGGCTTTAAAATACCCAATTTCAATAGACGAGCTCATTAATATCCACGGAGTCGGGGAAGGAAAAGCGAGAAAATTCGGGAAACCATTTGTGGCCTTTGTAAAAAAATACGTCGAAGAAAACGACATTATAAGGCCAGACGATATGGTAGTTAAATCTACCGGGGCAAATTCTGCCTTGAAACTCTACGTGATCCAAAATATAGACAGAAAACTCCCATTAGACGACATTGCCGCTTCCAAGGGTATATCCATGGACGACTTGATTAAGGAAATGGAACAGATTGTGTATATGGGCACTAAATTGAACGTAGATTACTGGATAGATGAAATCCTTGATGAAGACCAGCAGGAAGAATTACACGATTATTTTATTGAAGCCGAAGACGATAAAATTTCATTGGCCATGGAAGAATTCGATGGCGATTATGAAGACGATGAAATACGTTTGTACAGGATTAAATTTATAAGCGACGTGGCTAATTGATAAAATTATTTTTTTGATAAAAATTATAAATAATCGCCATTTTCGATAAGTGTAAAAGTATCGACAGCGATTTTTAAATGATATACCAGAGCTTTGATTTTTGTATTGTTTACTAAAATTATGGCTTCCCTCTTTTCGTAATAATCAAATTCCGGGTCGTTAATGCCTTCGTAAGTATCTAAAGAATCCATGATGCTTTTTACGTTTTTCTCAACGTAATAGACTTCACCTTTAATTTTTAAATCGGCCGAAGCATCAAAAACGGCACCGGGAAAAGCGCCCAAGTCGTATAGCCTGCCAGATGCCTGGCCTTTTCCAATATATGTTGCGTTTGTATGTAAATTTTGGGCAAATGTATTATAAAATCCACGCATTAAAGTGCCGTATACAAATACATGCATGTTGTTTTTGTTAGTTGGAGAGTTTATAATAACGGTCAATACAATTGTCCTGCTCGTTGTAGATTTCTTTTATAAACCGAAAGGTAGAGTCCAGTATCCGTACCGATGTAAGATTGTTTTTGTCCACATACGCTACAATTTCCCTTATCTTTTTTTCTTCAAAGGCATATTTTATCAGTCCGTTGGTAACTTCCTTTCCAAAGCCTTGTTTCCAATACTCCTTTAATAAGCGGTAACCAATCTCATATTCTTCTTTTTCGTTTTTAACCAGTGCAATGGTACCAATAAAGCTGTTGCTATCTTTAATGGTAATGGCCCAAACCCAAAAATCGTTCTTCGGGTTTTTATAAAAGTTTAGAATGTTTTCCAGGTCTTTTTTATTTTCTTCAAGGCTAAAGATTTTCCCTCCAATATAGCGCATCACTGTTTGGTCGTTCTGCATTTTATGAAACAGATCGAGGTCTTTTATGGTGAGCTCCCTAATGGTTAATCTATTTGTTTGGAATATCATACATATAAAGGTATGATAAAAAACCTAATACTGGAAACTATGAAGCCACACTATTTTCCAATAATTGCAAATTGAAATTTTTAGTGTCCAAAGTAGCTTCTATCCCTACGGGGATGGTTAAATGTTTTTTAATATGTCCAATGGAAAACCCGTAAATGGAAGGGATGTTTAAGGGCTTAATGCGGTCCAGGATAACTTCCCGTAGGCTAAAAGAAACCCGTTTGGGCTCGTTGCACCCTTTAAAAACGCCCAACACGATCCCGCGTGCATTTTTAAAGGTTTTAGAGTCGAGCAATTGGGTTAACATTCTGTCAATCCGGTATGGGTCTTCATCCATGTCTTCAATAAAAACAATTTTATCGGTATAATCTACATCAAACTCGGTTCCCGTCATGGCCGATAACAGCGAGAGGTTCCCGCCCACCAGTTTACCGGTGGCTTTTCCAGAGTTTATTACATATTGCTCAAAGGTTGCATCGTCTGCAACGGTCTGGCTGGAATAGGTTTCGGGCGTTAAGGCAATGCTGTTGTTGGCATGGCAAATAATATCTTCCAGATGAGACCTGTTAAACTCATTGTCCAGGGTGGTGCCTACCGGCCCGTGAAAGGTTACCAGTCCGGTTTGTTGGTATATGGCATTTAACAGCGCAGTAATATCGCTAAAGCCTACCAATACTTTTGGATTTTGACGGATATGCTCAAAATTTATCTGGTTAAGTATGCGGGTACAGCCATATCCGCCCCTGGCGCAAACAATGCCATCAATGTCCGGGTTTAAAAACATTTCATGTAAGTCTGCCACCCTGGCTTCGTCGGTATTGCTTAAATAACCAAAATTACCTTCTATCCGTGGGGTATGGTACGGAACAAAACCCATGGTTTTTACATTGGTAATGGCATTTTGCAGGGCGTCGCTGGACAGGGCATATCCGGGGGCTATTAAACCAACCGTATCTCCTTTCTTTAACTTCTTTGGAAGGATAATGCTATCTTCTTGTGCTTTTTGCAGGGTTTCCGGTATTTGTTGGGAAATAGCAGTTCCCATGGGAAATGCAGTAAGGGCAGAAACTTGTACCCCACGGGCGATAAATTTTCTTCTATTCATTGTAAAAACTAATTAGCAGCTTTTCAAAACTACTTAATTTTTTTGGCTTCGTCACGGGTTTTTACAATTCATCCCGTAAAAGTAACGGCTCGGTAATTCATTTTTTATAAATAAGGTACTATTTATCAATTTTGAACTGTATTAATCAAACAACCAAATAAAATGATACGACTTCTTTATTACATGTTGCTTTTGCTCTTTAACTTGTTGGGGGGCAAACTTCAGCAAAAAGAAAAACCGATGGCCGTTCAAAAGGAAAAGATAACATCGGTAAGCAGGACAGTATGTATTTCAGAAAAAATAAAAAAAGAGAAACTTTCATTAACTTTAAATTCATTTTAACAAACCGTAGGGGTATGAACATTATTAAAGAAATAGCAAGGGGATTTTCGTTGGGGGTATTGATTTTTCTCATTATAGGGATTATCAATTATTTAAACGGTACTCCTGTTGAATTCGACCATACTTTTATAACCAGCTTTCTGTACAACCAGCTTTACACCATTGTTTTGTATACCGCCAACACAATTTTGATAAAGCTTTTGTTCAAGAGGTACGGGAAAGAGCTGTATACGCTCAAAAACATTTGGATTTTTTTGGTGGGCTCGGGCGTGGTAACCTTTATCTGCCTTTTCTTTATTAACCTTTTTATAAAAACGGTAATCGGGGGAACATCGGTTGCGACGTTTATTTCAAGCGAAGAAATTTCGGATTACATACAGCCTTTGGTCATATCGTTTATCATTGCGGTACTGTTCTCGGCCTTTTTTTACTACCGGAAAAGGCAAGAATCCAAGGTAAAGGAGCAAAAAGTAATTGCCGGAAGGGCCACGGCACAGTTTGATGCCTTAAAGAACCAACTGGACCCCCATTTTTTGTTCAATAGTTTAAATGTACTTACAAGTTTGATTGACGAGAACCCGGATGCCGCCCAAAAATTTACCACCGCCCTCTCCAAAGTATACAGGTATGTACTGGAACAAAAGAACAAAGAGCTGGTAACGGTGGCCGAGGAGATAAGTTTCTCCAATACCTACATGAGCTTGCTTAAAATGCGGTTTGAAGACAGTATTATCTTTAATGTTTCTGAAGGATTACTGGAGAACGAGGCCAAAGTAGTGCCCCTATCCTTGCAGTTATTGCTCGAAAACGCCGTAAAGCACAATCAGGTAAACCCTAAAAAGCCATTGCAGATCAATATATACCAAGACCACGGTTATTTGGTAATAAGCAACCGGTTGCAACCTAAAGAAGTAGTTAAAAAAAGCAGCGGCGTTGGCCTGTTCAACATTAAACAGCGCTACAACTTGCTAACAACCAGAAAAGTACTTATAGAACAGGATACAGAACAATTTAGTGTAAAAATACCTATGTTAACCAAACAAATTTCAACAATGACAATACAAGAAGATTACATACGGGACAAGCGTTACAAGCGTGCCAAGGAGCGCGTAGACGCCATTAAGGGTTTTTATGGCAATTTAACCGCCTATATAATTGTAATACCCTGCCTTGCATGGCTTAACTACCAAACAACCAGTTTTCCATGGATTATATTTCCAACGCTGGGCTGGGGCTTCGGGATATTAATGCATGCAATGGAAGCCTATGGCTACAACCCATTGTGGGGCAAACGGTGGGAAGAAAGAAAAATCAAGGAACTAATGGAAAAAGATATTTAAAAGAAAATACGGCCATGGAAAATACAGAAAAGCAAAATAAGTACCTGCGCGCAAAAGAGCGTGTGGAGGCAATGAAAAAGTTTTACAACAACTTAACGTCGTATATTATTGTCAATATATTTTTATTTATAATAAACTATTGGACAAACGGTTTGTCTTACGCATGGTTTCTGTGGGTTACCTGCTGGTGGGGCCTCGGGCTTCTTTTTCACGCAGCAAAGGTATTTGGTTGGAACCCTGCCTTTTCCAAGGAGTGGGAAGAACGAAAAATCAAGGAATTCATGGAAAAAGAGGAAGAAGATTACAAATCGTCCCGGTGGGAATAAAACAAATATGTCATGGAAGTATCTGAAAACGAAAAATACAAAAAGGCCAAGAAAAAAGTAACCGAGCTAAAAAGCTTTTACTGGCATTTGGCAATATTTATTATTGTAAACAGCTACATATTTGTAAGCGTATACATAGATACCTCAAACAAAGGGGAAAATTTTTGGGATTACACAACTTTTATAACCTTTTTTTTCTGGGGAATAGGGCTCTTGATACATGGGTGGCATGCACTGTGGAAAGATTACTTTTTTACCAGGGAATGGGAACAAAAACAAATACAGCGTTATATAAAGAAAGACGTGCAGCAAGAAAAACGCTGGGAATAACAAAACAATAACAATGAATGTAATTATTATAGAAGACGAGGCACCATCGGCAAGACGGTTGCGCAGAATGTTGGAGCAGCTGGGTGTTAACGTAGACCAGATACTGCACTCGGTAGAAGAGTCCGTTCAATGGTTTTCCAAAAACGGGCACCCGGAACTTATTTTTCTCGACATACAACTGTCCGATGGCCTTTCGTTCGAGATCTTCGAAACCATCAACATACAAAGCGCCGTTATATTTACCACTGCTTACGACGAGTATGCCCTACAGGCCTTCAAGCTTAACAGCATAGACTACCTGTTAAAGCCCATAGACCAGGAAGAACTAGAGAAGGCCGTGGTTAAATACAAACAATTTAAACCTTCGCAGCATGGGCCCCAAATAGATTTTAGCGATATCAGGAAATTACTGGTAAATCCGTTGGAACGCGACTATAAAAAGCGCTTTACCGTTAAGGTGGGCCAGCATATCAAGCTTGTGCCCATTAACGATGTGGTTTGTTTTTATAGCAAGAACAAAGGTACCTACCTGCATACCAACGAGAACCGCAGCTATTTGCTGGAGACAAGCTTGGATGCGCTACAGGAAGAGCTTCACCCCGAAAAGTTCTTTCGGGTAAGCCGTAAGTTTTTTATCAATGTAGATGCGGTGAAGGATATTATTAGTTATTCCAATGCGCGCCTACAGGTTAAGCTCCATCATTTTAACGAGCAGGAGATTATTGTAAGCCGCGAGCGCGTTAAAGACTTTAAGGACTGGTTGAGCTAGGATTGTTGCCCGCCGTTTGCACAACATACAGGGTTATATGGGCGTACGCCCCCCTTTTACGTAGAACAGGCGGGGTTTTCTTTATAAAAAAGGTTCCCGTGGATCGATTTGTACAAGGGGATCATCAACTTTTTTGTAACTTTATCCGGATAATCAATCAAAAACCAATCTAAAACATACTACAAATGCAAAAAACTGCAAACAGCCCCCTTTATTTCATCATTATCGGTATCTTTTTTCTTTCCATCCCTTCCATAACAAACAGGTTTGTACCCGTGTCCGATGTTTTTCGGGGCCTTTTTATGGGTATCGGGATAGGAATCCTGTTATTGGCCCTTATATACAGGCGCAAGAAGACCATTGACCAATAATTTTCTTTACGTACAGTTATTTTTTATACCATGAAGCATACATTTTTTATCTCTACTGCATTTTTAATGCTCATAGTTACGGCATTGCCTGCACAAAACGGTATTGATCCCGTTAAAGAGGCACAAAATTATATAACAACTACCAGTGGCGTCCGGTTGTACGCAAAAAAAGCGGGCAAGGGCCCCGTTTGTATCTTTGTTCACGGCGGGCCCGGGGCCTGGAGCAAATCGTTTGAGGACCTTGGCGGGAACAAGCTCGAAGAGCAGCTCTCCATGATCTATTTAGACCAGCGTGGATGCGGGCGATCGGGAAATCCGGCCGATAACGATTATTCGCTGGACAGCATGGTAGACGATATCGAACAAGTAAGGCAAAATCTTGGCACCGAAAAGGTATATATCCTGTCGCACTCCTTTGGGGGCATCTTGGCGGTAAACTATGCAGCCAAATACCCGCAGCACGTTAAGGGGTTAATACTTGCAAACTCCACATTAAACCTTTTATATTCGGTAAACGGGCAAACCGATTATATAAACAGCCTTTTGGGTACCAATTTTACCGCATCGGGTCCAGAAGACGTGTTCCCCACCTTTATAGAAGCCACCAAACAGCTCAACGAAGAGGGCTTGGATTATAAAAGACTGTCCGACATAGAAGAAAACGTAGAAAAAGTAGACAGTGTAGACCTTACCAGCCCAAGTACCTACCAATTTGCTCAAAATGCACTGCGTATCGATGCTTATTTAAAAGATTATACTACCATTACGCCCAATATTGCCTGCCCTGTATTGATAATTACGGGAAAAAAGGACCATGCCATTGGGGTAGACCACTACAAGGCATTTAAATTTCCAAATCAAGAGGTAGTTAGCATAAACGGGGGCCATATTTTGTATTTTGAAAACAATAAAGCCTTTGTGGACGCCATTTTTTCGTTTGTGGACAAGACACAATAGAAATTCCGTCAATTTTTAGCAATATTTATTAGTAATTAACAAACAGTTGTTTCTTTTTTTCTGAAAAGGAAGCAGACAGGTGCTATGCTGTCTATTTTTTTTGAAAAAGATAGAACTCGGCTAAAAATGTGTGTAATAAAGTTGAAAAAAATGGATGACGAGTGCTAAAATGTGTAATAAAGTTGAAAAAAATGGAAAAAATTTGAAAATAATGGATGACGCGTGCAAAAATGTATAATAAAGTTGAAAAAGATAAAAGAAAATTAAAAAAGATAGAAGATAGATGCCTAGGTGTGCAAAAAAAGCTGAATATAAAACCATAAACTCCTGCAAGGTCTTTTTTTTGACCTTGTAGGTCTGTGTTCAACCATAAAAATGGAACATCGGCTACAAAGTGTGGAATAAAGCCAAAAAAGATAGACTATAGCTACTAAAAGATAGGACATTGTAGAAAAAGGTAAAGAATGCATCATATAAAAGGGGATTAAAGCAAATTCCGTAAAGCAATTCACGGTATGTATTCATATATAGATAATACGGTACTTTAAATTCCTGCAAGGTCTTTTTTCTGACCTTGTAAGTATGGTTTCTTCTGTTATATGATACCTACAAGGTTTAGGAAACCTTGCAGGATTGTGGACACTGATATAATGAATGCCTTTGGGATTTTATTTTCTATTATTATAATAAACAAAACATCTGCAAGGTCTTTTTTTGACCTTGTAGGTCTGCTTTTAACCATACAAATGAAAAAAGCTAAAAATGATGGATGACGAGTGCTAAAGTGTGTAATAAAGTTGAAAAAGATAAAAGAAAATTAAAAAAGATAGAAGATAGATGCCTAGGTGTGCAAAAAAAGCTGAATGTAAAACCATAAACTCCCGCAAGGTCTTTTTTTTGACCTTGTAGGTCTGTGTTCAACCATAAAAATGGAACATCGGCTACAAAGTGTGGAATAAAGCCAAAAAAGATACACTATAGCTACTAAAAGATGGGACATTGTATAAAAAGGTAAAGAATGCATCATATAAAACGGGATTAAAGCAAATTCCGTAAAGCAATTCACGATATGTATTCATATATAGATAATACGGTACTTTAAATTCCTGCAAGGTCTTTTTTCTGACCTTGTAGGTCTGCTTTTATCAATAAAGATGAAAAAAATCTGAAAGGAGTAGATGATGGGTGTCGCAATGTGTAAAAAAGCTGAATAGGGTAGCACATTTATTAAAATAGATATGGCATCATTTAAAACCGCTATAACAAAATGCAAAGTCGTTTTACAGGGCTTGAATAGGGATGGCAATCTTAAAAAAAATAGTATCTATATTCTTTTCCGTAGGGTATTTTACAATTTCTTCCTAGATACTTCATTTTTTGTTTAAAATTCTTCAAAAATCATCAAAATAAGAATTTTATTACGACTATATACCTAAAAAATGGTGTATATCAATACATTAATTTTAATGTATTTCGTGTTTTTTAAGAGAATTTATGATTTTTATCATAGATTATATTTTATATTGTCCGCAGAATTTCAAAAATAGGATATTATGAAAGGAAAGAACACCCCTATGGGAAAATTGATGCAATACGGTATAGCATTGCAAAACGTAGAAAAATCAAACTACATAAAAGAGGCCATGATGTTATCTGGTTACGACGAGAAGAAGATAAACGAAGGAAAAGTGCTGCTAAAAGGCACAGAAGATGCAACTAGGAACCAAACACGTAAAAGTATCGAGCTTTCTGCGGCTTCCAGCGAATTTAAACGCCTAAAAAAACAAGTTACAGAGTTTTATAAGGAGCAACGCGCCAAGGCCAAGATAGTTTTTAAAGAAGATGGCAACGCAATGGACGAGCTGGGAATAAACAGGCCGGTTCCTTCAAAATATGCACAGTGGCAAGATTCGGTAGCGCAGTTTTACGAAACTTTGTACACTTCTACGGCTTTGCAAAAAAAGATTGCCGGCATTGGCATCAAAAAAGAAGATATTATAAGCGCCATAGATTATGTAACGCTGTTAAAGAACAAATATATTGATTATATAGAAATAAAGGGTGTAAAAGAGGATGCTACCAAGGACCGCAACAAGATTTTTGATAAATTAAATCGGTGGATGCATAGTTTTTATGTTGTTGCCGAAATTCAGCTAAAAGAGCACCCGCAATTATTGGAATCGCTGGATAAAAGGGTAAAAAGTTAATAGTTAGCCTACATATGTGGCCCCGTGCACAATTTTGTGGCAGTGGGGCAAAAAATTGTGCCAAAGCTATTCTTCGTCTATACGGTTATCGTCAAAGGCAGAGGGGAGGAGCTTTGGTATCAATTTTATAAAAATAGGGAGCAATATGGCCCCGCCGGGCAGCGCAAAAATGGCCAAGGACGGAATGGATTTAAAAATGTCCAGCAATTGTTCCTTTATTTTCCTGCGTTCCTCGTCAGAGAGGTCGGTAGTGGTAGATTTTCCCAGTAAATAGATAAGTTCCTTGCTTTCGGTAAGCTCTTTTACCAAGCGTTTGCTGTTTCTTTTTATCAATCGCTTTACCAATGTGTGCGAATTGTCGAAAAACTGCATAATGGGGTGCGCACTCTTAAAAAGCGATACGCGGTCTTTGTATTTTTCAAAAAAAACGCTCACATGGTTTATGGATTCTGTTACCATGTTGTCGTCGAGCCTTAAATCTTTGCCGGTGCCAAAGATAAATTCAGATTCCTTGTAATCTACCGAGTGATCTTCCCAAGCGGCCAGGCATACCATGTCTATAAAGTATTTTTTTTCGGGCAAAGAGAAATCACCTTTCAATTTATCCCGGTAGGTACCGTCAAATTGTTCGTCTTCTACATTGTTGTACAGCAACGATGCGTTAAAGAGCTTGAGCAGTTGGTTATCGTTCTCGGTTTTTTCCTGTTTGGCGTTAATGGCGTGGTATGCCAGGTTAATAAGGATACTTTCCATTTTTTTGGCATGCGGGCGTAGGTTTTTGTGTCCGTTTAGGTGTTTGGTGTACATCAAAACATCTACGTACAGGAGCGAATTGGTAAGTATCTTGCTAAAATTTTTGGTAAGCAGATTATCGAGTATATGCACGCGGTTGTGCACGATTTTTTCCAATCTTGCGCTTGGTTTCTTCCCCGTGAACAGGTTGTCTATAAAAGAAATCTTTTCGGCCTCAAGATCATCATAAAAAAGCAGGACATCGTTTAAAAAATCTGTAAAATTGCCGCCATCGGCGCAATAAAACTGGTAAGTGCCGTGCAAAGCCGTGAGCAGGTTAACCTTTGCCATTTCATCTTCAGAGAGATCGTTGTTTGACTGTAAAATGCCCGGAATATCCACATTGGCACCGTAAATAAAGCCAAGTTTTCTCATTTCTGTGTACAAAACCTCGGCAGAAGGATAAAGAATTTCCTTCTTTTTTACTATTGAGCCATATTTATCGATCCAGCCTTGCGCAGAAGGATTCATACTGATGAAAATTTATACTGCTAAAATACAATAGTTAATGTAAATACATAATTAAACCATAGGGATGCTTTTCTGTTTGGCACCCGTACAAAACCTATAAAAAACTTTACTTCCCGGCTTTTATTGTACAACATGCTGCCAAAAAACAGTAACGGGCACGGCCATAGAAAATTTTTGTGCAAAAAAATAAAACCGGCCTTCAACTTATTACGTAAGTAGTACCGAAAGATAAGTTTTTTTGGTTAATAGCCCATTCGCTCCCGTACCAATGGGAGCAATTGGGCTTTAATGCTCACTCGATGAGTTAAAATTTAGGTTTTTTGTTAGGTTTAAAAGCGCTTGGCTCTATATAGCTGGCGCTTTTTGCCGTTTGGTTGAAATATGTTGGATTTATGCCGAAAACATTAAAAAATGTTGATTTTAATGGCATTTGTGCCGGTGCATGGCAGTAGTCTTGTACATTTATGTTAATTTTATGTCTCAAGAAAACCTATATTAAATGAAAAAATACAAACCCGCCGAAAACCGATACGAACAAATGCAATACCGCCGCTGCGGAAAAAGCGGAATAGACCTTCCGCTGTTATCGTTGGGATTATGGCACAACTTTGGCGATAACGACGATTTTGACAATGCCGCAAAGCTATTGCGTACTGCATTCGACCATGGAATTACACATTTTGACCTTGCCAACAATTATGGCCCCCCATATGGTTCTGCCGAGAAGAATTTTGGCAAAATATTTAAACGCGACTTTAAAAAATACAGAGACGAGCTCATTATCTCTACAAAGGCAGGCTGGGATATGTGGCCCGGACCCTATGGGAATTTTGGGTCCCGCAAATATTTAATTTCCAGTTTGGACCAGTCTTTAAAAAGAATGAAACTGGACTATGTGGATATTTTTTATCATCACCGGCCCGACCCAAATACGCCATTGGAAGAAACCATGGGCGCCCTGGACCAAATAGTGCGACAGGGAAAGGCATTATATGTTGGAATATCTCAATACAACGCCGCCGATACCAAAAAAGCGGCAAAAATATTAAAAGAACAGGGAACACCGTTCTTGATTCATCAACCAAGGTACAATATGATGGACCGTTGGGTAGAAAACGGGCTTTTGGACGCCTTGGACGAGGTGGGCATTGGCAGTATCGTGTTTTCTCCGCTCGAACAAGGAATTTTAACATCAAAATACCTCGGAGGGATCCCAAAAGATTCGCGGGCCGCTACCGAAGGGAGTTATCTGGATGCTTCGCGCATAAAACCCGAACTTGTTGAAAAAATACAAAAGCTCAACGATATAGCCGAAGCCCGGGGGCAAAGTCTGGCACAAATGGCAATAGCCTGGTTGCTAAAGGATGTGCGGGTAACATCGGTATTGATTGGTGCGAGCAGGGTGTCTCAGCTAAAGGATAACCTAGAAGCTATAAAGAATATAAAGTTTACCAAAACAGAATTGAACAAAATAGATAAAATTATAGTGGATAAATAAAAACTAAAGCCACTGTTCATTTTTATTTTGGACAGTGGCTTTTAATAAGTTTATATTATCTTTTTTATGACCCGCAATTTATGCGAATGTGTTTTGGTATCTACATTAAAGATTCCGGTATGGTCAATGCGGTCTATCCTAACTTTTCCATGGGCATGGATAATGTAATTATCTTTCATAATAATACCAACGTGGATAATATTGCCTTCATCATCATCAAAAAAAGCAAGGTCGCCGGGCTCACTTTCTTCAATAAAGCTTAAAGCTTCACCTTGCGATGCCTGCTGGGCTGCATTCCTTAACAATTTATGGCCGTTTAGTTTGTATACCATTTGTGCAAATCCGGAGCTATCGATTCCAAAAGGTGTTTTTCCGCCCCATAAATAAGGAGTATTAAGGTACAGATAAGCAGTCTCGATAATATTTTCTTTTGGCAAGACGCCTTGTTTTGTTTCACCGTCGAAACTCCCGGAAAGGTGTTCGGTAGCCTTTACGTTGCAGCCCAAAGGAATGGGGAGCAGGTTATTTTGATTGTCGTATACAAATTCAACTAAATCGGCAGACAATACAAGTTTTTCCTTTTCTACAATATGGTATAGTTCTTCATCTATAAGCTGGTATTGGGTATTCTCTATCCACCCTTCGTATTTGTCGAATGCCAAGCGTATTTTACTCCATTGTTTTCTGCGTTCCAGTACTTTAAAATGGTCGCCATAAAGCACTTGTGAGCTAAGTTCGCCTATATGTTGGGGCTCATTACGTAAAGGAACGATACTTAGATGACAAATTCCATATTGCATTTAGCTGATGATTAGGTATAAATATTAATTTCTTTCAATTACAATGGCCGAAGCACCACCGCCGCCGTTACAAATGGCCGCGGCACCTTTTTTAGCGTTATTTTGTTCTAAAACGCTTAGTAGGGTAATCAAGATACGCACTCCGGAGCACCCCAATGGATGCCCGAGGGACACAGCACCTCCGTTTACGTTTACCTTATCGTCTGTAAGCCCTAAAATTTTCATATTGGCGAGACCCACTACCGAAAAAGCTTCGTTAAACTCAAAGAAATCAATATCATTTAGTTTCAGTCCGGCTTTATCAAGCGCTTTTGGCAATGCTTTTGCTGGGGCCGTGGTAAACCATTCCGGCTCTTGAGCGGCATCTGCATAGCTTAAAATAGTGGCCAATGGTTTTAACCCTAATTCCTTGGCCTTTTCCCCGCTCATTAATACCACTGCTCCGGCACCATCGTTTATAGTAGAAGCATTGGCTGCCGTTACCGTTCCTTCTTTTGTAAATGCAGGTCTTAATGACGGTATTTTATCGAGCTTTACATTTCTGTATTCTTCATCTTCCTTAAATAGAATGGGTTCACCACGGCGTTGAGGGACTTCTACGGGAACAACTTCATTGGCAAATTTTCCTTCTTCCCATGCTTTGGCAGACCTTTTGTATGATTGAATGGCAAATGCATCCTGATCTTCACGTGTAAACTTGTATTTTGTGGCACATGCATCGGCACATACGCCCATTGCATTTTGGTCGTATGCATCTACAAGTCCATCTTTTTGGAGCCCGTCGATTAATTGGCCGGGGCCAAATTTTGTTCCTTGTCGCATATGTACGTAATGAGGGATAAGGCTCATGTTTTCCATTCCTCCGGCTACAACAATAGATGCATCTCCCAGGGCAATAGCCTGCGCACCTTGCATAATGGCTTTCATGCCGCTGGCACAAACTTTATTGACCGTGGTACATGGAACCGTGTTTGGTATTCCGGCAAAAATGGCGGCTTGCCTTGCCGGGGCTTGCCCTTCACCTGCTTGCACTACATTTCCCATCAATACTTCCTCAATCAAAGCAGGGTCCAGGTTTATTTTGTCAAGAGCCCCACGAATAGCAACAGCACCCAATTTAGGCGCAGGCACCGTAGATAGAGAGCCCAAAAAGCTTCCTATGGGGGTTCTGGCAGCCGATACAATTACAACTTTGTTCATAATACTCGTTTTATTGTTGCGAATTTAGTTAATTTAAAAAGATATTCACAAGAACTTCCTTTTTAATAAATATCAATAAGGATACTATTTTTTGTTACATTTGAATATCAATACCCTGTTAAATGAAGCGATTTTTAGACAACTTATATAAAAATCAATCTATAGTTTATAAAGGATTTTTATTTATAGCCACTATTGTTTTGATAGTTTATCTTTTCCCAAAAGGAGGGAAATTTAAATATGATTTTCAAAAAGGAAAATTGTGGCAATATGAAACTTTATACGCACCGTTCGATTTTGCCATATATAAAACCGATGCGGAAATAAAAAAAGACAAAGAAGCCATACAGGCCAACCATCCTGATTATTTTAGGTATGAAGATGCCATAACAGATGCCGTTTACAACGGTTTCGACGAAAAGTTTAACTCATATTTCCCTTCGGATGATTACGGTAAGAGCGAAAGGGATCGGTTATATTCGTATGGGCAGGAACTGCTTAATACCATATATGAAAAAGGGGTTGTACAGTTTAACTCTGATTATACAGACGATAGCGTTGTGAATGTGGTTAAGAGAAATGAAGAAAGAACGGTTTTATATGGAAGTTTTGTTAAACTAAATCAAATAGACCGGTTAATAAGCACTTTTATAAAAGAAAAAGGGCTTACCGAATATAAATCTCAATACAACAGCCTCTATTTTGATATTATTCAACCAAATGTCTTCTTTGATGAAGTACTTACCGCGAAAACATTAGAACGTGAACTGGCAAAGGTAACAACCACAAGGGGGAACATAGATAAAGGAAAACGGATTATTGCCAAAGGCGAAGTTGTAGAAGGCGAAAAATACAATATTTTAAGTTCCCTCCGGAAAGAATACCAGTCTAAACTGTGGAGCGAAAGTAATTATAACTGGATTGTATTCGGGTATACCATTTTGGTGGGGATTACACTGTTTATGTTGCTGTTGTTTTTACAAAAATACCGTCAAGAAGTATTTATAAACAACAACAAGGTAACATTTATTTTCTTTAATATTTTGGTGATGATATTCTTAACAACCACGGTAGTTAAGTTTAATGTAGATTATGTGTATGTCGTTCCGTTGTGTATCATGCCCTTGATATTAAAAGCATTCTTCGACCCACGGCTGGGCTTGTTCACGCATGTTTTAACCGTGTTGTTGTTAGGCTTTATCGTGCCCAATAGTTTTGAATATGTTTTTCTTCAAATTATTGCGGGGATCGTAACCATTCAAACTATTTCCGAACTGCATAAAAGAGCCAATCTGTTTATATCGGTAGCACAGATTACCTTGGTGTACATTATAGCGTATTTTGCATTTTATGTGATCCATGAAGGAAATTTTGAAAACATACATTGGATAACATTTGGGTTGTTTGTATTGAACGGGTTAGCAACGCTGGCCGCATTTCCATTGATTTACATTTACGAAAAATTGTTTTCATTGGTGTCTGATGTTTCTTTATTGGAATTATCCGATACGAATTCCAAATTGTTAAAAGAATTATCCGACAAAGCACCGGGAACCTTTCATCATTCCCTGCAAGTGGCAAACCTAGCGGAAGCAGCAGCCAATGAAATTGGGGCAAACTCCATGTTGGTAAGGGTAGGGGCATTGTATCACGATATAGGGAAAATGAACAATCCAACTTATTTTACCGAAAACCAGACTACAAGTGTAAATCCCCACAACGAGCTATCGCCCGAGGAAAGTGCCAAAATTATCATCGATCATGTTATTGAGGGGATTGAATTGGCAAAGAAAAATAATTTGCCCGATCGGGTAATAGATTTTATACGTACCCACCACGGGACATCCTTGGTTTATTATTTTTACAGAAAAGCTTACGATTTAAACGAAAATGTTTCAAAAGAAGATTTTCAATATCCGGGCCCCATTCCGTATTCAAAGGAAACAGCAATATTGATGATGTCGGATTCGGTTGAAGCAGCATCTAAAAGTTTAAAAAACCCCACATTCACGATTATTAACGATTTTGTAGAAAAAATTGTTACAAAGCAAATAGACGAAGGTCAGTTTTTAAATGCAAATATTACTTTTAAGGAAATAGAACAAATAAAAAAGGTGCTAAAACAAAAATTGACAAATATATACCATTTACGAATAGAATATCCGGAGTAGTATTTTATTGGTAGCTAGGAAAGTACTTTTTTACTTTAAAAATAATTAAAAAAATAGTTGCATTGTTCTAGATGAACTACTACATTTGCATCCGCAATTTTAGGTTGCACGTTCATAATTAATATAAAGAATTGGAGAGGTGCCGGAGTGGTAACGGAGCAGATTGCTAATCTGTCGGCGGGTAACTGTCGCCAGGGTTCGAATCCCTGTCTCTCCGCTTTTATTTTTCGATGTTATTTATTTCATAAACCGAAAAAAATCGGGGTGTAGCGTAGCCCGGTTATTGCGCCGCGTTTGGGACGCGGAGGTCGTCACGCTTGAGGCGTGACCACCCCAAACATATGAAATGAAAAATGGATTATGTGGTTTATATATTGTTCAGCGAAGGTATTTCGCAATATTATGCTGGGCAAACCGAAAACATTGAAAAAAGAATAATCAGGCACAATCGGGGCTTGGTGAAATCGACCAAAAGGGGAGTGTCTTGGAAGTTGATAAAAATAATACCAGTTTCAAGCAGAGCAGAAGCTATGAAACTGGAAAGAAAAGTTAAAAAACGAGGAATAAAAAGGTTTCTTGCCGATTTAACTTAACACCTTCGGGGTGTAGCGTAGCCCGGTTATCGCGCCGCGTTTGGGACGCGGAGGTCGCAGGTTCGAATCCTGCCACCCCGACAAAAGATGGAGGTCGTCGCGCTTGAGGCGTGACCACCCCGACAAAAGATGGAGGTCGTCACGCTTGAGGTATGGCCGTCTCAATTTACAATGGTCGCGTAGCTCAGTTGGATAGAGCATCTGCCTTCTAAGCAGACGGTCCCAGGTTCGAATCCTGGCGCGATCACAAAAACCCTGCAACCATTTGGTTGCAGGGTTTTTGTTTTTGTGAAGTTATTTTTTGATACAAAGCATATTATTTTATCTGATATGATTCTTTTTTATGTATTACCATAAAATTTAATTAATTTGAAATCTAATTTTTGAGGTGTAGTGAAGAAGAAATGAAGCTTCAAAGCCAAAGCTCCGGAAGTATTAGGTTCAAGTTATAGCGCTTGTCTCTGCACTATCACGAGCGTCACACTCGTTTCGGGAATAAGTAAGCAGGGGAAAACATTATTGGTCATTGCAATTGGCATGAACCCATTGAATGGCATTCTCAATATTTCGGAAAAGTTTCATTTCTTTCCCGTAAAAATATTTTTCTATTTTATAATTGTGCTTAAATATTTCTTTGGTAGAAACAATGGCTACGGCCTTTAGGTTTTCGACCTCTTTAATATATGCATACAAAGCGGGGTCTATGGCATACGAATTTTTTCTTAAGGAAATGTACCCAAAGTTTTTGTTTCGGTAATGTATTTCGGCCAATGAGGCCAATGATGAAATATTTTCCAACGTAAGGTCTATACCATCATTCATAGAGCCAATGGCAAAATTGGGGTAAATCTCTATATACCCAAAATCCAGCGTATATGCTTTTATTAACCGATGCTTGGAAGTAAGTGCATTCATGTGGCAAAATTACGCTATTTCCAAAGCAAATTGTAGTGGCCTTTTAAATATTAGATTAACTACATTTTTATTAGATAAATTGATGTGGTGCTTAAAAAAAGATAATGGTTATATGTTATTTTTTAGCTTTCCAGTTCAATTTTTTTTCAATAGATTTTATCATGAGCCCTGCAATGTCTATGTCGGTAGCGGTTTCGATCCCTTCCAAACCTGGCGACGAATTTACTTCCAATAGGAGCGGGCCTTTGGAAGAACGTATAATGTCTACCCCGGCAACGTCCAGTCCCATGGCTTTGGTGGCTTTTACGGCAATCTTTTTTTCAGCCGATGTTAATTTGATTAACGATGCCGTTCCGCCAAGGTGCATGTTTGCCCTAAACTCTCCCGGAGGTGCTTCCCGTTGCATGGCCGCAACTACTTTTCCGTCAATAACAAAACAACGGATATCTTTGCCGTTGGCTTCTTTTATAAATTCCTGCACAAGAATGTATGCATTAAGGCTTTTAAAGGCATTAATAACACTTTCGGCCGCTTTTTTGGTTTCGGCCAGCACAACGCCTTTTCCTTGCGTTCCTTCCAGTAATTTTATAATAAGAGGTGAGCCACCAACCATTTTTATTAGGTCATTAGTGTCTAGCGGGGAGTTTGCAAACCCCGTTGTGGGAATGCTTACGCCGTTTTTAAGGAGCAATTGCAACGAAAAAAGCTTGTCCCGAGACTGCCTAATGGCTTCGGCTTTGTTAAGGCAGGCTATGTGTATAGACTCGAAATGCCTGGCCAGTGAGCACCCGTAATAGGTCATGCTCGGCCTGATTCTCGGGATTATGGCGTCGAGATCGTTTAAAATCTTTCCGCCACGGTAATGTATTTCCGGCGTTTCTGCATCCAGTTTCATATAACATTGCCGGATATTGAAAAACTCTACTTCGTGCCCCATGCGTTCCCCGGCTTCAATGATCCTCCGGTTACTGTATAAATTGGGGTTGCTGGCCAGTAATCCAATTTTTAAGCCTCCTTGATTTTGTACATTGGCCTTGTAGCGTTTGTTTACGTCTTCATCGCTTAGGTCGCCAAAAATAAAGCTGCTTTCTGGATCTACAATCAATCTCCCCATCATGGCTTCCCTTCCAAGGAGCATGCGGTAGCCCATACTGTCTCTATTGGTCAAGGAAACTTCAATATCCCAAGTGGTGTCGTTTATATTGAGCGTAGTTTTAATTATGTACCTATTCTCGCGGTTTCCGGTAGAGCTTTTTATAACACGCTTGTCTATAACAACGGCCTCGCAATGAATAACCTTTTTACCGTTATGCTGAATAGGGTATACGTCAAAGGTGACCCAAGTTTCGTTATTCCTCTGAAAGGGCTGGATATTAACAGCGTGTAGGGCAGAAGTTTTGGCACCGCTGTCTACCCTTACTTTTATGGTTGGAATCTCTAGTTCTGGTAATGATACCCATTCTTGGCTACCAATGATCGTTTTACTCATTTATTTTAATTTGATTCACTTCTAAGTTAAGAAGAATTTTAGAGCGGATAAAATTAAATAAAAAAACGTGCGATAATTAATACCGCACGCTTTAATATTTGAAATTATTTTAATGTTTACGATTCAGCAGATTTTTCTGCTTTCTCGATAGTAATGGTAAGTTCTTCCTTTTCAGAAATTAAGTCCATTAAAATGCTATCGCCTTCAGTTAACTTGGAAGTAATGATTTCTTCCGCCAGGGCGTCTTCAATATATTTTTGAATGGCCCTTTTTAACGGCCTTGCCCCATATTGCTTGTCGAAACCTTTATCGGCTATGTAGTCTTTGGCCTTATCGGTTAGTTTTAAATGATAACCCAGACCTTCAATACGCAGGTAAAGTTTTTCCAGTTCGATGTCGATAATCTTGTGGATATCTTCTTTTTCCAATGGATTGAATACGACAACATCGTCAATTCGGTTTAAAAACTCTGGAGCAAAAGCTTTTTTAAGGGCATTTTCGATAACACTTCTAGAGTGCTCATCGGCCTGTGCCTTTTTAGCTGAAGTTCCAAAACCAACTCCTTGACCAAAATCTTTTAATTGACGCGCACCAATGTTGGATGTCATGATGATGATGGTGTTCCTGAAATCTATTTTTCTTCCCAGGCTATCGGTAATGTAACCATCGTCTAAAACCTGAAGCAACATGTTAAACACATCGGGGTGCGCTTTTTCTACCTCGTCGAGGAGAATAACGGCATAGGGTTTTCTTCTTACTTTTTCGGTAAGTTGCCCGCCTTCTTCGTAACCTACATATCCCGGAGGTGCGCCTATTAATCTCGACACGGCAAATTTTTCCATGTATTCGCTCATGTCGATTCTAATTAAGGCGTCGTCCGAATCGAACAATTTATTGGCCAACACTTTAGCCAATTGGGTTTTTCCAACCCCTGTTTGTCCTAAAAATATAAACGAGCCAATTGGTTTGTCGGGATCTTTAAGCCCGGCACGGTTACGCTGTATTGCTTTTACAACCTTGGCAACCGCTTCGTCCTGACCAATAACTTTTCCTTTTATGAGTTTGGGCAGTTCGGCCAATTTAGAGCTTTCTGCCTGCGCTATACGGGTTACGGGAACCCCGCTCATCATGGAAACCACGTCGGCCACGCTTTCGTCCGTAACGGTTTCCCTGTGGAGTTTGCTTTCTTCTTCCCATTGATCCTGTGCCTGCGCTAATTCTTTTTCCAAACGTTTTTCGTCGTCCCTTAATTTAGCAGCCTCCTCGTATTTTTGCTTTTTGACTACGGAATTTTTAAGTTCTTTTACATCTTCCAGCTGTTTTTCGAGCTCTAGGATTTGTTTTGGAACTTCCATGTTGGTTATATGGACACGGGATCCGGCTTCGTCTAAAGCATCAATAGCCTTGTCGGGCAAGAAACGGTCGGTTATGTACCTATTGGTTAGCTTAACGCACGATACAATGGCTTCTTCGGTATAGATTACATTGTGGTGTTCTTCATATTTATCTTTAATATTATGAAGTATTTCAATGGTTTCCTCTACCGAAGTAGGTTCTACGATTACTTTTTGGAAGCGTCTTTCCAAGGCGCCGTCTTTTTCAATATACTGTCTGTATTCATCCAAAGTGGTGGCACCGATGCATTGAATTTCGCCCCTCGCCAGAGCCGGTTTGAACATATTGGAAGCATCGAGGCTTCCAGTGGCACCGCCGGCACCTACAATAGTGTGTATCTCGTCTATAAAAAGAATAATATCGTCGTTCTTTTCAAGTTCGTTCATTACGGCTTTCATACGCTCCTCAAACTGGCCACGGTATTTTGTGCCGGCAACCAACGAAGCCAAATCGAGCGTTACAACGCGCTTGTTGTAGAGTATCCTTGAAACTTTCTTTTTAACAATACGGAGCGCCAAGCCTTCGGCAATGGCACTTTTACCAACACCCGGTTCGCCAATAAGCAATGGGTTGTTTTTCTTTCTTCGGCTTAATATTTGAGAAACCCTTTCAATTTCTTTTTCTCTTCCAACAACTGGGTCCAATTTGTCCTCCTCGGCCAGTTGGGTAAGGTCCCTACCAAAATTGTCAAGGACCGGGGTTTTGGACTTTTTGTTTGATTTAGGGGTACTTCCCGTACCGCCAAAAGGATTGTCCCTTCCTTCTTCTCCTGCACCCGTTTCGTCTGAAAACGATTCGGATGTTGGCGAATCTATAAAATCGTCATCACTGGTAATCATAAGCTTGAATTGTTCTTTAACGTTGTCATAATCGATTTTAAGCTTATTTAGCAACTTTGTGGTCGGGTCGTTTTCATTCCTCAAGATACAAAGTAATAAGTGAGCTGTATTGATCGACGAACTTTGAAATAGTTTGGCCTCCAGAAAAGTAGTTTTTAATGCTCTTTCTGCTTGTCTGGTGAGATGCAAGTTGCGTTTGTCGTTCGCAGTTACATTAGTTCCAGGGTTTGAGGGGCTTAATATTTCTACTTTTCTCCTTAAATGATCAAGGTCTATGCTTAATGCAGTTAAAATGTCTATCGCTTTTCCGTTTCCGTCACGCAAAAGTCCGAGCATAAGATGTTCTGTGCCAATAAAGTCATGGCCTAAACGTAAGGCCTCTTCTTTACTATATGCTATAACATCTTTAACCCGAGGTGAAAAATTATCATCCATACTTCTCTCTTTCTTCAATTAAAAATAGTAAAACAACTACAAGTAGGCAAAAACTATACCCTAATTAATTAGAATTAGGACTACTTTTAGCTAATAGACAAAAAAACTCGGCAAAATCAAAAAAATTAACATTCAATTTATTAACCTTTTCGCAGCTGTTCTTTGTTGATAAAAACATGAAAAAACCTTTTAACGGAAAGCGAAAGCGTCTATAAAATACGTATATTGGCACGATTTATAATTAAAACATACATAAAATATTTAATATGGCAGAAGGAGAAAAGCTGATCCCTATTAATATTGAGGACGAGATGAAATCGGCTTACATTGATTATTCAATGTCGGTCATTGTGTCACGTGCTCTACCAGATGTTAGGGACGGACTAAAACCTGTTCACCGACGCGTTTTGTTCGGGATGCATGAATTGGGAGTTAGATCTAACAGTTCTTATAAAAAATCTGCGAGAATTGTAGGAGAAGTTCTAGGTAAGTATCACCCGCACGGAGATACTTCCGTTTACGATACCATGGTGCGGATGGCCCAAAGCTGGAGCTTACGCTACATGATGGTAGATGGTCAGGGGAACTTTGGATCGATAGATGGAGACAGCCCGGCGGCAATGCGTTATACCGAAGCCCGTATGCGGAAAATATCAGAAGATATGCTTGCTGATATTGATAAAGATACCGTAGATCATCAGTTAAACTTCGACGATACCTTAAAAGAACCTAAAGTACTTCCTACCAGGGTGCCAAACCTATTGATAAATGGTGCATCGGGGATTGCTGTGGGAATGGCCACCAATATGCCCCCGCACAACCTATCGGAAGTTATAGACGGTACCGTAGCCTATATAGAAAACAGCGATATAGAGATAGACGAGCTCATCGAGCACGTAAAGGCCCCCGATTTTCCAACTGGAGGTATTATTTACGGCTACGATGGCGTTCGTGAAGCTTTTAAAACCGGAAGGGGGCGCGTGGTAATGCGTGCCAAGGCCCATACGGAAGAAGTTAACGGAAGAGAGTCTATCGTTGTAACCGAAATTCCATATCAGGTCAACAAGGCAGACATGATTAAGAAAACGGCAGACCTTGTTAACGATAAAAAAATTGAAGGGATTTCGAACATCCGTGACGAATCGGACAGAAACGGGATGCGCATTGTTTATATCTTAAAGCGCGATGCCATTCCAAATATTGTTTTAAATACACTTTATAAATACACCGCACTGCAATCTTCGTTTAGCGTAAACAATATTGCACTGGTAAACGGTAGGCCGCAATTGCTTAATTTGAAAGACATGATCCACCATTTTGTGGAACACCGTCATGAAGTAGTTGTAAGAAGGACCGAATACGAACTGCGCAAAGCGGAAGAACGGGCCCATATTCTTGAAGGCTTGATTATTGCTTCTGATAATATAGACGAAGTAATTGCCATTATCCGGGCTTCCAGCAATGCAGATGAAGCGCGTACCAAATTAATAGAACGTTTTAAACTGTCGGAAATCCAGGCCAAGGCAATCGTAGAAATGCGGTTGAGACAATTAACGGGGCTGGAACAGGACAAACTGCGTTCTGAATATGAAGAAATTAAAAAATTCATTGATGATTGTAAAGATATTCTTGCCCGTAAAGAGCGTAGAATGGACATCATCAAAGAAGAACTTCTGGAAGTAAAAGATAAATACGGAGATGAACGTCGCTCTCAAATAGAATACGCCGGAGGCGATTTGAGCATTGAGGACATGATCCCGGACGAGCAAGTGGTTATTACCATTTCTCATGCGGGTTACATTAAAAGGACACCGCTTACCGAATACAAAACCCAAAATAGGGGCGGGGTGGGCCAAAAAGGCTCTTCAACAAGGAACGAAGACTTCTTGGAGCATTTGTTCGTGGGTACCAACCACCAATACATGTTGTTCTTTACCCAAAAAGGAAAATGTTTCTGGATGCGCGTTTACGAAATCCCCGAAGGGAGCAAAACTTCCAAAGGAAGGGCTATCCAAAACCTAATCAATATTGAACAGGACGATAAGGTAAAAGCTTTTATTTGCACCAAAGATTTAAAAGACGAAGAATATATCAACAGTCATTTTGTCATAATGGCCACAAACAAAGGTGTGGTCAAGAAAACGTCACTTGAGCAATATTCGCGTCCGCGCCAAAATGGTATCAATGCCATAACCATTCGGGAAGGCGACGAACTTTTGGAGGCAAAGCTAACCACCGGAAACAGCCAAATACTGCTTGCGGTCAAGTCTGGTAAAGCCATCCGGTTTGAAGAAAGCAAAACACGGCCAATGGGAAGAAATGCTTCTGGTGTACGTGGGATTACCCTTGCCGATGATAACGACGAGGTAGTCGGGATGGTTTCCGTTAACAATTTTGAAGAAAATATTTTAGTGGTTTCAGAAAATGGTTACGGAAAACGTACTTATCTGGACGACCCAGAAGATGGAGAAGCCGTTTACCGGATTACCAATCGTGGCGGTAAAGGAGTTAAAACCATGTCCATTACCGAAAAAACAGGTGCTTTGGTAGCTATCAAAAACGTGTCTGATGAAGACGACCTTATGATAATTACAAAATCTGGAGTAGCCATAAGAATGGCCATTGAAGATCTTAGGGTAATGGGCCGTGCCACACAAGGCGTAAAATTAATAAATTTGAAAAACGATTCCATTGCCGCTGTTGCCAAAGTGATGAAAGAAGAAGAGGAGATTGATGATGTGGAAGATATCGAGGTAAACGACGATGGCATAGATGTTGATTCGAATACGGAAGAAAACACAGATAACAACAATAACGAATAACACTTAACACAAATTTTTATTACCAATGAAAAAACAAGTTTTATTAGCGTCGGCAATATTGGCTTCTTCTTTCGCAATAGCCCAAAAAAGCGAGCTGAGGGATGCTGAAAAAGCCTTGGACAAAGGGAGTTCTGCCGAAGCGAAAAGCACATTAGAAAGCATATCGTCTACCATTGAAACAGCAGACGATAAATATAAAGATGAGTATTATTTCCTTTTAGGGAAAACATATGTAGACTTGGCCAAAAAAAGTGGCTCTGATGCAGATTACGAAAAAGCCGTAAATTCTTTTAACCAGTTAATCGAATTTGAAAAATCGTACAAGACAAAATATACAGATGAAGCCAAAGAAATCCTTAACGGTTTGTCTGGAGACATTGTAAATGCCGCTGTTGAAGATAACAAAAACGAAAACTTTGCCGGGGCAGCTAAAAAACTGTATATGGCTTATGAAATGACCGACAATCAGGATTATTTATACTTTGCTGCATCTAGTGCTGTAAATGGTGGAGATCTGGATACGGCTCTTGAATATTACGAGAAATTGAACGAGTTGGAATACACCGGAGAGAGTACCGCATACATGGCCGTTAACAAAGAAACCGGTGAAACCGAAAACCTTGGGTCTGAGCAAAATCGTGACCTCATGGTTAAAACTGGTGAATACACAGATCCATCTGAGGAAGAAACCGAATCGAGATATCCTGAAATTATAAAAAACATTGCGTTGATTTATAATGAAAAAGGAGAGACCGAGAAGGCCGCCGAAGCGATTAAAGATGCAAGAGAAGCAAATCCAGAAGATATTAACTTATTGCTTACCGAAGCTAATATGTACATAAAAATGGGGGATAAGGCCAAGTTTCAATCTTTAATGGAAGAGGCTATTCAAAAAGACCCCAACAATCCTACACTTTATTACAACCTTGGCGTTATAACTGCCGAGCAGGGTAATAAGGAACAGGCTAAAAAATACTATGAAAAAGCCTTGGAATTGGATTCCGAAAATGAAAATGTATATTTAAATATGGCTTCCTTGATACTTTCTGATGAAAGAGCAATGGTTGATGAAATGAACGGATTGGGGAATTCTGCTGCCGACAACAAACGTTACGACGAATTAAAAGGTCAGCGTGAAGAATTGTACAGAAGCGCGGTTCCTTATCTTGAAAAACTTTTAACCATCAATCCAGATAATATAGATGCCGTAAGAACACTTATGAATATCTATGGAACACTTGGTGAACAAGCTAAGTTTAAAGAAATGAAAGATAAATTGGCTACTTTGGAACAATAAGACAGCTAATAATATTATTAGGAAAAGCGCCTTGAAAAAGGCGCTTTTTTATTGGCGCCGCCAAAGGGTATAATATCTCGAGGCTTGCCTCGAAATTAAAAATTTGTTTCTGACCAATGCCTCGTGTGTTTGCACCGAGGTAGTTTACTTTAGGTATTTTGCTAACGGGCTATTGCTCTTTTTTAATTTATCTACAGCCAGTTTGGCAATTAAGGTAGCTCCTTTTACGGATAAATGGGTGTTGTCTTCTTTACCGTTTGGGTAATAGGCAATTTCGCCCGGTTTATAATGCAAGTGGAGTTCTTTTGATTTTTCCGGCCCGTAGGATTCCTCTAAAATTTCGGTCATGTACTGAAGGTCGATAAAAGGCACATTCATTTCACCGGCAACCAAACGTGTTTCTAGCGGATATTCCCCATGTGTATCTACCAAAACCCCATGTTCGTTAAAATTTCTTCTTACAATAGACGACAATAGAATAGGGGAGGCACCCTTTTCTCTGGTTTCGCGCACAAACTTTATTAGGTTGTGCCTATAGGCCGTATGCGGATTGGTATACCTTGTGGCATCTTTTATTTTTTGATCGTTGTGCCCAAATTGTATAAAAACATAATCTCCCGGTTTTAATTCATTATAAATAGAATCCCAGCGGTTTTCATTAATAAAGCTGCGGGTGCTCCTTCCGTTTACGGCCTTGTTTTTAACAAGCAGATCATTATTGAAAAACTGCTGTAGCATTTGTGCCCAGCCCCTTTCTGGATTTTCTTCTGGATTGGGTTTGTTTGCCATGGTAGAATCTCCAATGGTGTAAAGTGAAATTTGTTGGGCGTTTACCTGAACCGCAAAAAGGAACATGACAAACAGGCTTGTAATCTTTATTTTTTTATGGTTTGAGGTACCATTCATCATCTTGGTCTGTTTTTAAAATGTTTTTAACTGTATATATCTTGTATTGCTCTTTGGTGAGTTGATGCGACCATGAAACGCGGCTTGTTATATTTTTGCCCAATCCTGTCGAGTTGTATTCGGCATAAAAGGTCTTTTGGTGGCTATCGGGTTTGTCCCAATCGTCCCAGCCTTGCGGAAGTATATGTTGCCCCATGTTGCAATTTATAAAAACGGTTTTTGCATACACGCGCCACGGCCTTCCTAAGCAAACCTTGCCCACATTGGTAGCAGCGGTAAGCCTACAATTAATAAATACCAGGCCAAAGCCGATTCCTTTGGGTGTTGAGGCTGCTGTAATATAGGAATCGCTTTTACTGTGTAGGGTGCAATTATTAAAAACAGCGGTTGCCTGACCAAAAATAAAATCGGTTGAGCCTTCAATATAACAGTTTTTAAAATATTGTTTATTGCCTTCCCCGGTAACGTATACGGTATCTTGATTTCCGTTAATGTTGCAATTTTCCACAATTACCCTATTGGATGTTATTGCCAGTGAAATGGCCTGCCCAACAGGACCAGCCGAATTGGAGATGGTAAGGTTTTTTACAATACAGTCGTTTGCATCAATTTGAAGCGTGGCGGTATGGAAGGTACTGTTTCTTCCCAGTCCGACGGCATCAAAATAATCGTTGTATTCAATAATTGTTTCTTCTTTACTTTCACCAATAATCGTGAGCATAGGGTTCCATTGGTATATTTTTACTTTTTCATTGTAAGTACCCTTTTTTATAAAAATGGTGATTCTTTCGTATGGAAACGACTTTGTACCGTTAATGGCTTCCTGTATTGAAGTATAATCGCCGCTTCCGTCTTTGGCCACTACAAAATCTATTTCTTCTTTATGAGAATTATTGTCGATTGCATACAATTGAAGACTTATCAGCAATAAAAAAACAAAGGATAATTTGAATAAAGGTTGCATGGTTTATTTATCGAGTTGTAATGCTGCTAAAATAAAAGGTCCGGTTCCCTTGGGGTCGTTGTCTTTTTTACGCTCGTTGATGTAATATTTGTACGATCCATCCCTATATGGATTACCACCAAGACCTGCCACGGCACATACTTGGGTAAGGGTTATGGTGCCATTACTTTGAACCTTGATAAGTTTTGTGGTAAGCCCATTAAAACCTTTTGTTGCATTTTCCATGAAATGATCCGGCAAATAACCTTTGTTTACACCTTTGGCCAATGCATAGGTTAACATGGCCGAACCCGAAGCTTCCAGGTAATTCCCATCACGGTCGCCCATATTGGGCACTTGGTACCAAAGTCCACTTTCATCTTGAAATGCAACAACGGCTGTGGCCAATTGGTTAAGGTACGTTATCAATTCTTGTTTTTTAGAGTGATTTTCTGGAAAATAATCGAGCACATCTACCAAAGCCATTGCATACCACCCCAAGGAACGTGACCAAAAATTAGGAGAAGTCCCCGTTTTTTTATCGGCCCATTCCATTTGCCTGCTTTCGTCCCAACCATGATATAATAATCCGGTTTTTGGGTCTTTGGCATTTGTTTCAATAAGTTGAAATTGCTTGGCAATGTTGTTCAATGCTTTTCCTTCTTCAAAAGTTGTGGTGTATTGGGCATAAAAGGGAGCTCCCATGTAAAGACCGTCCAGCCACATTTGATTTGGATACCGTTTTTTGTGCCAAAAACCACCGGATTTTGTACGTGGCTGATCTTTTAATTGAAGCCGCAAGGTGTCCATGGCAATTTTGTACCGTTTATCATTTGTTTTGGCATATAAATCGAACAATATCTTACCAGCATTAATCATGTCGATATTATATTTTTCTATTTCGTAATTAACAATATTGCCACTGCTATCTATTAAAGCATCGGCATAGCCTTTGGCATAATTATAATAAGCTTCGTTTTGGGTTTCTGCATACAATTTTTCAAAGGCCAGCGAAACCAGGCCATGTACATAATCCCATTTGGGTCTTTTTGCATCGTCAATTTGCCAAGCTTCCGGGTTTCTGTACATAATGGATTTTGCCATTTTTTCTGACCATTTTTCAGTGGAATCTACTACCATTTTTATTTGAGACGTAGTCGTTTCGGCTTTCTTTTCGGTCTTCTTACAACTAAAAAAAGAGGTGGAAATGGCCAAAATGGCCATAAAAGAGATGCAGTAAGTAAATTTCATAAATAAATTGGTTATGGTAATTGGTTATTAGAGTTTAAGGTTTCAAGTATGCCATTGATGTATTCAATAAAATCGGCTTGATTGGTAATACCATCTTTTTCTTTTTCCCAAGCTCCTAAAAAGTAATAAGATATGGCATTGGTAGTGGGTTTGAAAACCAATAAATGATCGTCCGGGCCTTCAACCTCATTTTCAATATCTGTGGTTTTATAGAAAATTGCCATTCCCAATTTATCGGGGACAAGAGTTTGTGTGCCGTATGTTGCCATATATGCCCAGTTGCCATTTGCACTCTTTTTGGAAATTAAATCAATGTCATCAAATTTTACAATTCCAGTGCATATGCCTTCAATAGCTTTGGAAGGAGTAACGGTGTGTTTTGTATAGCGGTGATTTGGGGTAATGCTTAATTTTGAAGAAAGGTCTATTTTTTGTTGATTGGTTTCCCACCCGTGATAATCCACATACACTGAAGAAGTAGCGGCGGAGTTTTCAACTTTTGCATAGGTGGAGTCCACTTTTTCAAAATGCAGCACTTTTCCGTCTATATATCTTCCAATAGAACCTATTCCAAGGGATTTTCCGGCTTTTAGGATGTCCATTCCCCAATCGCTCATTTCGTGGTACGAGTCAAAATTGTCCTGTCCAACGTTGGGGAGCACCATTTCACTAGTTTTTTTTCCGAAGATATCTATGGCGTTACGCCAGTCCAGATATAAGCGATAGCCAACTTTGTTGCTTTCCCAACCGGGGCCTTCATACCTTATGTACCATGAATGATCTGTATGTTCTTTTGGTACTTTGAGTTCTTGAACATTTTTATAAGATGTTCCATTGCTATACTCTTTGTGATTTTTGGAACCGTCTACCCATTCGCCACCTTGGGCAATAGAAATTTCGGCATATGTTTTTCTTTCGTTTTGTTGTGTCTCTACAGGTTTTTCAGCAGGGGTATTATCGGCTGATTCTTTTTTTGGTTCGGTTTTGCATGCTGTGGATAATGCCAAGCAGCATAATGGGATTAAGAATTTAACTTTTTTCATTGTATTGATTTTAATATTGAATTGTAGGTTTTTATTTTAAACATCATGAACTTGACGACTTTTATATCACCAAGTTCATGAATGCTAACTAAATGTACAACTTAAAAACGAGAACTATTCATATGCGGGATTTTGAGGGAAATCTTTATTCTGGTTTAGGTCTATTGCTTCTTGCGGAATGGGTCTTAATATTTTAAGTTCCCCATTGGCTCCAACAAAGTTTCCTTCATCGATTAAATAATGATACATGGATGCTCTTTCTACCAATTTTCCGGTACGTTTTAAATCGAACCAGCGATGGTATTCCCCAAGGAGTTCCCTTGCTCGTTCATCCAGGATATAATCAATATCCATATCGGCGGCCGTTGCGGGAGTGGCATTGGCCCTTTCCCTAACGGCATTAAGTCTCGCCAAGGCCGTTCCGGCATTTCCGTCTTGAAAATAAGCTTCGGCAGCGATTAAATAAGTGTCTGCCAATCTGGACAAAATAATATCTCTTGTGCTTCCTCCATTGCTACTGAAAGGTGATTCAGGATCATCAAACTTTTTAACGGGAATGGTTTCGTAATCAAAATTTCTGTTTTCAGAAGGTACATATTCCCCATATGCATGTATGGTTGTATTTGGATGATCCAAACGGTAAGCAGTAGTATCGGCCGTGGTGCTAGCCCATTTAGGCGCATAATAATGCGCTACTTCAAGCCCACTATGATCTTCTACCCTAAAATAATCGTAATATTTTTGGAAAGCTTCAGTCATAAATGTTCCTTCCCAGCGCTCGTCGCCTTCATCAAACAGGCTAACGGCAAAAGCGGTAGGGCATAGGGTGTATGACCTGTAAGGTGCATTATCGGCAACTTCGGCCCCGCCTAAATACGAGCTGAAATAATAGTTTTGCTTGTTCCCGATATTAGTTGGATCCGAGCTGTTTGATGTTTCATCATATTGAACGGAAAAAATGGTTTCAGCATTCATTTCATTGCCCGGGGCCCACAATTCTTCAAAAGGAATGGTTAATGCCTGCCCGTTAATGGCATCGTCGGCATAGCTGGCGGCTTTGCTAAAATCGTCGGAAGCGGCGAAACTTTCGTATCCCCTTGTTAAATGTACCTTGGCAAGCAAATGCTGAACCGCCCTTTTGTTAACATGGCCATCGAATGCCCCGCTACCAACCATGGTTAAAGATTCTTCAAGTTCCGAAACTATAAAACTGTAAACTTCTTCGGCAGAGTTCCTGTCGAACGTCAATACCGGGCTGTCGATATAATCGGTTACCAGTCCAACGCCACCGTATGTCTGAACCAATAAAAAATAGGCATTGGCACGTAAGTATTTCACTTCTCCAAGTTGTTGGTTTATGTTAGAGGTTTGTTCGGTCAAATCGCTATAATAAATGGCCATATTGGCACTTTGTATGGCTTGATAGCAGGTAGTGTATAATTGTCCAACGCCTTGAGAAGAGGACGTTAATTGGGTATATCGGCTTAATCCCGGTGGTTCTTGGTCGCGTCCTTCGGCATAAAGATCTGTACCGGCACTAAACAGCCATGCATCGCCACCATAAATATCTTTAAGTTTTGCATAATTGGCATTGATTAGCGACGTGTAACCATCAGCTGTGGTATAAAAGCTGTCGGCAGTAACGTTTGATAGATTTTCTTCTTCTAAATAATCATCACAAGAGAAGCATGTGATGCTTATGATTCCTAAACCTAGTAATATATTTTTGATCCTCATGATTGATTAAAATTTTAAGTTGATTCCTAACTGATATGTAATAGAGCTTACGCGACCTACACCTAAACCTGCACCTGCCCATTCCGGGTCGTACCCATCATAATCTGTAAATACAAAAGGATTTATAACGTTTGCGTATATCCTGAAATATTTAATATTTAATTTTTCAATTAGGTTATTGTTAAATGTATATCCCAATGCAATGTTTTTTACCTTTACAAAGGAAGCGTCCCTGTAATATCCTACGCCGTCGTCTTTCCAATAGGTCCCCATATTCCTTGGTTGTGGGTAACTATTTGAAAATTGTGCGGGAACCCCGGCTTGGTTTTCCGGCACATACCAATCGATATCCAGTTTTTGGCGGCCACGGTCTTCTGTATTGGTGAAATTGGCATGGAAATTACTATAAACATACATACCTTGATTTGTTATTACAGAAGCTGAGAGGTCAATATTGCCAACTTGTAGTTTGGTAAATAAACTACCGGACCAATCTGGGTTTGGAGTTCCTAAAAATATACGGTCGTCATTCGGGCTAATTACCCCATCGTTATTAATATCCCTTACTTTTGCTTCCCCTTCGCTTTGGTTGTATGATACTGCTTCGGCAACTTCGTCACCTTGCCAAATACCATCAAAGTCATAATTATAAATAACATCAATGTCTTCTCCTATGAACCATCCATTTCCCACATCGTCTACTTCATCTTGACCATACAATTCTTCAACAGAATTTTTGTTTTTGGTAAAAGTAAGCGTGGTAGACCATGAAACTTTTTTATTGTCGATTATGCGTCCTGTTAAACTGGCTTCCACCCCTGTGTTTTTTACCGATCCAACATTGGCATTTATCAATGGCCAACCTGATTCCAATGGAAGGTTTTGTTCCATAATCAAATCATCAGAAAGCCTATCGTAAACATCTACGGTACCGCTAATACGGTTGTTAAAGAAACCATAGTCGAGACCAAAGTTCATTTCCCTGGTTTTTTCCCAGCCTAATACTGTATTAGCCAATTTACTGGGGAGCCAACCGTTGGCAGTAGTTCCGTTAAAATCGTAGTACAGTTGCTGGTCTAAGATATTTTGCGTGGAATAGGGGTCCACATTATTATTTCCGGTATAACCGTAACTAAGTCGTAATTTAAGGTTGGAAATGGTATTCGAATTGTTCAAGAAATTTTCTTCACTTATACGCCATGCAAAAGCTGCCGAGGGGAAGGTATCCCATTTTCTATCCTGTGCCAATAATGATGAACCGTCCCAACGGTTGGAGAGTGTAATTAAGTACTTGTCTTTATAGCCATAGTTGAGGCGCAGGGCATAAGAACTTAAAGTTTGCTTAGAATAAGCCGACCCTAAGTTGAAGGTGCTTTGTTCCCCGGAACCAAGATTGTAGAATCCCGTATCGAAAGGCATATTTCTGGCGCTCTCAAAAGAACTTTCGCTCCTGCTGTAATATAAACTTTGAAGTGCCAAAAAATTAAAAGCATGAACATCGTTAAACGTATAATCAATATTGAATTGGTTGTCCCATGTGCCGTTAAAATTCTCGCTGTTTTCAATAGCTGCGGAAGCTTTGTTGTTATTTGCAACCCCGGTGGCCGTCATTGCGCCCCATGACTGCCCTCTTCTCGAGCTGGTATATCCTGCGGAATAGGTTGTTTTAAACGATAACCAGTCCAGTATGTTATACTGAAAATACACATTTCCAATCCCGGTCCATCTTCGTGTTTCATCAGAAGTATTTCTAATCTCGAGAATTGGGTTATAGGTACTGGTTTTGTCAATATACAATGTATTTGGGTCAATCCCATCGGTTAGTTTTCCTGGTAGCGGAAACAATCCTGTGCCGTCCAGTTGATAAGGGTTTAAGAAGGGATTTAGCCTAAAAGCTTCCTGCATGGCAATATCACTACCATCTTGTTGTTCCGTCAAGGCAACGGTAAAATTGGCGCCTAATGAAAATTTATCGTTGATTTTTTTATCGAGCCCCGATTTAAAACTATATTTTTTAAGGGATTCATTTTCAATATTCCCTGTTTCGTTTTGAAGTCCTAAACCTAAATTATACCCCAAACCATCATCGGTCCTTCCGGATACATTTACATAATTGTTTTGTTGAATACCGGTTTTTAATACGGCATCGTACCAATCGAACGTTTCGTTGTTATTGGCCCTTCTCAATAATTCTGAGTTGCGGGTACCAATTACTGCATTGTACAAAGTTTCCGGGGTTACATAGCCATCGGGCCCATCGCTTGCAGTTGCCAGATAAGCCGATTGATGGTAATACCACCATTTTTCACCGCCCATCATTTTAGGAAGCCTTGCTACCTCTTTTACCCCCATATAACTATCTAGGGAAACTGTAAAATCCGATGGTGCATTGGCGCCACTTTTTGTGGTAACAATTACCACCCCATTAGAACCCCTTGAACCATAAATGGCCGTAGAGGATGCATCTTTTAAGATATCCATTCGCTCAATGTCCTCTGGGTTTAAAAAGTTAATATTGTTTGTAGGAACCCCATCAACAACAAAAAGCGGTCCCGAATTTCCATTCAGGGAATTTTTACCCCTAATGGTAATGTCATATCCGTCGCCAATACGTCCAGTAGATTGTGTAATTTGCACCCCCGGAACATTACCCTGCATGGCCTCCAGCGGATTGTTCATGCTCCTGTCGGTAAGGGTTTCGGCATCCATGCTCCCCACAGCTCCGGTCAGATCAGATTTTTTCTGGGTACCATATCCAATTACAACTACTTCATCCAACGATTGCGTATCGGGCTCAAGAACAACGTTTATGGATGAAGCTCCATTTAAAGGAATTTCTTGAGTTTTGAAGCCAATATAGCTAATTACCAGTGTTGCATTTAGACTGGATACGTTAATGGAGTAATTCCCGTCAAAATCGGTTGTGGTTCCATTAGAACTCCCTTTTTCAACTACATTCACTCCCGGTAGGGGCGTGCCAGTTTCTGTTTCAGTAATACTCCCTGTTACGGTCGTATTTTGCTGTCCAAAACTTAAGCTACATGCCAGCAAGCAAAGAGCTGTTGTAGCTTTTAAAAGCTTTGAAGGTTTTAAACGGTTAATAAAGTTAATTTTCATAATTGCGTTAGCTTGGTTTTTGTAATTTGGTTTAATCTGTTCGTGTTAGTTTTTTTGTAATCGATTGCACGAAACTAATGAAATACTACTAAAAAACAAATTTTTTATCAAAAAAAATGATAAATCGGTAATATAAAACCTTCAATTTTAACAAAATAGTATTACATTAGCATATATTTTATGGATTAAGGGGTGCTACATCCCTCGATTATAGAGCTTTTGACCCTTTTATAGTTTAATTTGTAATCGATAACATAAAAATTAGCACTATAAACCAAAATAGTTACATTTGTAAGCTATTATCTATTAAAGGATAACAGAATGAGTGAAAAAACTACCATTTACGATATAGCCAAGGCACTAAACATTACAGCTGCTACGGTTTCCAGGGCACTTAACAATAACCCGAAAATTAGTGCCGCTACAAAAAAACTGGTCATGGAAACTGCGGCTAAGATGAATTACAAACAAAATAGGCTTGCACTGGCTCTTAAAAGCGGTAAGAGCAATAACGTTGGCGTTATTGTTCCTTATATTGATAGAAATTTCTTCTCGGCAATTATAAGGGGCATTGAAGAGGAATTGTACCCGTTGGGCTATCATGTCATTATATGTCAAACGCACGAGCAGGAAAGCACCGAAATCGATAATATCAATGCATTGCTCAATGCACAGGTTGACGGTATTTTAATGTCGGTTTCCAAATTAACCACGCAAACGGACCATTTTGAATACGTATTGGAAAAGAATGTGCCCTTGGTATTTTTTGACCGTAAAAAAGATTTAAAAGGGGTAAGTACCGTAACCATTGACGATTTTGAGGGCGGATACAGGGCAACCAAGCACCTAATTGACCAAGGCTGTAAGCGCATTGCGCATTTATCGGGGGACTGGAGCCTAGAGATTTATAAAAATAGGTACGAAGGTTACAAGAAAGCATTGACCGATCATGGCATTGCCCTTAAAAAGGAATATGTAATTAAAACAAAAAGCGATATCCGGGCCGGTCAAAAGGCTTCAGAAAAGTTATTGATGCTCCCGGAACCACCCGATGCTATTTTCTCCTCCAGTGATTATGTGGCTTTGGGGGCCATTCAGCAATTAAAGAAACATGGGATTAAAATTCCCAGCGAATTTTGTGTGGTGGGCTTCAGTAACGAGCCCTTCACCAAATTTTTAGAACTTTCCATGACAACGGTCGATCAATCGCCTGTGGAAATGGGCAAAATGGCTGCCAAGGTTTTTCTGGAGCAAGTAAAAGACTCGAACGTTAAAATAGAAAAAAAAGTGGTACTTTCGCCCACTTTAAAAATAAGGATGTCTTCGGTTAGATAATAATTACAGGGAAACACCTCTTTTCCACGGGATAAAATCGTTTTGATTTAATGCCATGGCTTTCGACTTTTTCCCGCTAGCTATTTCTATGATATATTCCAATAGGATGCCTGCCATTTCTTCGATGGTTTTTTCGCCACGGATGATGGCCCCGGTATCGATATCGATTATATCGGGCATTTTTGAGGCGAGCTCGCTATTTGAAGCCACTTTTATTACCGGCGTTATCGGGTTCCCGGTCGGGGTTCCCAGACCTGTAGTAAACAATATAATATTGGCTCCAGAACCGGCCATGGCGGTAGTACTTTCTACATCGTTTCCAGGTGTGCACAGGAGGTTTAACCCTGGTTTGGTGGCATATTCGGTATAATCCAGAACATCGGTAATGGGAGAGGTGCCTCCTTTTTTGGCGGCCCCTGCCGATTTCATGGCATCGGTTATGAGTCCGTCTTTAATATTTCCGGGCGAAGGGTTCATATCGAAGCCCGATCCCGCGTCTACAACAGATTTTTCGAAATCTTTCATAAGCTTCAAAAAGCGTTCTGCTTGGGAGTCGTCAATGCAACGGTTTACCAATTCTTGCTCCACGCCACAGAGTTCCGGGAATTCTGATAAAATTGCCGTTCCTTTTAAAGCGGCCAGAATGTCTGAAACATGACCAAGGGTTGGATTGGCAGAAATACCTGAAAACCCATCGGAACCCCCACATTCCAGTCCTATTTTAAGTTTAGAAAGAGGCGCAGGTTTACGTACTACTTTATTGGCCTTTTTTATTTCCTCAAAAGATTCTTCAATAATGGTATTGAGCATGTTTTCAATGGTTCCCATTTGTTGTTGCTCATAGATTAAAATAGGCTTTTCGTTATCCGGTGAAACTTCATTTAAGGCATCTTTAAAAATCTTGATCTGCAAATTCTGGCAACCAAGGCTCAATACCGTGGCCCCGGCTACATTTGGGTTGTTAACATAACCGGCCAAAAGCCTTGCCAATGTTTCCGAGTCTTGGCGGATACCACCGCAGCCTCCTTGATGCGTAATAAATTTTACTTCAACGTTGTTAAAAACGGGAACTTGCCCTGAAGTGGTTTCTTCTTGACCGGCACCTTCCTTTTTATTGATAAGGGACCGAAGTAACAATCGGTGTTTGTTGATGTCTTCATTTAAAAGCTCTTTTTCGAAAACTTCTTTTAGGACTTCAATATTTCTATTTTCGCAAAATACCAAAGGAAAAAACAGCCAGACATTGCGGGTACCTACCTGCCCGTCTTTACGATGGTAGCCGGAAAAAGTCTTGTTTTCCCATTTTTTTACATCGGGTGCTTCCCAATTGTAGGTGGCGGTTTTTCTAGATACCTTTTCACTTTGGTGTTTTACATTTTCGGTGGTGATAACTTCTCCCTTTTCTATGTTTTGGCCTGCACTGCCTACCAACACACCGTACATAATAATACGGTCCCCGGGATTAAAAGCTTGCAGCGCAATTTTATGTTTGGCCTTTACGTTGGTGGTTGGTATAACGTTTTCACCTTCAAAGGTAATGGAATCTCCGGCCGATAGGTTTTTTAGTGCAACGGCCACATTATCTGAATGGTGTACCTTAATTAACTTCTTTTCCATAACTCATCATTTTAAACATTCTGAAGATAGGCCTTAAAGTTTTCAAAGCCTTTTTCAACACCGTGGCCTTCAATTTCCTTTAGGGCCATTGTTACTGCTTGTTTAAGTCCGTTTATATTGCTTAAGTCTTCATCCCAGAACAAAGTTTCTGAAAGAATGGTTTCAGAAATGGTTTCCATGGAATTTACAGTCCAAACATCCTTAAACTTATTTACAATGCTTTTGTCGTCATGGACCGGGAGTAACTTACCGTTCCATTCGCCTTTGTAAAAGCGGATAAGGCATGCCAGTGCAAAAGTTAGGTGAGGAGGAAGGGTTTTGGTTATTTCAATATGGCCTTTTAGGCTTGGCAATACCCTTACCTTGAATTTTGATATTGAATTTAGGGCAATGCTGGAAAGTTGATGTTTAATAAACGGATTCCTAAAGCGGTCCAATATATCATTTGCAAAATTTTGCAGTTCTTTTTTGTCCATGTTCAGGGTTGGGATAATTTCGTTAAAAACCGCTTTTTGAACAAAATCTCCCGTAAAACCGTTATCAATGGTTTCTTTTACGGTTTCATTTCCATAGAGTAAAGAAAACGGGACCATGGTGGTATGGGCACCATTGAGTATCCTTACCTTTCGGGTGCGGTATGGTTGCATGTTTTTTACAACCAGTACATTTAGTCCTGTTTTGCCAAAAGGAAGTTTTTCTTTGATATTTTCATCTCCTTCAATTACCCAGAGGAAGAATTTCTCGGCTGAAACAATTAAATCATCTTCATAATCGAGTTCTTTGCGATATGTTTCAATATCATCCTTTGGATATCCGGGAACGATTCTATCTACCAAAGTATTATGAAAAGTATTGTGGTTTAGCAACCAGCTTTTAAAGGCATGGTCGAGTTCCCAAAGGTCAATATATTTTAAAATGATTTCTTTTAAGGTATCTGCATTGTAATTTATCAATTCGCACGGGATGATGGTCAGCCCTTTGTTTGGGCTTCCTTGGAAATAATTGTAGCGTTCCAGTAACAAGCGGGTTAGTTTTGCCGGAAAGGAAGCAGGAGGCTGCATGTTTGGGGTATCGTTTGGATTAAAAGCAATACCGGCTTCAGTGGTATTGGAAATGATAAACTCCAAATCCTCTTCCTTAGCTAAGTCTAAATACTCTTGAAAGTGAGTGTATGGGTCAATTCCCCGAACAATGCTGGTAATCAATTCTTTTTCTTGAACTTCTTTGCCTTGATAAATACCTTTCATAAAAAGGGTATACAATCCATCTTGCTCATTTAGTTTGGCTACCATGCCTCCGGCCAATGGTTGAACCACGGCCACTCCAGCATTGAAATTGCATTTTTGGTTAAGGGTATGAACGGCATAATCTACAAAAGCCCTTAAAAAGTTCCCTTCGCCAAACTGGACAATCTTGACAGGAGGTTTTGTTTGGTGGGTTTTAATGTTTCTATTTAATTTTTTCATTTTTATAGCGTAGCATTTTTATTTATAAATCAAATAAACTTGGTAACCAAAGCGTAAGTTGTGGAAAGTAGGTTACGAGGAACAGGGCAAAGATCATTGCCAAAAACATAGGAATTAATGGTTTTACCACTTTTTGTATGGTTGTATTTGCCACCCCGACGCCCACAAACAGTACCGAACCAACGGGAGGCGTGCATAAGCCTATGCAAAGGTTTAGCACCATGATAATACCAAAATGTACAGGATCCATGCCCAATTTGGTTACCACGGGTAAAAAAATAGGGGTAAAAATTAGTACAGCCGGGGTCATATCCATAAAAATTCCTACAAACAATAAGAGCAGGTTGATAATAAGCAGGATTATAATGGGGTTATCGCTAATGCCCAACAGAACACTACTGATATTTTGAGGGATGTTCTCGTATGACATTACCCACGACATACTCATGGACGCGCCTATCAATAACATTACAATGGCGGTTGTCGCGGCAGAATCCAATAAAACCTGCGGAAGGTTTTTAAATGATATTTCCTTGTAGATAATCCCTAAAACCAAAGTGTACAATACCGCAATGGCTGAAGCTTCAGTAGCGGTAAACACACCTATAACTATTCCGCCGATAACAACTACAAGTAAAAATAAACTGGGAAGTGCATCAATAAAAGTTTTAAAAACTTCTTTTAAAGAACTTCTTTTACCAACCTTATATTTTTTCTTTTTTGCCCAAACAGCAGCTACAATCATTAAAAAAAGCCCTGTTAATATTCCCGGGATATATCCGGCAAGGAACAGTGCTGCAATAGAAACCCCGCCACTGGCAAGAGAATAGACAATTAGCACATTACTGGGCGGTATTACCAATCCCGTAGTTGCAGAGGTAATATTTACGGCCACGCCAAATTGCTTGGAATACCCTTCTTTTTCCATTTCAGGGCCCAAAATGCTTCCCATGGCCGATGCAGAGGCCATGGCCGACCCGGCAATGGCGCCCATTAACATGGCAGCGATAACATTAATCAATGCAAGCCCGCCCGGAAGCGAGCCCACCAAGGTTTTGGCAAAGGCAATAAGCCGATGGGCAATTCCCCCTTTGTTCATTAATTGGCCCGAGAGAATAAAAAATGGAATTGCCAAGAGGGCAAAACTGTCGAGGCCAGTGGCCATTCGTTGCGATACTGTTGTAAAAGCCGGTAATGCAGAAATACTTACCAACATTGTTAACAAAGACGAAATGGTAATACTCCACGCAACGGGGGTTCCAATAGCCAATAAAGCTATAAAGCTAATTACCAATACAAGTACAGGTATATATTCCATGTTATGATTTCTTTAAAATATCTGAAGTTTTATAAAAAATAATGAGTAAGCCACTTATTGGAATTACCAAATAAACAACTGCCAACGGTACGTTAAGGGCCGGCGAGTGTTGACCGAGAATGTAGCTTATGTAAACAAGGCGTATGCCCCCAATAACAAATGCAACCAAGGCAAACAATATAATTAATACATTTACCAATATTTTAAGTTTTTGCTGTGTTTTGGTACTGGTTTTGGACGGAAGTACGTCTATGGCCACGTGCATGTTCCGCCCGGAAACATATGCAGCGCCCAATACCCCGACCCATATCATTAAATAGCGGGCCAGTTCGTCTGTAAAAGAGCTTGGGGTTCCGGTAACATAACGTGTAAATACCTGCCACAATACGTTTATAACCATAATGGCCATTATTAAAACGAGGAATCTGCCCAAGAGAAGGTCTATCTTTTTTCTAATGTCCATGCTTATTTTGTTTGTTTAATTTCCTGAATGAGGGAATACATTTCCTTATTGTCTTTATAACTGTTGTAGACGCTTTGTACTTCTTTGGCAAAAGGCTCTTTGTTTGGGTGAATAATTTCAACACCAGCTTCTTTTACGGCGTCCAAGGCTTCTTTTTCTGATTTGGCCCATAATTTACGTTGGTATTTTACCGATTTGTCTGCGGCTTCCTGCAACCATTTTTGTTCTTGTTCCGTTAGGCTGTTCCAAAAATGTGTTCCAACGACCAACACATCGGGAAGTACGGTATGCTCGTCGAGCGAATAGTATTTACATACCTCATAATGCCTGGAGAGGTAAAAACTTGGCGGGTTGTTTTCGGCTCCATCTACCACACCTTGTTGCAAGGATGTATATAACTCTCCCCATGAAATAGGGGTTGGGGAGCCGCCCAAGCTTCTTACCATGTCCATTGCCGTAGCACTTTCCATCACCCTAATTTTCATTCCTTTTAGGTCTTCGGGATTTTTTACAGGCCTGTCTTTTGTATAAAAGCTTCTGCTTCCCGCATCGTAGTAACAAAGCCCTTTTAACCAATATTTTTCACCTTCATTTAAAAGTTGCTTACCAATGGGTCCGTCCAAAACATTAAAGGAATGTTCCTTGTTCCTGAAAAGAAACGGAAGTCCAAGTACTTTCATTTTAGGAGCAAAATTTTCCATAACGCCTACAGAAACCTTTGTCATGTCAAGGCTTCCTATTTGAAGCAGTTCCAGACATTCCCTCTCGGAGCCTAATTGTTGGTTGGGGTAAATTTTAATGGTGAGCTTGCCGCCGGAAGCTTCTTCAAGGTTCTTGGCCATTTCAAGCATTGCCTTGTGTACCGAATGGTTTACATCCAGCCCGTGAGCCAGCCTTATTGTTTTATGTTTTGTAGATTCATTGCACGAAAAGCATAACAGAAAGCCAAATACAACGATTGAGATTTTTAAAAAATTCTTCATTTTCTGGCCTTTTTAATCATATTAAGTACTGCTTCAACGTTTTTCTCCAGTTTTTTGTAATCGCCTTTTTCTATAATTTCTTTTGAAATTAATTTAGAACCCATTCCAACACATGTTACCCCGGCATTAAACCAGTCGGTAATGTTTTTTTCGTCTGGACTAACGCCGCCCGTTGGCATAATGCTTGTCCAGGGGCATGGGCCTTTTATAGCTTTAACAAACGATGGGCCGTAAGTTGCACCGGGAAACAGTTTTACAATTTCACAGCCAAATTCTTCTGCTTTTGCAATTTCGGTAAGGGTTCCGCATCCTGGTGCCCATAAAATTTTTCTACGGTTGCAGGCAATGGCTATATCTTCCCTAAATACGGGGGTTACAATAAATTGTGCTCCCAATTGAATGTATAATGAAGCCGATGCTGCATCGGTTACCGAGCCCACGCCCAATATCATATCGTGGCAATGCTGGCCGCAATATTTTACCAAGTCTGAAAAAACTTCATGGGCCAAGGCACCACGGGCCGTAAATTCGAACAAACGTGCGCCACCATCATAACAGGCCTTTACTGCCTGGCATACAACATCTTTATCGGGGTGATAAAACAAAGGTACCAGTCCGGTACTTTCCATTGTTTTGGCGACTTCTATTCTTGTATATGTTTTCATGTACTTATTTTTATAGTTTTTGTTGACGGTTTACCTATTTACCCTACCGGAAGTATCACCGCCCATTAAATTTTCCACATCTTCTTTAGATACCAGATTGGCATCACCGTATATAGTATGTTTTAAGCAAGAGGCCGCAACGGCAAAATCCAGTGCCTTTTGGTCGTTGTAATGGCTGAGCCCGTAAATTAAGGCGCCCATAAAGCTATCGCCCGCTCCAATCCTGTCAACAATATCTGTTATGTCGTAAGATTGAGACGACCGCATTTTTTCCCCGTCGTACATTACGGCCGACCATTTATTGTGCAATGCGCTTATGTTTTTTCGGTTGGTAATGATTATTTTTTTGCTATTTGGAAAGTGCTGCTTCAATTTTTCGCAAAGGGACTGTTGAAGCTTTTCTTCTGAATCTCCATCGGGAACGATATTAAAATACTGTTTAGAAGCATAATCGCCCGCAAGGATTACATGGCATTTAGAAACCATTTTTTCCATGATATCTCCGGGGGTTTTCCCATAGTTCCAAAGGTTGGCACGGTAATTAAAATCGGTTGAGACGGTAAGGCCCAGATCTGTGGCCATTTCAATGGCTTCCAGGCAAACATCGGCGGCACCTTGAGAGACCCCGGGTGTAATTCCCGACCAATGAAACCATGCGGCATCTTTAAAAACCGTTTCCCAGTCGATCATCCCTTTTTCAATATCGGCAAAAGAAGAATGTGCACGGTCGTATATAATTTTACTTCCCCTTACAGAAGCGCCTTTTTCCAAAAAATAGAGCCCTAAACGTTTACCGCCTTTAAGAATATGTTTTGTGCCAATATTGTATTTTCTCATTTGCATGAGTGCTGTTTGGGCAATATCGTTTTCGGGCAGGCGCGTAACCATTTCTGCCTGCATGCCAAAATTTGCCAATCCGGTAAGCACGTTTAATTCGCTTCCGCCATAATCGGCATTGAGTTCAATGGCTTGAGAAAATTTTAAATGACCTTTGGTGGAGAGCCTTAACAAAACTTCCCCCAGTGCAACTACTTTTTTCAAGGTAATAGGTTTTGGTGGTTAATGCTATTTAAAAATTAAAATATTCTTTGGCGTTATTATACGAAATATCCTGAATGATCTTTCCAATCCATTCCATATCATTGGGTAATTCCCCATTTTTGATTTCTTCCCCAAACAAGTTACATAAAATTCTTCTGAAATATTCATGTCTTGGGTATGAGAGAAAACTTCTGGAATCGGTTAGCATGCCTATAAAACAACTAATAAGCCCCATGTTTGATAAAGCGTTCATTTGCTTTATCATCCCGTCTTTTTGGTCTAAAAACCACCAACCGGAACCAAATTGTACTTTTCCTTTTACGGAACCATCGTTAAAATTGCCAATCATGGTGGCCATAACTTCGTTATCGGCAGGGTTAAGATTGTATATTATGGTTTTTGTTAACGTATTGTTGGTATCTAGACTGTTGAGGAACTTGGAAAGGTTTTCCGCTTGCGGATAATCGGCAATGGAATCCCAACCCGTATCTGGCCCTAACTCCTTCAACATACGTGTGTTGTTGTTTCTTAAAGCCCCTAAATGAAATTGTTGTACCCAACCCTTTGCGTGGTATTGTTCGGCCAGAAATTGCAATACGGCACTTTCATATTTAGAGATTTCTTCATTGGTAAGTTGTTTTTTATCGATACGCTTTTTAAAGATATCCGTAATTTCCTTTTCGGTATATGCTGCATAGGGAATTGCATTTAAGCCATGGTCGGATACTTTACAGCCATTTTCATCAAAATAAGCTATCCTGTCTACCAACGCATCTTTTAAGTCTTTGTACGAATTGATTGAAATTCCCGAACTTTTCTCAAGTTTATTCAGGTATTGAACAAAATCTTCGTTTCCAATTAAAATGGCCTTATCCGGCCTAAAGGAAGTTGAAATATGGGTTTTAAAATTACTTTTTGCCAGTTTTTGATGATGCTCCAGGGAATCTGTTGGGTCTTCCGTGGTACAAACTACTTCAACGTTCATTTTAGAAAGCAGGCTTTGGCAACTAAAGGCATCAGAATTTAATTTTTCTGAAGCTTCTTTATAGATACTTTCAGCGCTTTTTTCATTCAACAAATCATAGATATCGAAATAGCGGGCCAATTCCAATTGTGTCCAATGGTACAATGGATTTCGCATGGTATACGGAACAGTTTTAGCCCATTGAAGAAATTTATCTTTATCAGAAGCATTTCCGGTAATAAATTTTTCGTTAATGCCCAAAGTACGCATGGCACGCCATTTGTAATGGTCGCCATAAATCCATATTTGCGTTAAGTTTTCAAACACCCTATTTTCTGCAATATCCTTTGGGGGCAAATGGCAATGATAATCTATAATCGGCATTTTGCTCGCATACTTATGATAAAGCTCTTCTGCGTATTTATTTTGAAGTAAAAAATTGTCGTTTATGAAAGTATTTTTCGCCATTTATTTTTCGTTTATTGGTTTCCCGATGGTGGCCAAAATGCCGCCATCTACATAAATTACCTGACCGTTTACAAAATTACTTGCCCCTGAAGCCAAGAAAACCGCAGTTCCGGCCAGGTCTTCCGGATTTCCCCAACGGGCGGCAGGTGTCCTGTTGATGATGAAATCGTTAAATGGATGGCCGTCAACACGAATGGGTTCGGTTTGCGAAGTTGCAAAATAACCCGGCCCAATGCCGTTTACCTGTATATTGTGCTTGGCCCATTCGGTAGCCAGGTTTTGGGTAAGCATTTTTAGGCCGCCTTTGGCCGCGGCATATGCGGTAACGCTGTTCCTACCAAGTTCGCTCATCATGGAACAGATATTTATAATTTTACCGCCCCCGCGTTCAATCATATTTTTTGCAACCAATTGAGACATGATAAACGCTCCCACAAGGTCAACATCTATTACACGGCGGAAATCGGCAACATTCATGTCCAATGCAGCTTCTCTTTTTATAATGCCCGCATTGTTTACCAAAATATCGATATGACCTTGATTTTTATATATTTCCTGTACTTTTTCGGCGGCTTTGTTCTCATCGGTAATATCAAAAAGATAACCGTTTGCAACATACCCCTTGCTTTTGTAATGGTTTAATGCATTTTCGAGCTTTTCGGGGGTGGTACTGCTTATTACAAGTTCGGCACCCGCATCGGCAAGGCCTTCGGCCATGGCCATTCCTAGCCCGTGCGTACCTCCTGTTACTAATGCCCTTTTTCCTTTTAGGTTGAATAAATTCATCTATTTTATTTTAATTCGTTTGGCGCAACACCGTCCATGTCGCCATAATCTAGATTTTCACCGGCCATTCCCCAAATAAAAGAATAATTGGCCGTTCCCGACCCAGAGTGGATGGACCATTCGGGAGAAAGCACCGCTTGATGGTTTTCCATGAAAATATGACGTGTATGCTGAGGTTCCCCTAAGAAATGGCATACGGTTTGACCTTCTTCCAGATCGAAATAAAAATAAGCCTCCATTCTTCTTGTATGGGTATGTGCGGGCATGGTATTCCATACATTTCCTTCTTGAAGCTCGGTAACCCCCATTTGAAGCTGGCATGTTTTTACGATGCTGTTTACAATAAGTTTGTTTAATATTCTTTTATTTGCGTATTTTTGGTCGCCCAACTCTATAATTTCGGCATCTTCACGGCCTACTTTTTGAGTTGGATATTTATGATGGGCCGGGGCAGAGTTAATATAAAATAAAGCCTGCTCGCCATCGGTAGATTCAAAAACGATATCTTTACATTCCTTGCCTATATATAAGGCCTCTTTTTTACTGAGTTCATAAACATTGCCATCTACGGTTACAATTCCCTTTCCGCCAACATTTATAATTCCCAATTCACGCCTTTCCAGAAAGTAATTGGCCTTTAAATGGTCGAAGGTCTCTAATTTAAGGGATTTATCAACCGGCATGGCACCGCCAACAATGTACCTATCATACATGGTGTAGGTTAATCTTATTTCATTTTCCTTGAAAATGGGATTCAACAAAAAATGATCCCTTAATTCATCTGTTCCGTACTTTCTGGCATCTATTGGATGCGTTGCATATCTAAAGTCTACTTTAGTCATAATTATGTGTTTATGTAATCGATTACACAAATATAAATCAATTTTTTAAATATTACCAAAAATCAAAAAAAACTTAGTGTTATTTTTATTATCCATTGATTTTTATAAAAAATTTAATGTATTTTTCAATAAAACATACAATATTGTTTTTCAGGTTTACACTTTCGATTTCCTGATGCCCATTTCGAGCCCCCTTAATTCTGCCAGTCCGCGCAACCTGCCAATAGCCGAATAGCCGGGGTTTGTTTTCTTTTTAAGGTCGTCGAGCATTTTATGCCCATGATCTGGGCGCAGGGGCATCCTGTAATCCAATCGGTTGTTTGTTGCCCTTTTGCACTGCTCGTTAATCAATTCTTTCATGACCCCATACATGTCAACATTGCCTTCCAGATGATTGGCTTCATGAAAATTCCCTTCGGCATCTCTTTGTGTGCTTCTTAAATGAATAAAATGTATACGGTGTCCAAAGCGTTTTACCATTGCTGGAAGGTCGTTATCGGGACGCACCCCAAACGAGCCTGTGCAAAAAGTGAGCCCGTTAAACTGGCTGTCAACAGCGGTAAATATATCGGCAATGTCCTGTTCTGTACTTACCACCCGGGGAAGCCCAAGAATAGGGTAGGGCGGATCGTCTGGATGGATGCAAAGCCTTACGTTGGATTTTTCGGCTGCTGGCACAATATTCTCCAAAAAGTAAAAAAGGTGTTCTTTAAGTTTTTTGGCGTCTATGTTGTTATACTTTTGAAGCACATTGTTGAATTCGGTTAAAGAATAACCTTCTTCGGCCCCCGGAAGCCCGGCAATAATATTATTCACCAGTTTTTGCTTTTCTTCTTCCGATAAGTTTTCGATATATAGTCTTGCAGCTTCAATTTCTTCTTTTGAATAATTATTTTCGGCCCCAGGCCTTTTCAGTAAAAACAATTCAAAGCCTGCAAATGCTTTTTTATCAAACCGTAAAGCCGTAGATCCATCTTCAACTAAAAAATCCAAATCGGTACGGGTCCAATCCAGTACAGGCATGAAATTGTAACAAACGGTATCGATGCCGCATTGGCCAAGGTTAATAAGTGTTTGCTTGTAATTGTCTATATATTGCTTGTAATTTCCTGTTTGCGTTTTAATGCTTTCGTGCACGGGAACACTCTCTACAACCGACCATGACAAACCTACTTTTTCAATTACTTTTTTATGTTGCAAAATAGCCTCCATTTCCCAGACATCGCCATTTGGGATATGGTGGAGTGCGGTTACAATCCCGGTTGCCCCGGCCTGTTTGATATCTTGAAGCGATACGGGATCGTTTGGTCCGTACCAACGCCATGTTTTTTCAAGTGTAAGATCCATTTTATTGATTTTCATAATTCAATTAAACCCCGCTAAAAGCACTAAACCCACCGTCAATGGGGATAACGACACCAGTTACAAAAGAAGCCCCGGCAGATGCCAGCCAATTTACCACCCCTTGCAGTTCTTCTGGTTTTCCAAAGCGTTTCATGGGTGTTTGTGCAACAATGGTATTTCCCCTTTGAGTTAGAGAGCCATCTGGATTTAACAAAAGGGCCCGGTTTTGTTCTCCCACAAAAAAGCCTGGTGCTATGGCGTTTACGCGTATTTCGTCTCCGTATTTTAGTGCCATTTCCACTGCTAACCACTTGGTGAAGTTATCTACCGCAGCCTTACTGGCCGAATATCCTACCACACGGGTTATGGCTTGTTGTGCCGCCATTGATGAGATGTTGATGATGCTTCCGCTTTTTTGCGCTGCCATTTGTTTGCCAAAAACAAAAGAGGGGAGAACGGTACCTTTAAAATTAAGGTCGTTTACTTTGTCAAAATCATCCAAGGAAAGATCGAAAAAGGTGTCTTCGGGAGCTATGGTAGCCCCTTTTCTGTTGCCTCCGGCCGCATTTACCAATATATCTATTGTTCCCCAGTTTTTTACAATACTGGTTTTGGCGTTTTCAAGTGCGTTTTTGTCCAGGACATCTGCAACCAGTGCCATTGCCTGTCCGCCATTTTTCTGTATTTCCTTTACTACTTGTTGTACGGTTCCTTCGGTTCTTCCTAAAATGCCTACCTTGGCACCACATTGGGCAAGGCCTTTTGCAATAGCCCCGCCCAATACGCCATTTCCACCAGTAATTATGGCTACTTTATTTTTAAGTTGATTCATGTAATTTTTTTTATTGGCGCCGCCAAAGGGTATAATACCCCGAGGCTTGCCTCGAAATTAAAAATTTGTTTCCGACCAATGCCTCGTGTGCTTGCACCGAGGTAGTTTACTCTGATAAAAAATCTTCACGGGCAGGATTAAAAACATCGACCAAAACGCCATCTTCGATACATTTTGCCCCATGGATGATGTTTGGTTGTACAAAAAAAGTATCTCCGGTCGTTAAAATCTCCGTTTTGCCGCCTATGGTTATTTCAAATTTTCCCGATGCAACAAAAGAGCTTTGCGAATGGATGTGTTGGTGTTGGTATCCAATGGCTCCTTTTTTAAACTTAACCTTCACCATCATAAGGTCGGTATTAAATCCGGTAATTTGCCTGCTTATTCCTTCAGCAACAGCTTCCCAAGGATTTTCATCTTCTTTAAAAAAGTCGGTTGTTTTCTTTTCCTGCATCAAAAAAGTTTATAAAGTTGGTTCCCAGCCTTTTTCATATTCACGTCCCCAAAGTTTCATGGCATCGTTATCGAGCATTTTTCCGTTCTTTTCATCAATTTTAAAGCCTTTTTTAATGCGATAAGCTACATTGGTATAATGCACCATGGCCATACTAACACTGGCATCATCGATAGGTGCGTTTAATTTTTCTTTTCCACGGATGGTTTCAAAAAAGTTAACCATGTGGCTTGTAGACATGTCGCCACCACCACCGAGTGCCGTGCCTGCTTCATTAGAGCCTGCATTGACTTCTTTTACCACTTTTCCGGAGCGGTCCATAAGGATGTATTTTTCCCTGTCTACATAAACAGAGCCTTCACTTCCATAGATTACGGTACCGCGGCCACCGCCGTAGGTTTGATAACCGTTTCTACTTTTTCCGTCCCATTGGATAATTTTATTGTCGGCAAATTTAAAAGTAGCCAACATGGTATCGTACATTTCCCAGCCATCATCTAAAAAGTGTCTTTTATTGCCTTCTACTTCTGCATGTTGCGGAAAGCCTACCTGTAATGCCCAACGGGCAACATCCAGCTCGTGCGTGGCATTGTTTCCGGCTTCTGCCGTACCGTAGTTCCAACCGTACCAGTGCCAGTTATAATCCCAAGTGTTATCAGTATATTCCCTGTGGACTGCGGGTCCTTGCCATAGTTTCCAATCGAGCCCTTGCGGAACGGGTGCCTTTTTTTGGATTGGCGTTTCGCCACGGCCATTGCTGTAAAAAGCAACCGCTTTATATGGGGTGCCGATTACGCCGTTATGAATTTGATTGATGATATCTATGGTATGGCCAGACGAACGTTGCTGGTTCCCCATTTGTACAATTTTGTTGAATTTTTTAGAGGCAGCAACCAGCATTTCGTTCTCATTCATGTTATGGCTACAGGGTTTCTCCACATATACGTGCTTATCGCCCTTTAATGCCAGAATAGAGCCAGGGGTGTGCCAATGGTCTGGGGTTGCATTAATGAGGATATCTACCTTTTTATCGTCTATAACCTTTCTAATATCGTTTTCCAGTTTTGGGGTGTAATCAATCAATTTGGAGAAATTTTCCTTGGCCTTAAGTCTTTGGCTTTCCATAACATCGCACAAATACATAAGGTTTACATTGCTTTCTTTTCTTGCAATGGGCTGGTAATATGCACCCAAACGGCGTCCCAAACCGGCAATGGCCACATTTAAACGGTCGTTGGAGCCAATAATCCTGCGGTAACTGCTTGCGGGCATCCCCATTACAGAGCCGCCTACGGCAAGGGCGGTACTGCTTAATACAGTGTTTTTTATAAAGTTGCGTCTAGTTGTCATGATTTTATAAAGTTTTTATTTTGATGTTTTTATAAGATACTCTGTTTCCATGGTCTTGTAATAGGATGCTTCCTTTTTCCAGTTCCCCGAAGTTTGGCCATTTTTTGTATTTACTTTCTGAAACGAGTTTACGGAATTCATCGCTTCCCCTTTCATATTCCAAAACCTTCATTCCGTTTAGCCAATGTTCCACATGGTTGTCTTTTGAAACAATTCTAGCGGTATTCCACTCCCCGATAGGATGAATTGGTTTTTTAGGGTTGGCTTGAATTAGGTCGTATAAAGAAGCCACGGTCCTGCTTCCGTCGTGGTTCCCTAGTTTGGCATCCGGGTGATTGTCGTCGTCAAGGATTTGATACTCCAAGCCTATGGAAGAGCCCGGGCCTTTGTTTATTTCGGTATCAACATAATATTTAATGCCGCTATTGGCCCCTTTAGTAAGTTTAAAATCTACTTTCAGCTCAAAATTGGCGTATGGCTTTTTGGTAACAATATCGCCACCGGCAGCCGATTCCTTTCCTTCACTTTCCAAAACGGTTAAAATACCATTTTCTATTACCCAACCTTTATCTGGGAATTCATCGAGTCTGGCACCTCTCCATCCATTGGTGGTTTTACCATCCCAAAGCATTTTCCAGCCGTTTTTCTTTTCGTCTATGGTTAAGTTGTTTTTGGTAACAACCGGGGGAACTGGGGTTTTTGTGCTGTATTTGCTTAAACTATCGGTAAGTATATTTATGTTTTTCCACATAATTTCTGTTCCCTCTTTGGCATCTTTGCCAATTGCGTGTACTTGCAGTGCTATAAACCCAGTATGTGTTTTGTCGTCTACGAGATGTGCAGCGGGCACACCATTGATCCAAGTTTTTATGGTATCTCCAATGGCTTCAATTCTATAATGGTTCCAATCTCCTTGTTTAAATGCCTGTTGAGCCTGTTTATCGTCTGTTAGCGGGAAAAGCCACCCACGTCTTCCTTCATCATAAATACCGGCGCTCCAGGCCCTGTCGGAAGGATCTATTTCAATTTGGTAACCATGTACGCGCCCATTTTGGTATTGGGGAATGCTGTTACTTCGGATTTGAATACCGGAATTCATCGTAGAATCTACCTTATAATCAAGTTCCATAATAAAATCGTCGTACATCTTATCGGTTGTCATGAATGAGTTTGGCGTATCGTGAACGGTACTTCCTATAACCATTTCGTTTTCTACCCGATATTTTGCTTTTCCGCCTTTTTGCGTCCATCCGTTTAAGTCTTTGCCGTTAAAAAGCGGTGTCCAAGGGGTATTGTCTTTTGGACCTTCCTGGCAACCCGATAAACTAACGGTAAGGCCTAATGCTAAGGCATAGAGTTTGTAATTTTTGATTCTTGATTTCATGTGTTTGTATTTAGTTGTTTTTTAAGTGGAAAAAATGAAACATCCATGAGGGTCTATTTTATTGTGTGTTGAATATGGATGTTTCATTTTAATATATTTTTTTTGAATATTCATTAATATCCAGGGTTTTGCGGAAATTCGTTTGAGGTTCTATCAATTTGAGTTAAGGGGATAGGCCTCAAATTATGATAATCTTGAATGAAGGAAGCTGCTTGCGGGTTGTATAGTTTTACACGTTCCACCAACTTTCCGGTACGTACAAGGTCGAACCACCTTTTTCCTTCCTGAGCCAGTTCTTTGGCTCTTTCTTCAAGAATTACATCAATGTCAACAGCATCAATGGTTGGTAGCTCGGCAACATTATCTGCGCCATAAGCCCTTTTTCTTACTTCATTGAGGTAAAAAAGCGCTTTTGTTTGATCGGGGCTTGACTTTAAAGCATTTGCTTCTGATGCGATCAAGTAAATTTCGGCCAAGCGGTAGGCAATAAAATCCCTTCCACCAGATTCTTCGTTGGTAGAAGCCCTATTGGGCTGCAACCATTTTTTACTGGACGGATATATTTTCTCGGTATATTCATCTTGGTTATAAATACTTTCCCCATATGGCTTGGCATCTTTTTCGGTTTGTGAAAAAGGAACACGTGGCAGGTAAACGGCAGTATCGCCCACTTCGACACCAGGTGGCGCAGAATCTGGGTTGTTTGCATAATATACCGTTACAAAAGTGCCATCGTACCTTTGATCTTCCATATCGTATAAATTTAATAAATAATTTGTAGGTCTAAACCTTTTCCACGGTCTTCCGTTTACAATATCCCTTTTCATGCCCGGTAATTTGTCGTATTCCATTAAAAAGAACAAGTGTGCCGGGTTCCCGCCATTATCGTATTCCAGTTCGTCTGCAAATTGTGTAGACCATATTACCTCGCTGTTTTGTTCGTTTTCAAGCTCCCATAATTCGGCATAAGAACCTACCAGTGAAAATGGGCCATTGTCTATAATGTCTTCGGCATAGGTAGCTGCCATATCGTAATTTTTACGGGTAAGGTAGAGGTCTGCCAAGGTTGCCTTAGCAGCCCAAGACGTGGCTCTTCCAAAATCGTCCTGAACCCCCGGTAAATTATCTTCTGCAAATTGCAAATCTTCTATAATTTTCGGGTACAATTCTTCCAGGGCCATTCTGTGCGCCTCGGTTTCGGCTGTGGTTGTTTCTTCATTGGTATAATGTACGGGGCCCCATATACGTACCAGCCAATAATAGTAATAAGCCCTTAAAAATCGTGCTTCGGCTACAACTTCCGTTACTTTTTGAGGATTGTTGGGAATTGCTTCTTGGGCCCGGCCTATAACTGTATTGGCGGTATTGATGCCTTTGTAAAATTCGTCCCAGGATTCCCGTACAATCTGCGAACTTGCATTGAGGTCGGAATCATACGTGTTGAAATATTTAAAACCACCATCCGAACCGTTGGTATAGGTATCGGTACCAAAGGCAATAAGGGTCCATCCGGTTTCTTTGTTTGTACCGTCCCGAACGGTGTTGCTGTTCCCTATGAATACGCCCAGCGAGGCATAGGCTCCGTTCAGGGCAAAGTCGATTCCTTCTTCATCAATAAAAACGCCATCGGCCGTAAGGTCCCCGGTAAGTTCTTCATCTAAAATATCACTACAGGAGATTAGTGACAATAATGCGAATATGTATATTATGTATTTCTTCATGACTTTTTCTTTAAGATTCAATTAAAAGGCTACGTTTAGCCCAAATAAAATGGTTCTTGGCGAAGCAATAAAGTCGTCTCCACTACCAAGTTCGGGATCAAAACCTTTTAAATCGGTTTTTGTAAACAAGAAAGGATTTTGAGCAGATGCATAGAACCGCAATCTATCCAATCCCAGAATTTTATTTACATTTTGATTAACAGTGTAACCCAGCGTAATATTACGTACACGCACAAACGACGCGTCCACATAACTTAGAACACCGTTGTCCAGAGGCCTTTCCCTGTTTATGTTAGGCCGTGGATATTCGTTGCTCGGGTTTTCGGGCGACCAGTAATTTAGGTCCAGATCGTTGTTACGTCCAAAAATGGTTACGTTTTCCAATGCGCGGGATCGGGTTAAATGCCCTTGACGTGTATAAAGCGATACCACAAAATCAAAACCGGCATATTCCATTTTACTGGTAAAACCACCAATCCACTTGGGGTCTAGCTGCCCCAAAATTTTTCGGTCATCATCATTTAATGCGCCATCGTTGTTTAGATCGGCCAGTTTAATATCTCCCGGTCTTCTTCCGTAGCTATTGGCGGCATCATTTTCGTTAAGTTGCCATATTCCGTCAAAAACCCGGTCGTAATAAACGCTTAGGGGCTGCCCAATAAACCAACCGTTTCCAACATCGTCTGTTTCACTGTCCAAAAGCTTCACGATTTCACTTTTGTTGGCAGAAAAATTAAAATCGGTTGTCCACCTAAACTTATCTGTTTCAATATTAACCGTACTTAAAGTTAATTCGATTCCAGAGTTTTTGGTTTCCCCGACGTTTTGAAGAATAGAAGAATAGCCAGAAGTAGCAGGCAATACCCTATTTAGCAGCAAATCGGTTGTTTTTCCGGTATAGAAATCGATACTTCCCGCAATTCTGTTTTTGGCAAATGCATAATCCAGCCCGATATCGAAAGTTGTAGTGGTTTCCCATTTTAAATCTGGGTTGGCAATATCTTCTGGCTGAAAACCATAGGCGGGGTTTCCGCCAAACGAATTTTCGAACCTTTTTATGCTCCCGAAAGTAGAGTAGGGGGCAATGGGGTTACGCCCAACTTGACCGTATCCCGTTCTAAGCTTAAGGTCGCTTAAAACAGATTGGTTTTTAAGGAAATCTTCCTGAATAATTCTCCATGCAAAGGAAGCAGAAGGGAAGAAGCCCCATTTTTTTCCTTTGGAGAGTTTAGAAGAACCGTCATACCGTCCGGTAAGGGTAAGTAAATATTTATTTTTATAACCATAATTAACACGCCCCATATAAGAAACCCATCCTTCGGTTTCCAAGGAACTGTCACGGTTGTCTACTTGAGAGGCATCGCTTAAATTATTGAAGGTCTGACTGTCGTTTGCAAGTCCTGAAACCTGAAGGTACAAGCGGTCTCTTTTAGTTTCCTGAAAACTGTATAGGAAGGTCGCATCAACCGAGTGGTCCTGCCCGAAGACTTTGGTATAATTTAAAATGTTCTCGATGGTATAGGCCGTATTGACTCTGGTTTCTTTTGATGCCTGAGATAATCCGCCCGTGCGGCTTTGAGACATGGAAGCCCTAAAATCGTTATACGTAATGGACTCAAATTGCGGTTGAACGTTTAAAGTATATTTTAGCCCATCTAAAATTTGATAACTCGCAAAAATATTGGCGAAATACCGGTAGCTAATATCTTCATCGATGTAATTTCCCGGGGTTTCATTGCTAAGTGGGTTCCAATTTAACCCATCTGCCAATGGATCGAGTGTAGCTACGCCATCTTCGTCAAAGGGAGTAACCAATGGTGGCTGGTTCATTAAACTGGCCAAAGGGTTGTAATTGTTTTTTTTAGAAAAATTGGCCTGTTGCGATAGCCCGACTTTAAGTTTGTCGGTAGCGTTAATATCGAGGTTTGTCCTGAAAGTATACCTTTCATAATCGGCTAAATTGTATACTCCATCCTGATCGAAATAACTAAGCGAAAGATTGTACCTTATTTTTTCTGAACCCCCTGAAACGCCGAGCTGATAATTGATTTGTTGCCCAGAACGTGTGCCGAGGTCGATAAAATCGGTATCCACTCCATTTTGGTAGGCTTCCAATTGAAGCGGTTCCAGCGAACTTTCCACCGATGGCAACGGCAAGGTACCGGGAACAAGCCCTTGTTCTTCTTCTTGACCGGCCCTTCTGGCTTCACGTCTAAGGTTTACGTAACCATCTGCATCGAGCAACTGATAATTTTCAGGTACTTCGGCAAAGCCATAATACGTATCGAAGGTAAATTTGGCTTTTCCGGCCTGTCCTCTTTTTGTGGTAACTAAAATAACGCCATTTGCACCTCTTGCCCCATAAATTGCGGTTGAAGAAGCATCTTTTAAAACTTCTACGGAAGCGATATCGGCAGAATTGATGTCGTTCAGGCTTCCTTCCATGGGAATCCCATCCACGACGATCAAGGGTTCGTTTGAAAAGTTAAGCGAACTCCTTCCCCTAATAAGCAAACTAGGCGATGTACCTGGCGATGCACTGGTTACGCCCACATCCAATCCGGCCACTTTACCTGCCATGGCGTTAAAAGCGTTCCCTTCTTTTGTAGAGTTGATATCGTCTCCGGAGATAGAAGAAATGGCCCCTGTAACATCGGTTTTCTTTTGAGTTCCATAACCTATTACAACCACTTCGTCCAGTGCGGCGGCATCGGTTTCCAGAGTGATGCTTACATTGCTTTGCCCGTTGAGCGGAACCTCTTTGGTAGAAAAACCAACAAAAGACACAGCCAGCGTAGCATTTTGGCTGGATACGGATAATTGAAACTTACCGTCGAAATCTGTTTGAGTTCCGTTTTGAGTTCCTTTTTCTATAATCGTGGCGCCCGGGAGGGGGAAACCTTCAGCGTCCAGAACAGTACCCGTAACTGTAGTTTCCTGAGGCTGTTGGACAATGTTTTTTGCATGCAACGGGTTTATAATCCCGATGCATAAGGTAAAAAGCAGCAAAAATAAATTTTGATACCTACAAATGGATGCAGACATCCAAAATACAGGGTTTTTAAAGTGTTTCATAATTTTAAAGTTTTTGTTAGCGGTGTTTATCAGTTTAGAATGTGTACGTACACATTTTTAATAAAAAGTTTATTCCATAAGCGTTTAATTAGTGATTAATTTAAATTTTCATTGATTTTAAAGCCGAAATTTCGCCCAAGTTAACATTTTTTTTGGATAAAAGTAATTTTGAAGGTTAAAAATAAGGTACGTATAACATTTGGTTACTTTCAAAAATGAAACAACTATTTTAATATTTAATCAACAAAAGCTATAAATAATTGAGGATTACTCACAATAAGAGTAACATTTTGTACTGTTGTTGTGTTACACAACATCGTCGTTGTAATACATTAAATTTTCCTGCGTGATGATGTCCAGCGGAAGGTATTTTTTTTGCGGCACCGATTTGCCCAGTACCAAATGCTTGTAAAAGCTTTCGAGCGCCAAATAGCCTTGGTTTTCGGGCCTTTGACCAATTAAATAGTTGATGACGCCTTTTTTTAGGTACTTTACATTGTTTGCAATTAAATCGTTCCCCACTAACTTTATATTGCTCATGGTGTCAAAATTGGCCTCGATGCATTTGGCGACATGGTGAATCATGGAGCTTGGCACAAAAATCCCAACGGTATTATTGGTGGGCGTACAGGCTTGCATTAAGTTTTCCTCCCAATTGGCAGTTCCTAAATGTATGTTGTTTTCTATCAGGGTAATGTTGGCAATAAAATTACTGTTATAAATGTAGTCCTTAAAGCCCTCAATACGCTGTTGGAGCGTTTTGTTATGGTTTTCGTTATTTTTTATGGATATGATCGAAATGGTGCCTTTTGAATTTATTTCAGAGCACAATAACTTGGCCGCTAGTTTCCCGCTTTGAAAGGCATCTTGCCCAATAAAGCTTAATGCCTTGCTGTTCAGGATGTTCGAGTCGATAAGGCTAAAAGGAATCTTGGCCGATTCTAGTTTTTTGGTAAGTTTTACGGCTTCAAAATTAATAACCGGAGCAAGTATAACGCCATCTGGTTTTAGTTTTAGAAGTTCGTTGACCTTTTCGTTAAACGAAGGGACAGAATTTTGGTCGAAGTATAATATATTGAGGTTTACCCCAAACTGGCTCAGGTTTTTTTCTGCCATCTTGATTCCTTTTGACGGCATTTCCCAATATTCCCCTTCAATAAAAGAAGGGACCAGCGCAACAATGGTATACGATTTATTTAAAACCAGCCCGCGGGCATAGATATTTGGTTGGTAATTTACTTTCTCGATGATGGCCAATATTTTTTCCTCGGTTTTCTTGGAGACCTTGCCCCGCTTGTGGATTACACGGTCTACAGTCCCTAATGAAACATTGGCTAATTTGGCTATTTCTTTAATTGTCAAGTTTTGTGTTCTTTGTTGGTTGAGCGACTAAAATAGTAAATAAAAAATAAATGAGGTACGTTAACGCTCGCTTGTTGTTTTTGTGTTTTTACGTTTTTTTGGCACTGATAACTATTTTTTCATTGTTGAAAATAGTACAAAAAAACAAATAAATATCCCCACCGTCTTTTATACCCGTTTTTTTGCGTATCTGTGCAACGCTTTCCGGGAAATTTCTTGTGGTAATATTGGCTTTGTTGCCTGGCAAAGCTTTCTTCAGCATTTTTTTGTTGTAAGGTAATATTTCTTTTATAATAAAACCCCTGCCCGGAAAGTCAATTTTATGGTTGCTTGTATATAAATGGGTGTTTGGATGCAGTTTGCTTACGGCAAATTTTTGAGTCAGGATATTAAATGCGCCACTTTTTAAAACGGCCGAATTGGGCTCGTATAAATATTTTTCGGGTACCGAAAAGGTGGCAATATTGGCGCTTTCTTCCTGCCAGGCAAAATTAAGGCATTGGCTCCCTTCATTCAGCATGTTTACGGTCTTTATTTGAATATCTGTACCGGCATCTGGCCCTAATAGCCACAACAGTTCCTTGACTTCGTTATTAACGGCAACAATATGTATTTCTTTAACACGCCCCAAATCTTCAATGCCCTTGGAAAGATCTATTAAAGGTGAAGTCTTCATTAAGACAAGATTACTTTTCTTGAGTAAAAAGGGAAGGATTTTTAAAATATCCGGCTCGCAATCATGTAGTAAAAATACTTTATTCTTTGAAGCGTCCCTGCGTGATGGGTCTAAAAAAATAACATCAAAGTGTTTTTTGCTTTCCTCTAAAAATGCTACTCCGTTTTGATGGATTGCATGGATGTTTTTTGTGTTTAAAATTTTAAAATTGTGCGCTGCAATTTCAGCTAATTCTTTGTTTATTTCGCAGTGTATAACCGTCTCGAATTTTTTAGCAAAATAGTAGGCGTCCACACCAAATCCACCGGTGATGTCAACAAGGGTTTTTCCCTTTATGATTTTTGATTTATATTGTGCTGTTTCTTCAGACGAAGTTTGTTCTATGTTTAATTTGTTGGGGTAATAAATTTGCTTGCTGTTAAACCAAGTAGGGAGCTTTTTTTTGGTTTTTTTCTTCGCTTCAATTTGTTGTGCCACTTCTTTTGGCGAAACACCGTCCAAATGTACGCCTTTTAGCAAAAGTGACGAAATGTCAGTATTCAGATTTTTTGTTATAAATAATTGTATACCAGTATTTAAAATATTTTTATTCAAAGTTTTACTATAAGTTTTTTGTGAGCTTACTAACGATGTTGTTTTCTGATAAAAATTCTTTTAAAACTACCTTAATTGCTGTATATGCAGGTACTGCAAGCACCATCCCGAATACTCCAAATACCATTCCCGCAATAATAATTACCAAGAAGATTTCTAATGGATGCGATTTTACACTGCTTGAAAATATAAGGGGCTGGCTAAAGAAATTATCTACTAATTGACCAATGATAAAACCAATTAAAACATATATGGCTTTTGGTAAGATTACGGTGCTAAAATCTGCCCCCAAATTACTAGACATGGTTAAGGAAACCATAAGTATCCCCCCGATAAGCGGTCCCACATATGGAACCAAATTTAACAGGGCACAAAGAAAGGCAATAACGATTGCATTTTGTATACCAAATACCAATAAAACTATGGTGTAAATTACAAAGAGAATTGCTATTTGTAACAGTAGGCCAATGAAATATCTTGATAGTAAATTTTTTATACTTTCCAATGAATTTATTACGCGCTGTTCGTTGCTTGGCGGAATAAATGTTAACAGGCCATTTTGGAAAAGGCGCCTATCTTTTAAAAAGAAAAACGAAATGAAAATAATGGTAAACAATGCAACGGTAATCGAGCCGAGCCCACCGATGATGTAATTGAACATATTAGGAATGGCAGATAGGTCTATGGTAGATATAAAATCGGATTTTTTAAGGGATTCTTCAATAGATGCCTCTACTTCGTAACGGCTTACTGAAAAATAGTCGGATAATTCCCGGTATACATCCTGTAAGCTCATCCTGAGGTTTTCTATGTTCAGCAAAGATAAATTCTTTCCCTGTTCAATAATAAGCGGTATAAACAGGCTTACAATGCCCACCAAGAGAATAATCATTACCATCATGGTTATAATAACGGCCACATTATTGTTGAATTTGCACCGTTTTATTAAAAAGCGTACCAGCGGCCTCCCGATTAACGAAATTACTACTGCTATAATAATATAGGCTATTACTGCTTGAATTTTGTATAAGAAAAACAGTAAAAGCAAAATACCAACAATGGTTGCAATGGCTCTTAATATGCCATTGGCTATAGTTTTAGAATCCATGTTTTATTGTATTAGTTAAGTCTAAAATTTTATTGTGTTTAGCCAGATAAATTATTTGTTGTTATTGTAAGTATAGGAGGAGTGTGGTTTATTGATGTCCGTAAAAATAAATAAAAAGCATCAACTATCTATATCTTGAGCTTATTTGTTAATTCATAGAGGCATATGCCGGTGGCATTGGCAAGGTTCATACTGCTGTTGTTCCCGTACATTTCTATATGGTGGACCGTATGGGCAGTTTCCAGCCATTTTTTTGAAACCCCGTGATTTTCGTTTCCTATAACAAGAACTATAGCGGTATTTTTTGGCAATTGCATGGTTCCAACTGGGCTGCTGTTACTTGTAATTTCCAGGGCAATGATATATTGTTTTTCTTTTTTTAAGTTGTTTATAAAGGCGTTTTCGTCTTCAATATATTTGTATGGAACCGTTTTATGGGTAGCACGGGCTGTTTTTTCCGTCCGTCTGCTAAGTAGCGGTTTTATGCCCGTAAAAACAATCTGTTCTACGCCAAAAGCATCGGCTAGCCTAAAAATAGAACCTATGTTGGATGCGCTCGATATATGGTCGCAAACAATGGTTATTGGAAATTGCTTTTTTAAAAAAGGCGTATTGGTATGTTGAAGCTGCGCTGCCATGATTAATTTTCAAAGGCATATTGAATAATATTGGCGCCCATTTCCAGCGCTTGAATCCTCACGTTTTGCGGGTCGTGATGTACTTCGGGGTCTTCCCATCCGTCTCCAAGGTCGCATTCAAAAGTAAAAAGAAGAATGAGCCTGTTATTGTCGAAAATACCAAAGGCCTGGGGCCGTTTTCCATCGTGCTCGTGTATTTTTGGAAGTCCGTTTGGAAATTTATATGTCTGGTTAAAAATGGGGTGGTTGGCGGGAAGCTCGGTAAATTCTTTATCCGGGAATATTTTGGGGATTTCTTTTTTAAAGTAATTTATCATTCCATAATTATCGTCTACATGTAAGAAACCGCCCGAGAGTAAATATTTGCGTAAATTTTGAGCCTCTTCATTGGTAAAAAAAACATTTCCGTGGCCTGTCATATGTATAAAGGGGTATTGAAAAATATCGCTGCTTCCGGGTTCTACCGTGGCCGGTTTTTCATTAATGGTGGTATGGATATTTTTATTGCAAAATTTAATGAGGTTTGGCAGGGAAGTGGGGTTGGCATACCAGTCGCCGCCACCTTTGTACTTTAGCAAGGCTATTTCTTGCGACTGCGCCAAGAGCCCGAATAAACAAAACAGCAAGCATGCCCAATAATTTTTTGTCATTTCTTTTTATAAGAAGTTTATCGTGTACCACAAACTTACACAATTTGTTTGGTATTGTATTTCTTGAAATGTGGTGTGCTTTTTTAGCCGTTCGCAATAGAAATAATATGGCACCCTACAATGGCGGCTGTTTCGGTTCGTAAACGGTTGTCGCTAAGTGTAACCGGGATATAGCCACTGCTGGTTGCCTTTTTAATTTCAGCAGAAGAAAAATCGCCTTCGGGCCCGATTAAAAGCAGGGTCTTGCTGTCTGGCAATACTTTTCGTTTGAGGTCGTATTTCTCATCATCTTCACAATGGGCAATAAATAATTGACCTTCGGAATTGTTATTTTCAATAAAAGTATTAAAATCAATGGCATCGTTAAGCTTTGGCAAATAACAGGTAAGCGATTGTTTCATGGCCGACTGAAGTATCTTTTCATAGCGTTCGGGCTTTATCACTTTTCTTTCGGAATGTTCGCAGATAATGGGGGTAATTTCATCGATACCGATTTCCGTGGCCTTTTCAAGAAACCATTCATAGCGGTCGTTCATCTTGGTGGGGGCCACCGCCATATGCAAGTAATAATTTTTTTTATGTTTTAGGCGTGCCTGGGTAATGGCTACATTGCAATGTTTTATGTCGGCGTTTATTATTTCGGCTTCAAAAAGCCAGCCTTTTCCGTTTGTAATATATAACTGGTCGCCCTCTTTTTTACGCAAAACTTTGCTTATGTGCTTGCTTTCTTCTTTGTTAAAAGAAAATAGTTTGGTGTCTTTCTCTATTTCGGGCGCATAAAAAAGTTGCATGGGTTTAAGTGGAGTTTATAAAGTTAAAAGAGTTAAAAGTTTGTAAAGTTAAAAAGTTTGTAAGGTTTATAAAGTTGAAAGTTGTAAAGTTAAAAGTTATATGCAAAACGGATTGATTTTTTATTTAGAAAATTTAATGGTTATTGTGTGCGGGTTTGTTTGTTGAACAAATCGGCAAAAAGGATATGCCAAAGGCGACATCCTTAAAAGCGCTTTTGTATGTCTTTTTTTACGATTATGGGATTTTTACAGCAGCTAGTTTTCCTTTTTTAATATTTTAACGATCCGGTTATACATTATTTCTGACATATTCCAATTATAGCCATCAAAATTAACCGTGTTTGTAAATTGTATAACGACAGCATCTATATCTTTATGGTATTTGGCAATAGTTTGGTATCCCGGTATCAAACCTGTGTGTTCATACTTATAAATGGAAGAATAGATTTCTTTTTCTTTTTTATCCCTAAAAACCGAACCATCGTTTAGGGCACGTATAAATTTGCTCAAATCTTCTGCTGTTGCCAGTATCGAGCCTATATTGTCCGTTTTTAAATCTGCATCATAGCCCACATAGTAACCGCTCATTATATTATCTATATTTACATCTTGAATCGATCCAAACGTATGCTTTAAGCTTAATGGATTTAAAATTTCTTCTTGAATGTATTGGAACGAACCATATCCAAGAACCCGGTTCATTATTTTGCCGAGTAATAAGTAATTGGTATTGGAATATTCATACCCTTGGTCGGGTTTAAAATTAGCAGGCAGGTCCAAAACCAAAGCAAGATTTTCATCTGCTGTCTCTTTTGGAGCTGCCCAATACATATAAGTATCTGTATAGTTTGGAATACCGCTTCTATGTTTGACCAACATACGCAAAGTAATTTTGTCGGCATATTCTATCCTGCCTTTTAATTCGGGCAAATAATCGGCAAGTGTTTTGTTTAATGATAATTTTCCGTCGTAAACCAGTTTTGCAACGGCTACGGCATTATACAATTTGCTTACGCTGGCAATTTTAAATAGGGCATTGGGGTCGGCTGGAATTTTGTTTTCCCTGTTTTTGTAGCCCGAAGCATAAAATTCTGATTGGTTACCTTTTTTGTTCACGCAAACAATAATACCATCAAACCCGTAATCGGCTGCTTTATCAACTTGTTCCTGAACGGTGTTTGGAAGTGGCATAATCCAAGCTTTTACAATGGGCCAAGGGACAAAATATAGAGAGATAATCGCTCCCAGGAGCAATAAAACCCTAATGATGCGTTTTGATTTTTTTTTAGTCATTTTATTTTTTGTTCAATGTTGATTGAAAAATAGGTGAAAAATGCAATTGCATTTATTTATTTTTTAACACACCAAGTTTCATGTATAAAATGCCCTAAAAAAATAATAGCAGCGAAGAATGGTGTTGGTTTAGTTGCCCTAAAATACATATTTATCTTACAAAACAATGTTTTAACAGTATTTTTTAGTTTATAGGAGCAAATTAAGTGTGGAATGACCTATTGGATACGTCCGGAACCCCAACCGATATGTCCAATAACGTATCTGGACATATCTGGAACCCCACGAAATACGTCCGCTAACGTATCAGGATACGTCCGGAACCCCACGGGATAAGTCCGCTAATGTATTTGTATGGAAATAGTTAATGGTTGAACTTTGCACCTTTAAACCCTCAACAACATAGCATCGTAACAACCTTGAATAGTGAATAGTGAAAAGGGGTTAGTTAATTGTTAATTGTAGAGCTTTGAACCTCTGAACCTCTGAACCTTTGCAATTTTGAACCTATCAACCCCCAACAACGTAACACCATAACACCATAACAGCCTTGAATAGTGATAAGGGAAAAAGGGGTTAGTTATTTGTTAATGGTTAATTGTTGTATGTTAGGGATATTTGAAACCTGAAACCTGAAACCTGGAACCTTTGTAACTTTGAATCTTTGCACCTCTAGACTCTCAACTCTCAACAATCAACTCTCAAATAGAAAACCGTGCTTTGGCGGTGATGCGCTGATCGGTAAAATCTTCATTCAAAAATTTATAATATCCTACAATACCTATCATGGCGGCATTGTCTGTGGTGTATTCAAATTTAGGAATGTAGGTCTGCCAGCCAAAGCGCTTTTCGCATTCTTTTAAAGTGTCCCTTATTCCCGAGTTTGCCGAAACCCCGCCACCAATGGCTATTTGCTTGATACCTGTTTGTTTAACCGCTTTTTTTAATTTATCTATTAAAATATTGATTATTCCCTGTTGTATGGATGCACAGATATCATTAAGGTTCTTCTCGATAAAATCTGGGTCTTTTTCGGTTTCTTTTTGAATAAAATACAATACAGAAGTTTTAAAGCCGCTAAAGCTAAAATTAAGTCCGTCAACCTTGGGTTTCGGGAACGGATAGGCTTTAGCATCGCCTTGCCTTGCATATTTGTCCACCAAAGGGCCGCCCGGATATGGAAGGCCTAATATTTTTGCCGATTTGTCAAAAGCTTCGCCAACGGCATCGTCTATGGTCTCGCCAATAACTTCCATATTAAAATGGCTGTTCACTTTAACAATTTGTGTGTGCCCGCCACTAATGGTCAGCGCCAAAAATGGAAAACCGGGCATGGGCGTTTCGGGTTCCTTGATAAAATGTGCCAATATATGTGCCTGCATATGGTTTACCTCGATTAACGGGATGTCTAATCCCAGGGCAAGCGACTTTGCAAACGATGTTCCAACCAATAACGAACCCATTAATCCAGGGCCTCTTGTAAAAGCTATGGCAGATAATTCTTTTTTGTCGATATTTGCCCTGCTCAATGCTTGATGGACTACCGGAACGATGTTTTGTTGATGCGCCCTGGAAGCCAATTCCGGTACAACGCCTCCATATTCTTCATGAATTTTTTGGTTGGCAACAACATTGCTCAACACTTTATCGTTGTGGAGTACAGCGGCCGATGTATCGTCGCAAGAAGATTCTATGGCTAGTATGTAAACATCTTGAGTATTCATGCTATCTTTGGAATGGAAATTGAATGGCAAAGGTAAAACATTAAGAACTATCAAAAAACTCAGAAAAATATTAATTAGAATACTACTTGTTTTGATCCTTATTTTGGTGATGGCAAGTATTTTTCTATCCTTACCTTTTGTGCAGACATCCATTGCAAAACGTGCAACCAACTACTTAAACGAAACCTTCAATACAAACATCAATATAGACGAGATACATTTTATTCCCTTTTTTGGCGATGTAAACATTAAAGGGGTTTATGTAGAAGATTATAAAAAGGATACGCTTATCTATATCAACAAATTGAGCACATCTATTTTAAGCCTTCGCAATGTGGTTAAGGGCGATCTGGAGTTTGGCGAGATTAGGGCCGATGAATTGTTGCTTAACCTAAAAATCCACAAGGGCGAAGACAATACCAATTTAAATGTTTTCGTGGACAAGCTCGATAGTGGAGAAGGCGATCCGGACCATCCTTTTTTAATGACTTCTTCTAATATTTCGGTAAAAAAAAGCGAGTTCAGATTGGTAGACGAGAACAAAGAGAACCCTGTAATATTGGGACTCGAAAATTTGCATATTGAAGCCGACTCGTTTAAAATTTTGGGCCCGCAGGTAAATGTCGGGGTAGAGCAGCTGGATTTTACCTCCAAGAAAGGAGTGGTGGTAAACCGTTTAAAAACAGAATTTTCTTACAACAGAACCGAAATGCGATTGGATAGCCTGTCAATCGAAACCCCCGAATCATTTATCAAAGGAGATGTGGTTTTTAATTATGAAGTGGAAGATTTCCGGGATTTTATGAATAAGGTAAAATTAACCGGGCACTTTGACGATTCTACCGTTTCCCTTGACGAGATAAACCTTTATTTTGATGAATTTGGTACCGGAAGGGAAGTAGAACTGTCTTCTAATTTTAAAGGGGTTTTAAACAAGCTCGAAATGAACAATCTTAACATGACATCGCAAAACACACTTATAGACGGCGATTTTGTTTTTAACAATATGTTCGAAAAAGCCAAGCCCTTTAGCATAGATGCCCATTTAAGGAATGTATCGTCCAACTATTACCAGCTTACCAATTTACTGCCGGGCATTTTGGGCAAGGCGTTGCCTTCTTCTTTTCAAAAATTCGGTCAGCTTTCCGTTTTTGGAAACATGCGCATCACCGAGCAGTCGGTTTATGCCAAAGTAAACCTTATTTCGGATATCGGTAAGGGATATTCCGATTTAACGCTTACCAGCATTAACGATATAGACGAGGCCTCGTACAAAGGAACGCTCTCTCTCCAAGATTTTAACATGGGTACCTTTATTGAAAACGATCTGCTGGGCGAAACCGATCTGGATATTCGGGTAGACGGAAAAGGATTTAAGCAGGAGGCCCTCAATACAGAAATAATTGGCGAGGTATATACCGTTGATTACAATGGGTACGAATATAAAAACTTGAAGGTTTCGGGAATTTTAAAGGATCAGCTTTTTGATGGTTCGGTAACTTCTAAAGACGAAAATTTTGATGTTGCCTTTAAAGGATTGGCCGACCTTTCGGGCGACACCAATGAGTTTAAGTTTGTGGCTTCTGTAAACAGGATAGACCTCAATCGCTTAAACTTTGTCGACCGGGACAGTATATCGGTCTTCAAAGGGAACATCGTGGCCGACATGGCAGGAAATACAATGTATGATTTGGCAGGGGAGATAAGCTTTTACAAAACCAATTATACCAACCAGAACGACAGTTATTATTTTGATGATTTTACGGTAACCTCAAAGTTTAAAGGAGACGAACGTATTATTACCGTAAATTCCCCGGACATTATTACCGGGTCTTTAAGGGGCAAGTACAGGGTTAGGGAACTGGGTAATTTGGTGAAAAATTCCATTGGTAGCATTTATACAAATTACGAGCCCGTTGAAATTACACCCGGACAGTATGTAGACTTCAATTTTAAAATATACAACAAGATAATCGAGGTTTTTTTCCCAAAGCTTGAATTTGGGAGCAATACCTTCATAAAAGGGAGCATGGCCGCCGATGAAGGTGATTTTAAGCTGAATTTTAACTCGCCTAAAATTAATGCCAACGGAAATATCTTTGATAATATTCAAATACAAATAGACAACAAAAACCCATTGTACAATACTTATGTTGAAGTAAAGGATATTCAGTCTAATATTTACGATGTAAGCGATTTTAGTTTGATCAACACAAAAATTAACGATACGCTTTTCTTTAGAACAGAATTTAAGGGCGGTAAGGAATTCAACGACGTGTACAACCTTAACTTTTACCACACCTTCAACAACAATCAAGAATCTGTTATTGGCTTAAAACGTTCCCAACTTGGATTTAAGGGAAGAAACTGGATAATTAACGAAAACAACGACACCAATAATAAGGTAAGTTTCAACAAAACCTTGGACACCATAAACATTAGCCAGGTTGTAATGAACTACAAAGACGAACAGATACGCCTGGAAGGAACGCTTATAGACAGTACGTATAAAGATATCGATCTGGAATTTGAAAAAGTAGCACTGGACAAGATAATGCCCAATGTAGACAGCCTAAAACTGGATGGCATTGTAGATGGATATTTAAACATTTTACAGCGAAACAGCAACTATACGCCTTCGTCCAATGTAAAAATTTCAAACTTTGCCGTAAACGATTTGCCATTGGGGAATTTGTTTCTATCTATTCTCGGGAACGACAACCTCACCACTTTTGGGGTAAATGCAAAAATTGTAAATCAAGATACCGAATCGTTGAATATTTTAGGCGAAATTAAACCAACGGAGACCAATACAATGCTGGACCTTAATGCGCATTTGGAAGGGTTGAATCTAAAAGCACTGAGCCCGTTGGGGGGCGATGTAATTTCGGATATGCGGGGGCTTGCATCGGGCGATTTTAAAGTAACAGGCGCCCTGAAAAATCCTGAAATGAACGGAAGCATACAAATAACCGATGGCGGACTTAAAATTCCATATCTAAACGTGGATATGGATTTTGATAAACTTGCCAATGTTGCGCTGGAAGGCCGTGCTTTTAAGTTTGACAATATTGGCCTTATAGACTCAAGGTACAAAACAAAAGCCAGCCTGCGCGGTTCCATAAGTTACGACCATTTTGAAGATTGGTACCTGGATCTCTACCTAGATACCATGGGCGAACGCTTCTTGGTGCTTAATACCGGGCATAAAGAAGAATCTTTGTATTACGGAACGGCTTTTATAAGCGGTAATGCGCAAATTTATGGGCTTACCAACGAAATGATAAATATAGACGTAAATGCAAAAACCGAAAAGGGTACTACGTTTGTCATACCCGTAAGCGATATTACGGAAATCGGGGACACGTCTTTTATTAATTTTATTGAAAAAAACGAAACCGAAGAAGAGGTTGAACAGCGTAAACTAGCCGATGTTCAGGGCATAGAAATGCAGTTCGACCTGGATGTTACCCCCGATGCCGAAATTGAGATTGTAGTAGACCAAAAAACCAGAAGCTCTTTAAAAGGTACCGGCGCAGGAAACCTACTGATTGAGATAAATACCAACGGAAAATTTAGAATGTATGGCGACTTTATTACCTATACAGGGGAGTACCTTTTTAAATACGGAGGCTTTATAAACAAACGCTTTGTAGTACAGCCGGGGGGGACAATTACTTGGGAGGGCGATCCCCTCGACGATGTAGACATGAACATAGCGGCGAAATACTCGTTGTATGCAAACCCAGCGGTATTACTGGATAATGCACAGCTTACCCGAAAAATAGAAACCGATGTAATTATTAGGCTTCAGGGGCAATTAATGCAGCCAAGCCTTGATTACGAAATTAACTTCCCGTCTACCAACGCCGTTATAAACGCCGAGCTTCAATATAGACTGGATGATAATGCAAAACGGGAGCTGCAAGCTTTTTCCCTGCTTTCCCAAGGGGTTTTCTTAAACGAATTGAGCATCAACCAAACAGCAGTTACGGGAAATTTGGTGCAAACGGCATCGAGTTTGTTTAATCAGGTATTAAACTCGGGAGACGGTAAGTTTGATGTGGGCGTTTCTTATGAAATAGGCGAGCGCAACCCAGAACTCGATTTTGTAACCGAAGACCGGCTTGGGGTTACGGTCTCTACACAAATAAGCGATAGGATACTTATTAACGGAAAAGTGGGAGTACCCGTTGGAGGTGTTACCGAAACCGTTGTTGCCGGCGATGTGGAAGTACAGATTTTATTGAATGACGAAGGAAATTTGACCGCCCGGATTTTTAACCGCGAAAACGAAATCCAGCAATTCTTTGCCCAACAACAGGGCTATACGCAAGGTGTTGGGCTTTCTTATCAAGTCGAGTTTGATACTTTTAGGCAATTATTGCGAAAAATCTTTGAGGGAGACCCCGCCAAAGCACAAACAAAAAAAGAACTTAAAAAAGAAGAAGAGGCTACGACCGAAGATGAAAGTATGGGGAACGGCCTCGTAAACTTCCGCACCAAAAAAAGTAAGGAATAAGTCTTTTTTACGTCTATATGGATGAAGTTTTTTTAAGACTGTATTCGGGCCAAAAAAAACAGAAAGCATTGTAGAGTTTTGCGTTGGAATTAAAAAAAATAGGAGCGGTAAACAAAAATGCCATATTCTTACCTTTGGGCTTAATTATCATAATACATTTGGTTATTCTTATAATTACACACAAAAATTTATTACAATAACTGTTAAGAGGGCTCTTTTTTTGTTAATTCAGAAATTCAGACTTAAAAAAAAATAACACATTTGTTAAGAATTTAGCAACGAAAACGATTGAATCTTTCATTATTGTATTTTTAAGCAAAACAATATGAGAAAATTGAAAATTCTTTGGTAGTTTTACCATCCAAATAATAAAAATTAATGTCTGCAAACATCAAAAAAATAGGAGTATTGACGTCCGGTGGCGATGCGCCGGGAATGAATGCTGCCATTAGGGCAGTTGTAAGAACATGTGCATATCATAATATAGAGTGTGTAGGTATATATCGAGGTTACCAAGGTCTTATTGAGGGCGATATGGAGGAACTAACCGCAAGAAGTGTAAGAAATATTATAAATAGGGGCGGTACCATATTAAAATCGGCTCGATCAAAAGATTTTAGGACAAAAGAAGGCAGGGCCAAGGCCCACCAACAATTGGTAGATAACGGAATTGATGCCTTGGTACTAATTGGTGGCGATGGAACCTTTACCGGAGGCGTTGTTTTTAACGAAGAGTTTGGCTATCCCGTAATCGGGATCCCGGGAACCATAGACAACGATATAGATGGTACCATGTATACGCTTGGTTACGACACTGCCTTGAATACCGTGGTAGATGCCATTGATAGAATTCGGGATACCGCAAGTTCGCACGACAGATTATTTTTTATAGAGGTAATGGGGCGCGACTGTGGCCAGCTTGCATTGAACTCTGGTGTTGGTGCCGGAGCCGAGGAAATATTGATTCCAGAAGCAAATAGGGGGCTGGAGCGTTTGCTGCACTCTCTTGAAAGAAGCCGTACCAGTGGAAAGACATCGAGTATAGTAGTGGTTGCCGAAGGCGATAAAACCGGGAAAAATGTTTTTGAGCTTGCATCATATGTAGAAGAAAACCTGCCAAATTACGATATCAGGGTGTCCGTGCTCGGGCATATGCAAAGGGGTGGAAGCCCTACATGTTTCGATAGGGTGCTGGCCAGTAGAATGGGTGTCCGTGCAGTAGAATCGCTCATGGAAGGTAAATCTAATTTCATGGTCGGGATTATAAAAGACGAAATTGTGCTTACACCAATAGAACAGGCCATTAAGGGAAAAACCACTATCGATAAGGAATTGATGAGGGTTTGTGAAATAATGTCAACATAATACTAAAAATAAAAACAACAGATAATTAATAATTTTTTAAAACTTAGAATAACATGTCAACAATTAAGATTGGGATAAACGGATTTGGACGTATAGGAAGATTGGTTTTTAGAGCTACGGTAAAAAGACCAAATGTAGAAATAGTTGCAATTAACGATTTATTGGATGTAGACCATTTAGCTTATTTATTGGAGTACGATTCTGTACACGGTAGATTCGACGGGAAAATTGAAGTAAAAGACGGAAACCTGGTTGTTGATGGAAAAACAATTAGGATTACTGCCGAAAGAGACCCTAAAAACCTTAAGTGGGACGAAGTAGGTGCCGATATCGTTGCCGAATGTACGGGAATATTCACAACTATGGATACGGCTCAGTACCACTTGGATGCAGGTGCTAAAAAAGTTGTAATTTCTGCTCCTTCAAAAGACGCTCCAATGTTTGTAATGGGCGTAAACCACAAAGATGCCAAAGCTTCTGATAGAATAGTGTCCAATGCCTCATGTACAACCAACTGCTTGGCACCGATTACAAAAGTTTTGCATGACAATTTTGGAATAGAAGAAGGTTTAATGACAACCGTACACGCTACAACAGCTACACAATTAACGGTAGACGGACCTTCCAGAAAAGATTACAGGGGCGGGCGTAGTGCAATGCTAAATATTATACCGGCTTCAACCGGCGCTGCAAAAGCAGTTGCCAAAGTAATTCCTGCAATGGAAGGAAAACTTACGGGAATGGCCTTTAGGGTACCGACCGCCGATGTTTCTGTAGTAGACCTTACCGTGAAACTAGGAAAAGACACTTCTTACGAAGAAATTAAAAAAGTAATGAAGTCTGCTTCTGAAAACGAATTAAAAGGAATTTTAGGATATACTGATGAATTGGTAGTTTCACAAGACTTTATTGGGGAAACCTGCACAAGTATTTTTGATGCCGATGCCGGTATTGAGCTAAACTCTAAATTCTTCAAAATTGTTTCTTGGTACGATAACGAAACAGGTTATTCAAACAAATTGGTAGACTTGGCCGAGCATATTAGCGCATTGTAAATAATAATAGATCTTTAAAGTAACCTAAATAGTATTTTAAAAAATAAGCAAACCGAAGCGAAAGGCAGTTTCTATATGCCATTGGGCACAACAACCGTCTTTTGTTTGGGTTTGCTGCAAAAAAATGTAAAACTGTTTGGGTGGCTATTAATTTAAATTTAAAATATGATTTTAATAGTAGATAGTGGTGCAACAAAATCAGATTGGATCGCATTAGATGAAGAAGGTAATAAGTTATTTGTTACTAAAACTTTAGGATTAAGCCCTGAAGTATTAACCAGAGAGATTATAGACGAACGTCTCGCAAATAACTTTGAGCTTTACAAACATCGGAAAGAAGTGACCCAGCTTTATTTTTATGGGGCAGGTTGCGGTACCGAGAGAATGCGAAAGTTTTTAAAGGAAATTTTTAACGAATACTTTATAAACGCCAAAATTTCTGTAAAAGAAGACACATATGCCGCTATTTACGCAACTGTAGAGCCAGACCAGCACGCCATAGTGTGTATTTTGGGTACAGGATCCAATTGTAGTTACTGGGATGGAAAGGAACTTTTTCAAAAGGTAACCTCGCTAGGATATATTTTGATGGACGATTGCAGTGGGAATTATTTTGGAAGACAGCTTTTAAGGGATTACTATTACCATAAAATCCCGGAAAAACTTGCCGTGAAATTTGCCAGTGAATACGACTTGGAAGAAGACAGTATAAAAAATCATTTATACAAACAACCAAACCCGAATACCTATTTGGCAACCTTTGCCAGGTTTTTAATCCAGAACAAAGATGAGGAATATAGCCAGGCTTTGATAAAGAAAGGAATGCAGTTGTTTATTACCAACTCTATAACACAGTTTGAACAGGCAAAAAACGTGCCTGTCCATTTTATAGGGAGCATAGCTTATTACTTGCAAGACGAGTTAAGACAAATATTGCAAGACAACGGCTTGTCCATGGGGAAAGTACTAAGAAGGCCCATAGACGGATTGGTAGATTACCATAAATCTGTTTTGTTTGAATAAAACATAAAAATTGAGCTACAAAAAATGCCCGAACTAAATCAGTCCGGGCATTTTGCATTTAATGAGAACATGTAGGTATTGGTAGGGAAACTTATTCGGTATATATAATTTCTTGTTCTTTAAATTGACTTTGGTTTCCGGTTCGGTCTACAGCAGTAATTCCTATTTTTAGTAGCGGGGAATTTGTTTCTGCATTTAGCAAGGGGATATTTTTTAACAGCGTTGAATTGGTTAAAATCTCATAATCCCATTTTGTTCCCTGATACTGAAAGTAAAAAATATAATGAAAAACATCTTCTGGCTTATGAGCTTTCCAAGTAACAAAAACCTCATCTTTTTTCACATTGATATGAGAAATAGGGTTTTCGGGCGGTATGTTGTCGAGCCATGGACTTGGCGGAACCAGTGCTTTTTTTGCATAGGGCCTTTGTACTATATTAAGAGATAACGTATCGTACTTTATTAGCGGGCCTATGCTCCAATGTACAGTCCCTTTGCTTTTTGGGAGCATTCCACGGCTTATCATGATTTGATTGATGGTTTCGTCAACATTTACTTGCCCGCCCCCGTGGTCAACCCTAATACCGGGCCATAAATGCCTTTGTTGGTAATTTTCATGGCTCCACCATCCTAATAATTCAGGGAAGCTTTGCCCTTGCTTGTTAATTTCCCAATATAGTTGAGGGGTAAAATAATCAATCCATCCTTTATTTAACCAAAGTTTTGCATCGGCATAAAGTTTATTGTACTGGTCATAACCCGTTACAGATTGTGGAGATCCCGGGCGCCATATTCCAAATGGGCTTAAGCCAAACTTAACATATGGTTTTTCTTTTTTTATGGCATGGTATACTATTTTTATAAAGTCGTTAACTTGTTTTCGCCGCCAGTCGCTTCTATTTAATTTGCCTTCAGAATTTTTGTATTGTTGCCAACTTTTATCATCAGGAAAATCTTTCCCGTCATTATAAGAATCGTAAGGATAAAAATAATCATCAAAATGGATACCGTCAATATCGTAGCGTTTAACTATATCTTCAACCACAGATAGCGAATGCTTTTTTGTGGCTTCCAAGGCGGGGTCCATCCACCACATTCCATTGGCCAGTTCAACAACCAGCTCCGGATGTGTTTTAACTATGGAATTTTCTGAAATGGCTCCCCCAGAAGTATGGTGAGCCCTATATGGGTTTAACCAAGCATGTAATTCAAGGCCCCTTTTGTGTGCCTCTTCAACCCAAAACTTCAATGGGTCGTAAAATGGAGCAGGGGGATTTCCTTGTTTCCCTGTGAGGTAGTACGACCATGGTTCGATATTGCTTTGGTATAAAGCATCACATTGGGGCCTTACTTGAAAAATGACAGCATTATAATTATGTTCGACCAAAAAATCCAAAAGTGAAAGAGCTTCTTCTTTTTGCTCTTCAGTTGAAAGCCCTGGTTTGCTTGGCCAGTTAATATTTGCTACCGTGGCCACCCATGCTGCCCTAAACTCTTCTATGTTATAAGGAGTATTTGCTTGCCAGATTTTTGGTTTCTTTTTGGTAATGTCAATCCCGCTTGCCTTGTTGTAATAAGCTGTTTGATACCCCGATTTACAAGAAGCAACAAAAAAAAGAATGAGAATAATTAATTTGAGTTTAAAGTTCATGAATGGTTATTTATTAAAAACATATGTATGGTAACTAGAACAAATTTAAAAGTTCTCCAGAAAATTTTCTGGAGAACTTTTTAGGGTTTAAGATGGTGGCTACCATCCTGGGTTTTGCTCTAAGTCTGCTCCATGATCGCTGTACAGTTTAATTTGATCTAATGGAATTGGACTTAAATATACTTTTGGATCGTCAAAAACCCTTGCAGATTCTGATGCCGATGCAGGAATGATATATCCTGTAGCACCATTGGTAAGGGTAATGCTTTCCAGATTGCTATCTGGATAGTTTGCTTTATCTATCCAAGCCCCACGATTAATATCTTCATTAGACACCATATCGCTGTATTCAAGTTTTTTCCATCTTCTGAGGTCATCCAGCCTGAAGCCTTCCATCATGAGCTCGATTCTACGTTCCCTGCGTATTTCCCATATAACGGAAGGCACTTCTGGGTCCCTGTTCGGGTCATCATACGCTACACCGCCAACAGTAACAGAATTTCCAGATACTTGGAGATGGGGGAGTGCTATTCCAGGACGGTCCCTTAATGCATTTAGCGACTTGTCCAAATCGCTTTGGGTTAGTGCCGGACCACCTATGGAAGCCAATTCGGCTGCTGCTTCGGCATAATTTATAAGGACTTCGCCATAACGTATTACCGGGGCATCGGTTGGGTTTAAGTTTGAACTTCCTTCTGGGTCGTCTTTTATTTGTTCATTTAAAAATTTATGGACGGCAAATCCTGTCGTAGAAAAATTAAAGTCTATTCCATTTAAACGGAGTATATTGGGCACAAAAGTCTCATACATTCTAGGGTCTCTGCTTGCCATTACATTTTCAACCCCCATATCTCCTTGGTAATTTGGAGAAACAGAAATGGGAAGGCCATCATCCATTAAATAAGATTCGATAGCATTTTTTGAAGCCCCCGATTGAGGTTCTTTATTGTTATAACTATTAAGGGCGTGCGTTAAAATACCTGCTTCGTATTCGCGGAATAAAATTACTTCCGGATTATTGGCCAAGCTTAAAGAATTGAATACCTCCCGGTAATTCCCTAAAGAGTAATTCCCTTGATCTATAATTTGTTCACCGGCCCACTTGGAGGCTTCAAGGTATGTTGTGGCTCTTGTATTGTCTCCTATATGATATTTTTGCCAAGTTCCTTCAAAAAGGAATACACGCGACATATATGCCAAAACAACATCGCGATTTACTTCTAGCCCCGGGCTGTCAACATTAGCCCTTACATATTGGGCCGCATATTGAAAATCTTCCAATACTTTGTCCATTACATAGCCACGGTCGTCCCTTGGTTTATAAAGTTCTTCCGTATCTTCTTCGGAAAGTTCTTTGTCGTAATACGGCACATCGCCAAACCGGTTTACAAGGTCATGATATTCAAGCGCCCTAAAAAACCGTCCAACACCTGTCCAATGTTCTATTGCTTCCTGTTCCATAGGTACGGTTTGCACGCGTTCAATAAAAATATTTGCTTTTCTGACCCATGAAAAAGACCAACCACCATTACTTGTGGGCACTTGTTGTGTAAATTGAGGAGGGTTTGAAGGTGCAAAATCGTCGTTTAATGCTTGTCCGGAAAAATAGTCGCCCCAAGTATATCCAGAACCATAACCGGTAAAATAGCCTGTATAAAAACCAAAAGCAAAAGTTCTTACGTTGCCTTCGTTGGTCCAGTATGTTTCGTCAACTAATTGGTCTTGTGGAGGCACTTCAAGGTAATCTTTTTCGCATCCTATTAGTAATAATAAGGAAAAGATAATTGTTGTTATTTTGTATTTCGTTTTCATTTTTTTTATTTAGAAGGTTAATTGAAGTCCAAATGAAAATGATCTTCTAAAGGGATATACCCTGCCAAAAGTAGAAGTGTCGTTCAATCCGGCAGTTGTATAGTCAACTTCAGGATCTACGGGAACTTGGGCATCTGTAAATTCAAACAGATTTTCGCCACTGAAATATATTCTAAGCCTGTTTACATGAAACTTAGACGTAAGCGATTCTGGAATGGTATATCCAAAAGCCATGTTTTTCATTCTTATGTACGACATGTCAAGAAGGTATTTGGTTTGCGGCAAGAAATTCATAGCATCGTTGGATTGTCCTTGATCGTTGGGCCTTGGGTAATATGCATCTGGATTTTCGGGGGTCCAATAATCCAATTGGTGAGTATACCAACCTTCGCCATACCGATATCCAGGGATAAATACCGGTCCATTGGCCCAAAAATCCCGTTTGGCCACCCCTTGCAGAAACATGCTAAAGTCGAAACCTTTCCAATCTGCCCTAAATTGAAACCCGTATTGATAACGTGGTGTTGTGTTACCAATTACTTTCATGTCTCCAGAATCTCCTACGGTTTCCGTGCCATAATTTATAACGCCGTCGCCATTTAAATCTTTGTATTTAATATCTCCCGGGCCATATTTAAACCAGCCATTGGTTTCAAATATTTCCTGACTGGGAACACCATCTGCATAGCTTCCATCAGAATTGAAATCAGATTCGTTGAAAAAGCGGTCGGTTTCATACCCCCAAATTTCACCAATCTTTTTTCCTTTATAATAAGAGTTGATACCTTGTGTTTCATTTTCGTATTTTGTGATTTCTTCGGTAAAATCGCTTAGCGTGGCTATGGCGCTAATGCTTAGCCCGTTGCTAAATTGATGTTTGAAATCTACTGAAAGTTCCCAACCGGTTGTTTGCAACTCTCCGTAATTTCTGGTTGGGGATGATGTGCCAAAAGTATTGGGGAGCGTAACTCCTGGACTGTGCATATCGCTTACGGTCCTTTGATACCAGTCGAAAACAATGCCCAATTTGTTATTGAAAAATTTAGAATCAAAGCCAAAATCCATGGTGGTTACTGTCTCCCATGTAAGTGAGGCAGGAAGTGCCCCGGGAGTACCTACCGTAACTTGGTTTTGTGCATCGATGAGCCATCCAGAATTGGAAGATGACATGACCCGGTATATATTAGACAAATATGTGTTCTGGTTTCCTACAGACCCATAAGACCCTCTTAACTTTAAGAAAGAAAGAGTGGGTTGCAGGCTTTTCATAAAGTTTTCCTCGGTGAGGACATAACCTGCCGAAAACGATGGGAAATACCCCCATTCTTGATCGGGGGAAAGTCTTGAAGAACCATCATAACGAGCATTTACTTCTAACAATATTTTGTTTTTATATGCATAGTTTACACGCGCAAAAAAACCTAGAGTGGTCCATTTATCACGATTACCACCTATAAATTGATCTCCGGTTGCCAATTCCAGTTCTCCTTGATCTGGATTTAAAAGATTTCTTCTTTGTGAATACTGAAACCAATACTCATATTTCTCCATGTCACTACCAACAGTAAAATCGAATTTATGCACATCGTCAAATGTTTTGGTGTAATTGCCAAATACTTTTGCGGTGTTCCTTCTGCTCCATTCAGAATTGTATTGAACCCTATCGTATGCGGGGCTGCTGTATGGAACATAGGAAAAATCGGCTCCTTGTGCCCAAAAATTATAAGCATACAAAGTGCCTCCAGTTTGATGTTCGTGTTCTTCTATTCTATCATGTGTAAAATCGAAATTAACAGAAAAATTATCAGAAGGGGTTATGGTAGTCCCTAGATTTAGGCGCGACAAGGAATAATCGTTTTTATTCATTTTTGCTTGTTCGACCTCTGATATATGATTTCGGAAAGGTTTGCCATCCAGTGTGCCATAAGGATAAAAAGCCGGCCATCTGGTAGTGTAATACCAGGCATCGTACGTTGCACTACCAAACGCAAATGGTTCTGTTGTTATTGAATTGGTGTTGAGTACTTTTGCCCGGACATCCAACCAATCTGTAACAGATGTATTGATGCTTAAATTTACGTTGTAACGTTCGTATTTATCAGGATTGGTTTTATATACTCCCCCTTGGTTTAGGTACCCAAGCCCTAAATAATAATTGGTGTTTTTGCTTCCTCCCGATACCGAGACATCGTGTTTTTGCTGCAATGCCCATTCTTTTACAAATAATTCACGGGGGTCCCATGACCTATAAAAAAACAAGCGTCCGTCCCTTATTTCAAAATCTCGTCCTTCAACCATTTCCATGCCCAAATCTTGACCGCCGTATAGTTCTTCCCATTCTCTCATTTTTTGTATTGCAGTTTGGTCTATGTACATGCCTACAACACCAAAAGCATCCAAAGATGGAATCCTTCTATTTACGGCAGCGAAAGCCATTTCTGCACCTTCTGCCGCAGGCGCTACTTTGGGTGTTACGGTAGGGGTTGCCCATGAAAAATTATTGGAATAACTTATGGTAGGTGCCTGCTCCCTCCGGCCGTTTTTTGTGGTTATTAAAATAACGCCCCATGCACCTCTAGACCCGTAAATGGAAGTTGAGGCTGCATCTTTTAAAACAGAGATATTTGCTACATCTTCCGGGTTTATGGATTGTAAGCTTTGTATTTCCACATTATCAACCAAGATTAATGGTTGTGCCCCGCCCGGCGTTCCAAGGGTGCCAATGGAGCCCCGTAACTTTATAATAGGGTCTTGGCCTATTTGTCCACTCGATGATAACACGGTTAATCCAGGAGATACTCCTTGTAATCCACGGCCAATATCGGTAATCGGTCGAGATTCTAAGACCTCGGCATCAATAGAGGCAACGGCTCCCGTTAAGTTTCTTTTTTTCTGGCTACCATAACCAACAACAACAACTTCTTCCAAACCTGTTATGTCTAACTCCAATTTTATGCTAACAATAGTTTGGTTATGCAACGGTAGCTCCTTAGTGGCAAAGCCAATAGACGAGAAGACCAGAACATTGTCTTCATTTTGCGGCACGCTGATTAAAAATTTGCCATCAAAATCGGTAACTACACCATTGGTAGTATTTTTCAGGATTACATTGGCTCCGGGTATCGGAACACCATCTGGATCGTAAACAACGCCGGTAATTTCTTTGGTTTGTCCCCATGCCGTTAAACAACAGCTAATGGATAAAAACCAGAAAATGAATTTTAATTTTCTTTTCATTGTTTTAGGAATTTAGGTTGATTAAATAGATTTAGATTGTTTCTCAATCCATAGCGCCGAAGTTATATTTATGGTTTTTTTGGGCTGTTTTGTTATAAATATATAAAAGTCGACTGTTAAATTTAGGTAAAATATTGCATAAGACTGCAAAATATTGCAGTTTTTTATGTAAAAAATCCATTATTTTAAATTAAAGCATATGATAATTGCATTTTTTTACCGTATTTTGTCAAATATTACTAATATTGAAAATCTGTGTTAAAAGCCGAAAGAAAGCGAGTGATTCTAAATGAGGTTAGAATTCACAATAGAGTTTTATTAACTGATATTGCCGAAATTTTAAAAGTTTCCGTTGATACTATTCGACGTGATATTACAGAGCTGCATAAAGAAAAACAGCTTAAAAAAGTCCACGGAGGTGCTATTTCCTTGGGGTTTGATAATTACGATACTGGCCGGAAAAATATCTATTCTTTAGAATTAAAGACCAAGATTGCCCAGAAAGGAATCGAACTCTTAAAAAAAGGACAGGTTGTTTTGTTAAGTGGTGGAACTACAAACATGGAATTGGCCAGATTGATACCCCCGGACCTTGAAATAACATGTTTTACCCCAAGTATACCAGTTGCCAACCAATTAATGACAAAGCATAATGTTGAACTTATTGTTATAGGCGGGAAGGTTTCCAAGGGATCGCAAATATCTATTGGGGGAGAGGCATTAAATCTCCTTTCCGACATAAAGGTAGATTTGTGTTTTATGGGAACAAATTCCATCGATGCAAATCATGGCCTGACAGAGTTTGATTGGGAAATCGTTCAGCTCAAAAAAACAATGATGAAAGCTTCAAGGAAAATTGTTTGCCCGGTTATATCAGAAAAATTAAATACGGTTCAACGCTATAAAATATGCAATATTGATGATATCGATATTTTAATTACCGAACTTTCTCCGGAAAATGAAAAACTAGCCGTATTTAAACATAAAAAAATATCAATTTTATAAAAGCCAGCTTTTGACTGTCGGGATAGGTTTTTCTGTTTAATGAATCTTTATTTCACGGCAATCATGGATATTTCAACATTTACGTTTTTAGGCAATGTAGAAACTTCTACGGTTTCCCTGGCGGGTGCAGTGGCTTCGTCAAAATGAGCTCCGTAGATGGTATTTATTTTTGCAAAATCGTTCATGTCGTTTAAAAAAATAGAACTTTTCACTACATTATCAAAAGTCATCCCGGCAGCTTCCAAGACTGCTTTTAGATTATGCATTACTTGCTTGGCTTCGTCTTCAACGCCTGTGGAAATCAGTTGGTTTGTTTTTGGGTCGATGGCTATTTGCCCCGAAACAAATAAAGTATTGCCCGCTAAAATTGCTTGATTGTATGGGCCCAAGGGCGCAGGAGCTTTGTCGGTGTTAATTATTTTTTTCATATGTTTTATTTTGGTTGAATATAAGGTTTAATTTTTATGCCTTATGCCTTATGCCTTATGCTACAGCCTCTTATCCGGTTCGCTTCGTTTTTCCCATTTAAGGTCGCTCAACATGGACGATTTAATACCAATAAAGAAAAACCAAGAAGCCCTATTGCTAAAAGGTACCCAGTTAAAATTAAGCCTAAAGCTTTTTAAGTCCCGGGCAAACCTCAATTGGGTATATGTAAACCCTTTTTGTTTAAAATCGTATCCCGAGGAAACACCGACCTTCCACTGTGGAGAAAGCTCTATATTTCCCGAAAACATAAGCGAGTTATTAGAAATTTCGCTTTCCCTGTTTCTGTTGGAATAGGTCAGGGAATATGCCATTCTAAGATCCCAAGGAAGTTTTGCCGCATAGGCTTCTGCCGGGATGTCTTCTTTTTCTTCATCATCTTCATCTGCAAAAGTCCGTTCGTCGCTAAAATCTTGTGCGCGCCCAAATAAATCGTCGTCACGCCCGCCACTTTGGGTATTGTCTACTTGTTCTTTGTCTTCCTCGCCCGAAAATGTCTTGCTGTTTATGGAGTAACTTACATTTACATTGGCTTGGGTCAACCTAAACAGGCTTCCGCCGTTTTCGTAATTAAAAACATCTATCCGGGTTCCGGTATTGTCGATGGCATAGGGATCTAAAGTAGCACCAAAATTTACGTTCATCTTGTTTTGGAAAAACTGAGTTCCACCACTCATCCGGACAGGGCTCCAAGGGAGCGAATCGGCAACAATATTGTATGAGGTGCTAAAGTTAAGGTTGTTTAAGAGCATGACCTTTTTGGGTTCTGTAGCTGTGGTGTCTTTGTCCCTTACTTTTGCCTCGACCACATTACTTAAAGATAAACCTATGCTGTTGGAGTTATTAAGGCTGGGTTGCCCGTAAATACCGTTTTCGAATCTAGTATACTCACGTTCCACACCATCTTCTCCAATATATTCATCATAATATTGGTCGAAAGCTGGTGTATACCCATAACTTATGGATGGCCTGACGGTATGGCGGATTGCTTGTATTTTTTTGTCTTCCCCAAAAACAAAGGTCCCATAAAGTGTGGTACCAAGGCTGGCATTGAAATTATAGGTGCCAAACCTGTCAAAACCACTTATGGTGTCAATGGTTGCTTCTTCTAATATAGAATCATAATCATTTCGATGAATGGTTTTTAACTGCCATACTTCGTTGTAATTGGCTCCTACGGAAGTACTGAAAAACTTAAAGATTTTAAAGTTCGTACTAATGGGAATGGTGTGTTGAAACCCAACTTTTGCATTGTCGAACATTTCCTTTTTAAAAAGAAGCGTATCAATAGTACTTATCCTGTTTTCTGCCCTAAAATTATATTGAAAGTTAATATTTTGTATAATCCCTTTTTTGGCACCATCCCTTTTTGCAAACGGAAAAATACGTTCCATGCTGGCCTGCAAGGTTGGCAATGTCATATTTACCGATTGGTCTCTGGTATTTTGCTGAATGGAAGTGGTAGCGTTTAAATTTACCATGGGATAGCCCGGAAATGTTTTATTGTACGAAATAGACGATTGCAATGTATTGTTTAGGAAGTTGGGCGTGTTTAATTGGTTAAATGAATTTTGGTAATATTGACTACTACCAAAATTAACCGACGCCGATAACCTGGAATTTGGGTTGGCTTTTGCATCCTGGCTATGGTTCCATTGAATATTGTATATGGTACTCCTGCTATAATCTGGAAAACCGCGTTGGCTCTCTACATTATTTTCGTACCTAAAGCGCAATGCGCCCCTAAATTTATAGCGTTTTGCATAATTGGTTTCCGTTCGAAGACCATAGCTTCCGTTGGTATAATAATCTCCAAGTAAGGCCAGGTCGAAATAATCGCTTATGGCAAAATAATAACCACCATTTTGCAGGGAATACCCCCGTCTGTTTGTTTGCCCGGGGGTTGGCATGATAATCCCGGAATTTCTACGTTCTTGCGACATGGGGAAATAGGCAAATGGTACGGCAATGGGCGTAGGCACATCGGCAATGTACATATTGCTAAACCCTGCTATGATTTTTTTGTTAGGCACAAATTTACCTTTCCGTACACGTATGTAATAATCGGGGTCGTCAATATCTTCGGCGGTCGTTATCCTACCTTCCCTTAAAAAGTATACCGAGTCGTTTTCTTTCTTTACGGTTTCGGCAAAAACGCTCATCGATTCGCCCATGGACTGCTCGGTCCTGGAATTAAAAATAAGGGCTTTTTTGGTGTCGAAATTAAACCTTATGGAATCGGGTTCCACAATGTTATTCCCCTGCTTAAAATACGGAGGTTGAATTAATGCGCCGGTGGAGTCTTTTATACGTCCGGCATGGACCTCGTTGGTAGTATAGTCAATAACAATAATCCCCGACTTTAATTCGTAATCCTGGTAATAAACTTCGGCTTCGTTATAGAGGTAGATTTTATTTTCCTTACGGCTCATTTTCATATAATCTTTGGCCTTGTAGTCTATTTTCCCCTGTAGAAAACCTTGTTTGGTAGTGTCTTTAGATATGGAGTCTGTTTCGGTTGTGTCAACAACGGCCAAGCTTGTTAAAACTTCACTGGCATTAATTTTAAGGGAGTCTGTTTGCTCTTTTTCGGCCTTAATGTCCAGCGCTTGAACTTTAGGTCTTTCTTGGGCATAAAAAAAACCACTGAAAAACAGAGTTAATAGCGCTAAAAGTATGTAACGTTTCTTTGCTCGCAAAGCTTTTAATCCTATTTTTGTATAAAGAATGGCTTGGTTTTTGACGTGCCAAACATACGTATATTTTTTGGTCTGTTTGGTATAGATTAACAAATTTTAATCAAAATAAATAACTGCCATAAACCGTTATTATTTTATGAAGAGATTTTTTGGTGTCCTGTTTTTAGGGATGAGTTTATTAATAACACAGCCTATATTTTCATTTGAAAAAAATAAACCCAATGATGGCAAATTTACCGTTGTTCTTGATGCTGGTCATGGTGGTCATGATCCTGGGAATTTGGGTAATGGGTTTAAAGAGAAAGATATAGCATTGAAGATTGTGCTTAAAGTGGGTGCAATTTTAGAGAAGCATCCAGATATTAAGGTAATTTACACTAGGGACGACGATAGCTTTGTAGACCTATACGTTAGAGGAAAAATAGCCAACGAGGCAAAAGCAGACCTTTTTGTGTCGGTGCATTGTAATTCTCATGGTTCCAGTGCGCATGGTACAGAAACTTTTGTATTGGGGCTTCATGCAAACAAAAGAAATTTTGAAGTAGCCAAAAAAGAGAACTCGGTTATTTATTTGGAGGACGATTACGAGGTAAATTATGCTGGTTACGATATTAATTCTCCCGAATCGTTTATTGGCTTAACAATTATGCAGGAAGAATTTTTGGATCAAAGTGTGTTCTTGGCAAAATCTATTCAGGATAATTTTACCGATAAGTTAAAACGTGTGGACAGAGGGGTTAAACAGGCGGGGTTTATTGTGCTCCACCAAACATTTATGCCCAGCGTATTGGTAGAAACCGGGTTTTTAACATACAAACCAGAAGGGTCTTACTTGAATTCAAACAAAGGAAAGTCGGACATGGCCACTTCCATAGCCGATGCCATTTTAAAGTATAAAAAGCATGTCGAGGAGAATATTGGCGACGATTTTTCATTTGAGGTAAAAGATCATTCATCGGGACAGGTTGCCACAGAACAAACCGACGTTTCCGGAAATTCTTCAGATGTGGTAACTGCCGAAGGGGTAACCTTTAGGGTACAAATAGCGGCCGGGTCCAGTGCCATAGAAACCAAAGCCTACAATTTTAAAGGCCTTTCTCCCATCAGCAGGGAAAAAGAAGGGAGTATTTACAGGTATTATTACGGCGAAGTAACAAATTACGATGATGTAAAACGCATGCAGCAAGAAGCAATAAGCAAAGGATACAAAAGTAGTTTTGTGGTAGCTTTTAAAAACGGCGAGAAGGTTAAAGTGAAATCTGTGCTCAATTCCATATCAAATTAAAGCCAATCTTAAGAAATTATTTCTAATTTTGTTGCTTATAGTATAAAAAAAAGCTTTTGAAATTAACTAAAGAATTAAAAACCGGAATTATAGTAGTAGGTGGCATTGTGCTGTTTATTCTAGGCTTTACTTTTTTAAAGGGAAGCGACCTCTTTAATTCCAGCCGGACTTATTATGCCGTATACGAGAACGTAAACGGGCTTTCTACGGGAACATCCGTAAGCATTAATGGGTTGCAGGTAGGGAATATTAAAGATATAAGTTTTGTTAATGGTGAAGGAAATCTACTCATTACCTTTACGGTCAACAGCGAGTTTCAATTTTCGAAAAATAGTGTAGCCGAAATATACGACACCGGAATTATAGGAGGTAAAAGCTTGCGTATTGTTCCTGTTTACGATAGGAGCGAACGCTCCAAATCTGGAGATACCTTAAAGACCAATGTACAGCCAGGACTAACCGAGCTGGTAACCCAAAAGCTGGGACCCTTGCAAAGTAGCCTTGACGGGGTGTTGAAAAATGCCGACTCGGTTATGGCCGGGGTAGACGATATTTTGGATGAAGAAAGCCGTGCAAATATAAAATCCAGTCTGGCCAACCTGGACAAGGTTATTTATAATTTTAGCCAGGCATCGGGAACGCTTAATGCATTGTTGGCAAACAATAAAGATAAATTAGACAGGTCTTTGACCAATATAGACAATCTTACAACCAATCTATCCATGGTAAGCGATACGCTTGCACAGGCCAATATTGGCGAAGCCATAGGCGATCTTCAGTCCAGCATGGCAAAATTGGATGATATTATGACCAAAATCGAATCTGGAGATGGATCTGTAGGAAAATTGTTGAACGATGAAGAATTGTATAAAAACCTCACCGATGCCTCTTTGGAACTAGAGCTGCTATTGGAAGACCTTAGATTGAACCCGAAACGGTACGTACATTTTTCGTTATTCGGGAAAAAACCCAAACCATACGAAGCCCCCGAAGAAGAAACCAATAACGAGTAATGAGCTATATTTCCCAAATACTATTTGCTGTTGTATTAGTAGCCGGCATCGGTTACTTTGCCATTAATGTTAAAAAACTTGTCAGGAACATCAGGCTTGGAAGGGCAATAGACCGTACCGATAATAAGGCCGAACGGTGGAAAAACATGGCACGTATTGCCTTAGGGCAACAAAAAATGGTGGTGAGGCCATTGGCAGGGTTTCTCCATATTATTGTATATGCAGGATTTATCATTATAAACATAGAGGTATTAGAAATTATTATCGACGGGCTCTTTGGTACCCACCGTATTTTTTCATTTTTAGGAGGGTTCTATAGCTTTTTAATAGCTTCTTTTGAAATATTGGCCGTATTGGTTATTGTAGCAGTGGCCGTATTTTGGGCCCGAAGAAACATTGTTAAATTAAAGCGTTTCTTTTATCCAGAGATGAAAGGGTGGCCAAAAAACGATGGGAACATTATTTTATATTTTGAAGCAGTGCTTATGTGCCTGTTCTTAACCATGAACGGTGCCGATTATACGCTTCAACAAATGGGGGCAGAACATTACACAATGGCCGGAACCTTTCCGGTAAGTCAGTTTTTGGTGCCGTGGTTCGAAAACTATAGCACCGCAACCCTTATTTTTATAGAACGGACGGCTTGGTGGCTACATATTGTGGGAATATTGGCATTTTTAAATTATCTATACTTTTCCAAACATTTACATATTTTACTGGCTTTTCCAAATACATGGTATGCCAATTTAAAACCAAAAGGCGAATTTAACAACTTGGAATCGGTTACCAAGGAGGTGCAGTTAATGATGGATCCCAATGCAGATCCTTTTGCCGCACCGGCCGAAGATGAGGGAGATGATATGCCGGAAAAGTTTGGGGCTTCAGATGTATCCGACCTTAATTGGGTACAGCTTTTAAACGCATATACCTGTACCGAATGCGGGCGCTGTACCAGCGAATGTCCGGCAAGCCAAACCGGAAAAAAATTGTCCCCGCGCAAAATAATGATGGACACAAGGGACCGTTTAGAAGAAGTAGGAAAAAACATGGATGCCAACAAAGGCGAGTTCAAGGAAGATGGAAAACAATTGTTGGACGATTATATAAGCCGGGAAGAACTTTGGGCATGTACCACGTGCAATGCCTGTGTCGAGGCCTGTCCGGTAAGCATTAACCCGCTTTCCATCATTATGGATATGAGGAGGTATTTGGTAATGGAACAGTCGGCCGCACCAATGGAATTGAACAATATGATGGGGAATATTGAAAACAATGCTGCCCCGTGGCCATATAACCAAATGGATAGGCTGAACTGGAAAAATGAGTAAACATAAACCAATAAATAAAGCTTTAAAATGAACAAAGAAGAAGTTGAAAAATTGCTACATGAAAAGTTAGAAGACGGAGAACATATAAGTCCGGTCTTGCCAAAGGGGATAAAAAACTATTTAATCGATATAGATGGTACTATTTGCGACGATATCCCCAATGAAGAGCCAGAGAGAATGGCTACCGCACAGGTATATCCGGATGCTTTAAAAACATTAAACAAGTGGTATGAGGAAGGGCATATTATATATTTCTTTACTTCCCGTACCGAAGAACATAGAAAAACCACCGAAGAATGGTTAAACCGTCACGGGTTTAAGTACCACGGGATGGTAATGGGGAAACCAAGGGGCGGAAATTACCATTGGATCGATAACCACTTGGTGAAAGCAACCCGTTACAATGGTAAATTTACCGACCTTATCGACAAGGAGGTTACCATTCAGGTTTTTGACGATGGAAAACACGATTAAAGATATTCAACCTTTACCAAAGCAGTATTGTAAATATTGCAATGCTGCTTTGTATAATGTGTATTACATATTGTAGTTGCAGAGCAAATAGTCTTGAACGCTCCTTTTTTTGAAAAGGCCAATGTTAAGCCAAATATCTCAAGAATAACTTGATGCAACTATAATAGCTAAAAACAATTCAGTATGAGCGATACAATAAAAGTGCCCACAATGGCAGAAATGATGGCTGAGGGAAAATCCCCCGAAGTACTTTTTTGGGTGGGTTGCTCCGGAAGTTTTGACGATAGGGCCAAAAAAATAACAAAGGCTTTTGTAAAACTTTTAAACAAGGCCAACGTTAGCTTTGCTGTATTGGGTACTGAAGAAAGTTGTACGGGAGACCCTGCCAAGCGGGCCGGAAACGAAATGCTTTTTCAAATGCAGGCAATGACCAATATAGAAGTATTGAACGGTTACGAAGTAAAAAAAATTGTAACGGCATGCCCACATTGTTTTAATACCCTAAAGAATGAATATCCTTCATTGGGCGGAAATTACGATGTGGTACACCATACACAATTTTTACGTTCTTTATTGTCTGAAGGAAAGCTTACGGTTGAAGGTGGTAAATTTAAAGGAAAGCGGATAACGTTTCACGACCCTTGCTATTTAGGAAGAGCCAATAACGTGTATGAAGCACCGCGGGACCTTATTCAAAAACTGGATGCAGAACTGGTTGAAATGAAAAGCTGTAAAAAAAGAGGTTTGTGCTGTGGTGCAGGCGGGGCACAAATGTTTAAGGAACCCGAAAAAGGAAATAAGGACATTAATATAGAACGCACCGAACAGGCCCTGGAAACCAAACCTGAAATTATTGCAGCTGGATGCCCTTTTTGTAATACCATGTTAACCGACGGAATTAAAAACAAAGAAAAGGAAGTACAAATAGCCGTTATGGATGTTGCAGAACTTATTGCAAATGCAGGCGATTTATAAAAAAATATTTTAACTGAAAAACGGACTCTTTTAAAGGTAAAAGAAAATGATAGTAGCTTTTAATGAAATATCAGAAACGGCACGCGTATGGATATACCAGGCCAACAGAAGTTTTACAGAAGATGAGATTAAGGAACTAAACCAAAAAATAACAAACTTTATAGAACAATGGACCGCTCATGGAGCCCACCTGCAAGCTTCCTTTGAAATACGCTATAAAAGGTTTATTATCATAGCATTGGATCAAGAATTTAATGCTGCAAGCGGTTGTTCCATTGATGCTTCGGTACGTTTTATCCAAGAACTTGAAAAAGAGTACCATGTCGACCTTCTGGATAAAATGAACGTTTCCTACAGACAAGGCGACTTTATTGCCTACAAGACCTTGGCTGATTTTAAAAAAATGGCAAAACAAAAGGCAGTCTCCCAAAACACAATTGTTTTTAACAACTTGGTGACCAATAAAGAGGAATACCAAAATTATTGGGAAGTCCCCGCAAGGGACAGCTGGCATGCCAGGTTCATGAATTAAACTTTAACTTTTTACCTGCTAACTAGTATTTTAAACATCGTTTTTTATAGTAAAATGATGTCGATTTTTTATGAGAAAAACATTCTATTTAATAAAAATTATTCAATGGTATTAAAGAAAAATGTTTTTGTTGTTGTATTCCTATGTGGATTTTTAAATCTGTCTGCTCAAGGAGTAGACCCTTTAATTACCAGTGATTATCAACAGCAAAAAGCATGGGTAGACAGTGTTTATAATGCATTAACACTTCAGGAAAAAATAGGTCAGTTGTTCATGATCCGTGCCTTTACGGACAAAGGGCAGGAACATATACAAAAAGTAAAAAACCTTGTGTCCAACTATCAAGTGGGTGGGGTTATATTTTCTACTGGGGGGCCTTACCGTCAGGCAAAGATCAATAATGAGCTACAGGACCTTTCAAAAGTAAAGATGATGATGGCCATGGATGCCGAATGGGGACTTTCCATGCGCTTGGACTCTACATTTGCTTTTCCTTACAACATGGCACTGGGCGCTGTTAAAGATACAGACCTTATTAGGCGTGTTGGAAAACACATTGGCCAACACTGTAAACGTTTAGGGATGCAAATTAATTTTGCGCCAGATGTAGATATCAATACCAATCCCAAAAACCCCATTATAGGCAACCGTTCATTTGGAGAGAACAGAGATAAAGTTGCACAAAAAGCCTTGGCATTTATGCAAGGGATGCAATCGGCTGGCGTGCTTGCCAATGCAAAACATTTTCCGGGTCATGGAGATACGGAACAGGATTCCCATAAAACCTTGCCCACTATTAATTTTTCAGAAGAACGTATAGACAGCGTAGAGTTATATCCGTACAAGCAGTTAATCCCGCAAGGACTTGCAAGTGTTATGGTGGCCCATCTCAATGTACCGAGTTTAGAATCGCGGGATGGTTTTCCGTCTTCTCTTTCTGAAGGAATTGTTACGGGCTTGCTAAAAGAAAAGCTTCATTTTAACGGCCTTATATTTACCGATGCTTTAGAAATGAAAGGAGTTGCCAATTATGCCGATTCGGGCAATGTAGACCTTTCTGCTTTTCTTGCCGGAAATGATATGCTTTTAATTTCCGGGGATACCCCCGAGGGAATAAAAAAATTAAAAGAAGCTTATGATGAGGGCGTTATTACCGAAGAACGCTTGGCCTATTCAGTAAAAAAAGTCCTAAAAGCCAAATATAAAGTTGGTTTAAATGATTACCACCCCGTAAAGATGGAAAATCTATACGAAGATCTTAATAGGGTAGAAGATACCATTTTGTACGAAGAAGTGATGGAGAACGCCATTACGGTTGCTAAAAACGACGAACAACAAATACCTGTCCGCGATCTGGATAAAAAGAAAATAGCATATGTGGGCTTTGGCGACGGGGAACATCAATCTTTTTTAACAACACTACAAAAATATACGGAGGTAGATTATATACAGGCTTCAACCTTGAGCGATATGGTCGAGCGCTTGCAACCATACAACTTGGTAATTATTGGGCATCACCGTTCTACGGAAACCCCATGGAAAGCAGCCGATTTTACCAATGAGGAGAAGGTTTGGATTTATGAAATTGCCAGATTGAAGAAAGTAATTCTGGATGCCTTTGTAAAACCATATGCACTGCTGGACCTTCAAAGTATAGATAATATTGAATCGATTGTAATAAGTTTTCAAAACGATGCCATTGCACAAGAGAAATCAGCCGAAATTCTTTTTGGTGCCCTGTCTTCAAAAGGGAGTCTTCCGGTAATGGCACATCAAAAATTACCCGAAAACAGGGGTTTTTTAACCAACTCGCTTTCCCGTTTGGGGTATAGTGTCCCAGAACGCGTAGGGATGAATTCCAAAGTACTTAAAAAAGTAGATTCGGTAATGAATACGGCAATTAGCTCTGGGGTAACGCCCGGTGGGCAAATCCTTATTGCCAGAAACGGCAAGGTTGTTTATAGCAAAAACTTTGGAAGGTTTGATTATGGAAGGGATGCAGAGAAAGTACAGGGCAATAGTATTTATGACTTGGCATCGCTTACCAAAATTACAGCTACCTTGCCCAATATCATGCAATTGGTAGAAAATGGCGAGCTTACCTTTAATACAACTTTGGGCGAAATGATCCCCGAGCTTAGAGGGAGCAATAAAAGCGACCTTAAACTCTTGGCCGTTTTATCTCATTACGCACGGCTAACACCTTGGATCCCGTTTTATTTGCAAACCCTTGATGAAGGCACCAAAAAACCGTTGGATAAATATTATCATGAAGAACCCAATAAAAAGTTTTCAACGCAGGTGGCAGACCATATGTATATTAGAAATGATTATAAGGATACCATCTTTGAGCGAATAAAGGAAAGTGAGCTTTTGCCTAAATTGGAATACAAGTATAGCGATCTCCCTTTTTTATTGCTACAAAAATATTTAGAAGATTATTACAAAGAACCTTTAGATGAGATAGCCCAAGAACGCTTTTATAAATCTTTGGGGATGAACTATACCACCTTTAAGCCATTGGACAAATTTAAAAAAGGCGAAATTGTGCCTACCGAGGTAGACGACTATTTCCGTTACCAAACCATACAAGGTTATGTGCACGATATGGGTGCAGCCATGTTGGGAGGCGTTGGTGGACATGCAGGGTTATTTAGCACATCAAACGATTTGGCCAAAATGATGCAAATGTACCTTCAAAAAGGATATTATGGCGGACGCAGGTATTTTAGCGCGGCCACTTTGGATAAATTCAATACGTGTTATTATTGCGAAGAAGATAACCGGAGGGGCGTTGGTTTTGATAAGCCCCAATTGGGAACAGTTGGCCCCACATGCGGTTGTGTGTCCATGACAAGCTTTGGCCATAGCGGCTTTACCGGAACCTATGCTTGGGTAGATCCCGTGGATAACCTTGTGTACATATTTTTATCCAACAGGACATATCCAACAATGATGAACAGAAAACTTATAACCGAAGGGACACGTACCGTAATCCAGGAAATTATATACGAATCCATAGAAAGATAAATTTTTTTGTCATACTTTGTAAATTCAGGTAAAGACAACCGACTTAGGTTTTAAATAACTTTAAAATAACCTATCTGTTCCTTTCTCATATTTTAAGGTTCAGGAAATTAATAGTTAAAAGATATGCGTATAGGGATTGTATGTTACCCAACCTTTGGAGGTAGTGGCGTAGTTGCAACAGAATTAGGAATGGCTTTGGCAAACAGGGGTCACGAAATCCATTTTATAACATATAAGCAACCCGTACGGCTGGCTTTATTAAGCGGAAAGATTCACTTTCATGAGGTAAACGTGCCAGAGTACCCGCTTTTTCATTACCAACCCTATGAGCTGGCATTGTCCAGTAAGTTGGTAGATATGATTAAGCTATATAAAATTGAAGTGCTGCACGTACATTATGCCATTCCACATGCCTATGCAGCTTATATGGCAAAGAAAATGCTTCAAACGCAAGGTATTGACATTCCTATTGTAACCACTTTGCACGGTACCGATATTACCTTGGTTGGAAACCATCCTTTTTACAAACCTGCGGTTACCTTCAGTATAAATAAATCGGATGTGGTGACTTCGGTTTCCCAAAGTTTAAAGGACGATACCAAACGCCTTTTTGATATTAAGAGAAAGATTCATGTAATTCCCAACTTTATAGATCTCTCAAAATATAGCCGCTCTTTTACCGATTGCCAGCGTGCCATGATGGCCTCCGATAACGAGAGGATTATAACACATATTAGTAATTTCAGGAAGGTAAAGCGCATCCCCGACGTAATCAATATATTTTACGGTATTCAAAAAGAAATGCCCGCAAAACTTATTATGGTAGGCGAGGGGCCCGAACGGGAAGGCGCCGAGGCCCTGTGCGACCAATTGGGCATTGGTGAAAAAGTTATCTTTTTAGGGAACAGTAATGAGGTGGATAAAATACTTTGCTTTTCCGATCTTTTCTTGTTGCCTTCTGAAACCGAAAGCTTTGGTCTGGCGGCACTTGAAGCAATGGTGAATGAAGTTCCCGTAATTTCCAGCAATACTGGCGGTATTCCGGAAGTAAATAAAGATGGGTACAGTGGCTTTTTAAGCAATGTGGGAGACGTTGCTACCATGACAAGCAATGCGCTTAAGATATTAAAGGACGATGTTATTTTGAACACTTATAAAAAACAGGCCCACGATCAGGCCCGCAAATTCGATATAAACAATATTGTACCTCTTTATGAGGAAATATATGAAAAGGCATACGAAAAGATTTTTTAGTTTTTTGTACCTCCAATTACTTTGAATTCTTGTTTACATAATTATCTATATGTTCTGGAATAGCTACACCTTCAGGTAAATAGGGATCGCTTTGGGGTGTTTCTGCCAATTGTTTTATAGGGACAATCCCTGCCCAGATAGGAAGTTCCATATCACTTTTTTCATCATGAACGCCAACGTCCCTTATTTTTGCCGAAGCCGTTTCAATCACCATTTCGGCTACCAAGGTTCCGTTCAGTTCTTTTTCAAGTATAGGGCGTAAATTTTCCCATCTTCCCGGAATCATTTGGTCAATTACACATTTTAGTCCTTTTTCTTTTTCAAGAGAATCTGTAACCTTTTTCAATTTTCCAAATAAGGTGGCCGACCTGTAATTTACAGAATGGTGCAATCCAGACCGTGCCAACACCAATCCGTTCAAATGCATTACAGTCATGCTTATATCTTCGGCTTCGAGTAGGGTAAGTAACATTCGGTTTTTTAAAGAACCGTGCAGGTATATTTTATTGTTTTCCCTTCCATATGCCATTGGCAAGGAGATTGCACGCCCTTTGTATGCATAACCCACATACCCCATAAAATCGGCGTCGAGTATTTGGTTTACCGTTTCAATATCATAAGAAGCCCTTTTGGCGCCTCTTTGCACTTTGTTTAGAGATGTTTTTGGATAGGTAGCCATGTTTTTTGCTTATATAATTTCTAAAAGTTTTTTTGTTGAGATAATATCGGCAAACTCATCTTTTAGGTTTGCCAATGTGGTTAAATGTATCAACGCAGCGTCGTACTTTTCACCATTAACACCAACCCTGTCAAAAGCCGCTGTTGCATCGTTAATTAAAATAGTTTTATAGCCATAATTTCCTGCCATACGTGTAGTTGTAGAGACACAATGGTTGGTGGTCAAACCCATAATTACAAGCGTATCTGTACACATATCGTCAAGCATCTGTTTTAAATTGGTGCCAATAAAGGCACTGTTTACATTTTTGGTTATAAGTGTTTCATCGGGCAACGGGATAACTTCCTTTTTAAATTCAAAACCTGGGCTGGAAACATGTAATTTAGATGTTGGTTCCTGCGAACTATGCTTTATATGGTAAATGGGAAGCTCGAGCTCCCGCCATTTTAATAAAATCTTTTCGGCATTCTTTTCAGCATCTTTATTATTCCTGTTTCCGCCCCAATATGCTTCATCGTTAAATGCTTTTTGAAAATCTATAAGTAGTAATGCCGGGCGTTTTGTTCTTAAGCTCATGTATTCTTTTTTAATGTCAAATGTAGTAGATTTGTGGAGCATTTATTTCGTCCACTTTTTATTTAATTGATAGTCCAGATGATTCCGTACAAAACTATAATCAAGCTCGATAAGGATACCAAACAAGCATTGTACCTTCAAGTTGCAAATCAATTTATTGAGTTGATAAAAAAAGGTATGATTGCCCCAAAAACAAAACTTCCAAGCAGCCGATTGCTTGCAGAAACATTACAAGTACACAGAAGGACTATTGTGGCCGCTTATGATGAATTGATTTTACAGGGTTGGGTTGAAACAATTCCAAAAAAGGGAACTTTTGTACACCGGGACTTGCCCATATTAAAACAAAAGGCTTTGGGAAGTTTAAGCAAAGGAGTCCATAAGGAGCGCATTGGGTTTTCTTTTAACAAGGAACCGGGAATTGATTTTCCGGTTTTTGACAAAAAAGAAAACTTTTTATATATAAACGATGGCACACCCGATGCGCGTTTGGCCCCTTTACCAGAAATTGCTAAAATTTATAGGCGTATTGCAGCCAAAAAAAGGAGCATTCCTTATGCTACATATCATTCCACTTACGGAAATCCCGAGTTAAGGCAAGCCCTTGCCCAATACCTAAACCAAACACGTGGCCTGCGATGTACTAAAGACAATATAATGATTACCCGCGGGAGCCAGATGGGAATATACCTATTGTCACAGTTATTACTACAGGAAAAAGAATATATAATAGTTGGAGAAACCAATTACATTGCAGCAAACATTACTTTTTTAAATAGGGGTGCACAATTGTTGCGCATTCCGGTAGACCACAACGGAATAGTAACCGAAGCCGTAGAAGAATTATGTGAAAAGCATCCAGTAAAAGCTATATTTGTTACCCCGCACCACCATCACCCTACCACCGTAACTTTATCGGCAGAAAGGCGGCTACATCTATTAAATCTTTCTCAAACTTATGGTTTTGCCATTATTGAAGACGATTACGATTATGACTTTAATTATAGTCATGCTCCTATTTTGCCATTGGCAAGCCATGATAAAAACGGAAATGTAATTTACATAGGCTCTGTTTGCAAAGCCGTGGCACCGGTTTATAGAATAGGGTATTTGGTTGCCCCCAAACCTTTTGTAGATGAATGTGCCAAATTAAGACGGTTTATAGACAGGCAGGGGGATTCCCTTTTGGAATATGCGTTTGCCTATTTTATAAAAGAAGGCGGCATGGAAAGGCACTTAAAGAAAACGCTCAAAATATATAAAAAACGTCGGGACCTATTCTGTACACTGTTGAAAACAGAATTAAAGGATTATTTTAATTTTGAAATTCCCAAGGGAGGCATGGCCATTTGGGCGATGTTAAATGCTAAATATAAATGGGAAGACCTAGTTGTTTTGTCGGAAAAGCATGAATTGGAGATTGGTAACTGGCAACGTTACGATAGTGCCAAAATAGGACATAACGGTATCCGGTTTGGTTTTGCTGCATATAATGAAGAAGAAATACACGAAGTAATACATAGATTGAAACAAAGTTGTTTGGGGTTACTATAATGCAATCTGTTTTAAGGGTATTAAAAAAGAACATAATGGTGTAACTATATTGTTGTACCTTTGAATTTTGCAAATGTTATGAAAGCTGTTAAAAGTACTTCCCTTGAAGAATTTTATAAAGAAGCCGCTGCATTTACCGGTCGGGAAATAGACACTTTGTTGCCACCTGGGATCAACAAGGAAATAGGTCATTTTAATGTATTCGATATTTCCGAGACCATAAAGCAGGTAAAGCGCAAAAATGTCATGCCATACAACCGCAGGGCATACTATAAAATAAGTTTAATACGTGGCAAGAATAGGGCGGAATATGCCGATAAGGTTATAGACGTTAAAAAAAACGCATTGCTTTTTGCCACACCAAAAGTCCCTTACCATTGGGTTCCTTTAGATGAAAACCAATCGGGCTCTTTTTGTGTTTTTACCGATGAATTTTTGGCAAAGAACATAACGGGGATAGTCTTGGACGAACTCCCCATATTCAGGTCGGGCGGATATCCCGTTTTTGAGATTGAAGATGCGCAGGCAGATCAATTAGCATTGACTTTCAACAAAATGAAAGAAGAAATTGCTTCCGGTTATGTTTATAAATACGATCTGCTCCGCAACTATGTCCTTGAGCTTGTTCATCAAGGTCAAAAGCTACAGCCCGCAACACAATTGCATACCAACCAAAATGCTTCGGCGCGGATAATTTCCCTGTTCATAGAACTGTTAGAACGCCAGTTTCCTATAGAGTCGCCCGAACAAAAATTAACATTGCGTACTGCCAAGGAATATGCCGAGCGTTTGGCCATACATGTAAACCATTTAAACAAGGTACTTAAAGACAATATGGGGAAAACAACAACCGACATTATTAGTAGCAGGATTGTACAAGAAGCAAAAATATTACTAAAGCAAACCGATTGGAACATCTCGGAAATTGCTTACTGCCTTGGTTTTGAAGAAGTGGCACATTTTTCCAACTTCTTTAAAAGACAAACTTCCGTAGCCCCTGTTACTTTTCGTACGTAAGTCTTTTTATTTGAATTTTGCAAACAATCCTTTGATGTTTACAAACCACACTCCTTGTTTATAGCCTAACTTTGTACTATCAAAAATTTTAAAAAAAAGTACAAATGAAAACAGAAAACAACAAAGTGGCTTTGGTTACCGGTGGTAGCCGTGGCTTGGGCCGGGATATGGCCATTAACCTCGCAAAAAAAGGAATAGACGTTATTCTTACTTACAGAGGCAATAAAGAAGAAGCAGGAGCCGTTGTGGCAGAAATTCAGTCAATTGGCCAAAAAGCCATTGCCTACCAATTGGATACTTCAAAAACAGGAACGTTCCAGACATTTATTAATCAGGTTACCGGTCATTTAAAAGAGAATACCGGAAGCCCTAATTTCGATTTTTTAATCAATAATGCGGGAACGGCACTTTATGCACCTTTTACCGAAACCACCGAAGCGCAGTTCGACGATATGTTGAACATTCACTTAAAAGGCGTTTTCTTTTTAACACAAAGAGCAGTTCCTTATATAAACAAAGGCGGCCGCATTATTAACATTTCTTCGGGATTGGCAAGGTTCTCTTTTCCTGGTTCTTCCGCATATGCCGCAATGAAAGGTGGAGTAGAAGTGTTAACCAGATATTTGGCCAAGGAGCTGGGAGAAAAGGGTATTGCTGCCAATATTGTGGCACCAGGTGCTATTGAAACCGACTTTGGCGGAGGCCGTGTGCGGGACAACAAAGAAATGAACCAACAAATAGCCGGGGTAACGGCATTGGGCCGAGTAGGACTGCCTCAGGACATAGGTGGGGTAGTAGCTTTTTTATGTACTGAAGAAGCCCGATGGATAAACGGACAACGAATAGAAGTTTCTGGCGGGATGATGTTGTAGATTATCAAAAAAATAAAGAATTAAAAAGCTTGTACATTCCAAATACAAGCTTTTTTTGTAGTATTTTTATAGAAGGGTTTATATTTTCAATAAAAAAATGATGGATAGATTTGTGTCCATATTATATTCAAAGTGGATTGGAATATGTATCTGCTGTGGCTTTTTTATATCTATTATATTACGTAATGTTTTAGAAAATTGGTACCGGTTTTCTGCTTGTAGAACTTGGTATGAAATATTGGCCCCTGTATTATTGTTTTTTTCATTGGGAGTTTTATTAATTTCATTTTTATACCTTATCTACATCTTGATAGAGATCTATAACAAAACCCTTGAAGAAGATATTTTAATACGCTTAACAGGAGTAATACCTATTGTATATGTTTTTGTAAAAAGTTTTATGAACTTTGTTTAAGGAGCTTCAAATACCTGTCGTATACAAAAATAAAATTGGACATAGGTTAGCTGTTAATTGTTGTTAGTGATAAGGGAAGAGGGGCTAGTTACTTGTTAATGGTTAATTGTTGTATGTTAGGGATATTTGAAACCTGAAACCTGAAACCTTTGAACTTCTGGACTCTCAACCTTCAACAACACAGCAACATAACAGTGTAACAACGACCAACCATCAATTAGCTCGGTATGAGCATGATATTCGCACTAGCAAGGGGTGTTATTTTTTAATTTCGACTACAATTTTTCCTTGGTGTCTTCCCTCGCCGAAATATTGAATCAACATAGGGATTTCATCAAATTCATAAGGACCATCAATTATTGGTTTAATCTGCCCATTTTCCAAAAGGTTAGAAATTTGATCTAGGCCCTTGTTTGTTTTAAGGTTGAGCACACTTAACTTTTTGCTTGTAAAAAGAGATATCAATTTTCCTAACAATAATACTTCGAATAACCTATACATCAATCCTCCAACCGTTATATAAGTACCGTTTCTCTTGAGGGAGCGCGCATATTTAAATACGGATCTGTTTGATTTTGTATCAAGGATAAGGTCATATTTTTCGCTACTATTGGTGAAGTCAATTTTTTTATAGTCCATAACGTTATCAAATCCCATCGATTTCAATAAATTAAGTTTTTCACCACTGTCAACGCCGGTAGCCTTTATTCCATGTAATTTTAGGATTTGAATTCCCAAGCTACCAACACCACCACCAGCGCCATTGATTAGGATATGTTGTCCAGACTTTACCTTTCCCTTTTGCATAAGTCCTTGAAGCGCTAATAGTCCGGCATGTGGCAGGGCAGCTGCATCGTTATAACTTATATTGGAAGGTTTTTTGGAAATTGTTTTTTCTGGAACACAAACATATTCGGCAAATCCGCCAAATCCACACTCCGACAGGTCACAGTATATTTCATCACCAATTTTAAAAGAGTTCACTTTACTGCCAATCGCCTCAATTTTTCCCGAGATGTCTGCCCCGGGAATATTTATTTTTGGCTTTTTTAACCCATGAACCAAGCGAATTACAAATGGCCTACCCCTTACCAGACCCCAATCCCAATCATTGATGGATGCTGAGTGAATTCTCACCAATACTTCCTTGTCTTTCGGAATCGGTTTTGAAACTTCCCCAATCTCAAGGAAATTAGGTAAACCATATTCCTTTAATAGAATCGCTTTCATGAGATTTTTATTTGTTTATAGTGATGCATAACTTACTACAAGTATACTAAAAATACATTTTGTTATATAAAATGGTTTGATAACTACTCGTTTTTAAATTAATAAAGCTTGTAGTAGCTAATGTATAGAATACAATGCAGAGGACATGTGTTATATTAAGCATTAAGTTAACAACGAAAAAAACTCAAATAGTGAATAGTGATAAGGGATTAGTTACTTGTTAATGGTTAATTGTTGTATGTTAGGGATATTTGAAACCTAAAACCTAAAACCTAAAACCTGAAACCTGAACTCTCAACCCTCAACTAGAAAACTCTCTATACTCATTACTTTATGCGACTTCTCCTTCTTCGAAGTGACTGGAACTTTATTCGTTGATTGTTATTAGATGTTCGTTGTTAGATGAATTTTGAATCTCTGAACTTCTGGCCTCTAAACTCTAAACCCTCAACTAGAAAAAACCTTTCCTCATTAACTTATTGACTTATTAGTTTATGCGACTTCTCCTTCGTCGAAGTGACTAGAGCTCTACTAGTTAATCGTTGTTAGATGAATTTTGAACCTTTGCAACTTTGTAACTCTCAACAACATAGCAACGTAACAACATAACAGCATAACATCCCACTAACACAAACCAAAAACTATCAAATAAAAATTAAAATATCACCTATATTTGCCATAAGAAACAATAGATATATTCATGAGCAACACCATTACAAGTAGCAATTTTAACTTTCCGGGCCAAAAGAGTGTATATAAGGGAAAAGTAAGGGAAGTATACAATATAAACAACAATCTGTTAATAATGATTGCTACCGATAGGCTCTCTGCTTTCGATGTAATTATGCCCAAAGGAATACCCTATAAAGGACAAATACTTAACCAGATTGCCACTAAAATGATGGAAGCCACCAAGGATATTGTGCCCAATTGGTTAATGGCAACCCCCGACCCCAATGTAGCCATAGGAGATTTATGCGAACCTTTTAAAGTAGAAATGGTTATTCGCGGATACTTATCCGGGCATGCCGCCAGGGAATACAAAGCAGGAAAGCGCACGCTTTGCGGAGTTACAATGCCCGAAGGAATGAAAGAAAACGATAAGTTCCAGCAACCAATAATTACACCTTCAACCAAGGCCGACCAAGGAGACCACGACGAAGACATTTCGCGTGAAGCTATTTTAAAGAAGGGGATTGTTAGCGAGGAAAATTATAGCACACTAGAAAAATATACAAAAGCCTTATTTCAAAGGGGAACAGAAATAGCCGCAAAACAAGGACTCATTCTGGTTGATACAAAATACGAATTCGGAAAAACAAAAGATGGAAAAATAGTATTGATAGACGAAATCCATACCCCCGATTCTTCCCGTTATTTTTATGCTGAAGGATATGAAGAACGTCAGGCAAAAGAAGAACCGCAGAAGCAATTGTCCAAAGAGTTTGTGCGTCAATGGCTTATAAGCAATGGCTTTCAGGGAAAGGAAGGACAACAAATTCCAGAAATGGACGAAGCTTACATCAATTCCGTATCCGATAGGTATATTGAATTGTATGAGAACATCACCGGAGAAAAATTTGTTAAAGGCGATGTTTCCAATATACAATCGCGCATAGAACAAAATGTATTGGAATATCTTAAGAAATAAGATTAGCCGATAATTATCTTTTCATTACTGAAGTTCTTAAAGGGGAGCTGCACCTGTACATTTTCGTTTATATGTTTCTCTTTAGCCGTATGTTTAAAGCAGATATATATTCTTTTTTAGCGCTTAGTTTCTCTAAATCGGTTTGATAGGTGTTAATATTGTGCAACTTCGGAATTGAGAACCTGTTCTTGGATATGGAATTAGAGAGCAATATATTTGGGAAATTATAGATAAGTACAAGGCTATCTATAAAATTGGTTTCAACAATGTCAAACCCAATTTTTTTAGCAGTCCTTTTATTTATAATATAGCTGGTCCCCTTTATGGTATAGTTCTTTAAAGTACCATTGTTGTAGTGTTCAATTAAATTTAAAAGACCTTCCAAATACTGTTGTATAATTAAAGAAGTACGTTGTTTTCCATTCATCGAAAAATTAAGCACATACACATAATCAAACAAACTCCCTCCGTGAACCTTCATGATGTTATTTTTGGGTTGTTCCGTTAAAAATAAGCTTGAATAGTAAACAATTTTTCCACTTTTTTTAAGTGAAGGAACATCAAAAAAAGGAGCTATTATGGAGATTACAATGGGGAGGGCTAAAAATGCAATAATATAGAAATGCAAAAGCCAGGAAATGGCCAAAGAAATTAATAGTACCAATAAGGCAGTTCCGGCAATTGATATTTGGATCTTTATTTGTGTATGTTTGGGTTTGTTATAATATTGATGCTTCACAAAAAACGACTTTATTAAAGTTGGTAGTTTTGGAAATTACGGCTATTAGAATAGGAATACGGGAAAAACGATTAACTGAAAACTCTAATAGTTATAAGCTATAATTCTTTAAAATGCTCAAAATCCATATACGTGGTAAGATGGTTTTTAGGAACAGCTCATTCACACAATAAAGTATCAAATTCTAATTGGAGTTGTGTAGTACCATCATCATCTACGGTAATCCATTTATAACTGGTAAGAACATAAGCATTACCACCATCTATTTCCAGCCATTCATCTATTCCTTTAGCACCGTTTTTTAAATCGTTTTTTGTTGTAAGTCCAATAGGGGCCATATAACTTCTTCCTTTGACCAAGTATTTGCAATTACCTGTTTTTATAGCGGCTTCTGCCTGTTGTTGAGACATAAGTTTTGATTTGGTCAAAGTAGGCAATGTATTGTTTACTTCTATTGGAGTCATTGAACTTGCACAAGAGATAAAAAATAGGGCCATTCCCATAATCATATTCAGTTTAATAAAATACTTAAACATATATTAGGCTTTAATTGATTAGTCTAATTTGATATTTTTTCCTGTTTCCCCATCTCTTATAAAACACATGATTTCCATTTTATCCGAAAATGAGGTGTTTGAAGGCTAAAAGGCTGTAAGATACTTATTTTTTAAATGATGAATGTTAATTGTTGTTAGGGAAAAGGGATTAGTTATTTGTTAATTGTTTGAGCCTTGAACCTCTCAACTCTAAACCCTCAACTCTCAACAACAACAAAAAACCTGAAATCTTGAACCCAATAAATACCAGACTTTCAGTCACTTAGAAGAAGGAGAAGTCGCATAACGCGATGATTCAACAAGCCAATAAGTTAATGAAGAAAAGGTTTTCTGGTTGAGCGTTGAGAGCCTAAAGTTTTGGTTTTTGTTCTCTATTAACCTCCCTAATCCCTAGCACCTAATCACTTTTCCCTAACAACAATTAACTACCGTCCCAAGACCCAGAACTTCCAACTGCCACTTACATTGTGCCAACTGCAAACCCAGAACTGCCGACTGCAAACCCAAAACTGCCAACTGTCATTTTTTAGCTAAAACACCGTAATCTACATATCAACAACTTCAAAAAACAAACAAACAACACAAAATCGTATTTGTTACTATAAAAGCATAATAAAACAAGTTGCTTATTGTTTGTGTTGATTACCAAAAAGTTACGACCGGATAAAGGGGATAAACCCTCATTGCCCATTGTAAATCTAACGTTTTCGTATTAGGTTGTTCTTATAAAAATAAGTACTTTAGTTGCTATGAGTAATTACCACATCAAACACTTAGAAGAGTATTTTCAAGTTTACAGAAAGTCAGTTCGCGAACCCGAAAATTTTTGGGGAGAAGTAGCCGAGGAGCACTTTGTATGGCGAAAAAAATGGAAAAACGTATTAAGTTGGGACTTCACCAAGCCCGAGATAAAATGGTTCGAAGGAGCCAAGCTTAATATTACCGAGAATTGCATAGACAGGCATTTACGTACACGGGGCGATAAAACCGCTATTATATGGGAACCCAACGACCCCGGCGAAAAAGCTTTACATATTACATACAACAACTTGCATGAGCGCGTTTGTAAGTTTGCAAATGTGTTAAAATCCAAAGGAATAAAAAAAGGCAACCGCGTTTGTATCTACTTACCAATGATTCCTGAACTTGCAGTTTCGGTATTGGCATGTGCCCGTATAGGGGCCATACATTCGGTAGTATTTGCCGGGTTTTCATCCACCGCCTTGGCAACACGTATAAACGATGCCGATTGTAAAATGGTCATTACGGCCGATGGGTCATTTAGAGGGAGCAAGACCATAGACCTAAAAGGGATTGTAGACGAGGCACTGGAAAAGTGCAGCAGCATAACATCGGTTTTGGTAGCAAAGCGTATCAAAGCAGCTATTAATATGAAAGAAGGTCGGGACGAATGGTTACAACCATTGCTTGATAATGCAAGCCCGCAATGTGAACCCGAAATAGTTGATGCCGAAGACCCCTTGTTTATACTGTATACATCCGGATCTACCGGGAAGCCCAAAGGAATGGTACATACTACCGGGGGGTATATGGTATATACGGCCTATACCTTCAAAAATATTTTCCAATATAGGGAGAACGATGTATATTGGTGTACCGCCGATATAGGTTGGATAACCGGACATAGCTATATTGTTTACGGTCCGCTAGCAAATGGGGCCACAACCGTAATGTTCGAAGGCGTACCTTCATATCCCGATTTTGGCCGTTTCTGGGAAATTGTAGACAAGCACAAGGTAAATCAGTTTTATACCGCACCAACAGCCATAAGGGCCCTAGCAAAAAAGAGCCTTGACTTTTTAACAACCTATAACCTGTCTTCCTTAAAAGTATTGGGCTCTGTTGGAGAACCTATAAACGAAGAAGCCTGGCACTGGTACAATGACAATGTGGGAAAAGGGAATTGCCCTATTGTAGATACCTGGTGGCAGACCGAAACGGGCGGTATCATGATATCCCCAATACCATACGCAACGCCAACCATACCAACCTATGCTACATTGCCCTTGCCGGGAATACAACCCGCATTAATGGACGAAGAAGGCAACGAAGTAAAAGGCAACCTTGTAGATGGCCGTCTGTGCATTAAGTTTCCATGGCCGTCCATTGCCAGGACCATATGGGGAAACCACGAACGATATAAGGATACCTACTTTTCGGCATACAAAAACATGTATTTTACCGGAGATGGGGCCCTTCGCGATGCCGTTGGCTATTACAGGATTACCGGCCGCGTAGACGACGTGGTAATAGTTTCGGGCCATAACCTTGGCACGGCTCCCATAGAAAGCGCTATTAACGAGCACCCTGCCGTAGCCGAATCGGCCATTGTTGGTTTTCCGCACGATGTAAAGGGAAATGCCCTGTACGGTTTTGTAACCCTCAAAGAAGTAGGCGAAACCCGCGACCGCGACAACGTAAGGAACGAAATCAACCAACAAATAACCGAACACATAGGCCCAATTGCCAAACTGGATAAAATACAGTTCGTAAACGGATTGCCAAAAACAAGAAGTGGAAAGATAATGCGAAGGATATTGCGTAAAATTGCCTCCAACGATCTCTCCAATCTTGGCGATACAAGTACCTTGCTCAACCCCGATGTGGTAGAAGAGATAATAAATGGCAAACTGGATTAAAAACATAAAACTTTATTAGTTAATGGTTAACTGTTATTAAGGAAAAGGGAAGAGTGAAAGGGGAAAGTGATTAGAGGGTTGGTTATTTGTTAATGGTTAATTGTTGAACTTTGAACCTTTGCAACTCTAAAGCCTCAATTCTCAAAAACATAACAGCGTAACAATAAAAAACCAACAACCAACAAAATGTAATTTTACAATCAGGGCTACGTCTAAGCATGAAAACTAATCCATCATGCAAAAACATTACCTTGTTTTAATTACGTCAATATTGCTTTGTGCTTGCAACGGCAATACAGAAAAGGCTTCAGAAACAAATATGGATATATATCCACAAGATTTCACTGAAGTATTAAAGGCACATGGAGGTCTTGATAAGTGGAAAAAAGCAAAAACTCTTTCCTTTAAAAAAGATAAAGAAACCTATACCATAGACCTTAACAGTAGAAAAGCACTAATTAAAACTCCTAAATATTCATTGGGATATGATGGAAAAACCGCTTGGTTGAAAGAGAAAGATACTGCCGCCTTTAAAGGGAACGTAGATTTTTACCACAACCTGTTTTTTTATTTCTTTGCCATGCCTTTTGTTTTGGCAGATAGCGGAATAGTATACAGCGAAACGCAACCTATTACCGTGGAGGGAAAAACATATCCCGGTATTAAAATAGCGTACCAAGATGGGGTAGGGGCATCATCAAAAGATAACTATTACCTTTATTACAATGCCAAGACCCATAAAATGGAATGGCTTGCATATACCGTTACTTACTTCGACCAGAAAGAAAAAGGAAAAGAACAGGCCAACATTATAAAGTATAGCGATTGGCAGGCTATTGGTGGGGTGAAGCTACCAAAAACCATTATTTGGTATGCAAAAGATTCTTTGGGAAATATAGTTGCGCCAAAAGACCCCAAGCCCGTTACTTTTTCAAAAGTTTCTTTAAGTGCAGTACCCGTAAACCCGTCTATTTTCAATAAAGAATAAATAGATAAAACACGAATTTAAAAGCTTTGGCAATTGGTTAAGGGTTGTCTAGGTCTATTTTGTAATCTTTAATAATGGTTAAAACGGCGCCCTCTTCTTTAGAAAAGTAAGGTTGTTCTTTCCTTCTGTTCAAACCTTCAAAATAAGAAGCTATTTCATTGGTTTTGTATTTTCTCACTATTTCGGGGTGTATATAATACTTTTTGCATACATTTCTTGTATTACCCAATGCTTTGGCAGCAACATCGTAGGCTTGTAGAATGTTTGTTTTGTTCTTGGCTTCATCTTCTTCAATACCTGTCATATATAAAGATTCAAAAAAGAGGGTAGTGGCTGCCCATGTTCTAAAATCCTTGGCAGAAAAGCGGTCGCCACTCAAGTCGTGTATATAGGCATTTACCATGCCCGAATCTATGGAGTGGTGCTGTTGGTCCGCATCATAATACTGAAAAAGTTCCCATCCGGGAATCTCCTTGCATTGAAGGATTAACCTTTGCAGGCGTTTGCTTTTAATGGTTATACGGTGCTTTTTTCCTTTTTTCCCCACAAAATGGAACTTCATTTTATGGTCAACCGTTTTTAAATGCCGGGTCCGCATGGTAGACAGCCCGTACGAATTGTTGCTCTTGGCATAATGGTCGCTACCAATCCTTATATGTGTTTCGTCCATAAGCCTTACAATTAGGGCAAGAACCTTTTTTTTAGGAAGTCCTTTTTGCTTTAAATCGTTGTCTACTTTTTCCCGAATTACGGGTAAGGCTTTTCCAAAGGCGTTCATTTTATAAAATTTGGTGCTATTCCTTATTTTATTCCATAATTCGTGGTATAAATATTGTTTTCGTTTTTTCTGGTCTTCACCAATAACCTGTAGGTGGGCATTGGCATTGGTTGCAATTTTTACGTTTTCCCAAGCAGGAGGAATTACTAATTTTTTTATGCGCTCCAGTGTTTTTTTATGAGTGAGTTTTTTGTTTCCCTTTTTATAGATAAATCCTTTTCCTTGTTTTTTCCGGATAATGGATAGCTGATCTTCATATACATAAACAAGGTCACAGAAATTGGCTACTTTTTCCGGGTCGTTTAAAATTTTGTCCAGTTCTTTAGAAGAGATGCCCATTTTACATTAATTTACTTGAAGAAGGTGTTTTAACTTTCCCTTATCCTTTTTGTTCAGCTTGGCTACAATCTTTAAAAAGGCAATGGCGGTAATCATGGCGTCGCCAGCGGCAGTGTGCCTGTCCTTTACGGAAATATTGAGGTTTTCGGCAACTTCGTCAAGGCTGTAATGCTTGTTTTGGTCTATTAAGTTGGAGTTAATCCGCGTGGCCCTGTAAAGTACCATGGTATCGAGTACTTTGTTTTTTAACTTGGGCAGGCCCAACCGTTTTAGGGCATGGTTTATCATTGCGATGTCGAATTGTGCATGGTGGGCAACAAGCACGGCATTTTCAATATAATTTAAAAAAGTTACAAGCGCTTCCCTTTCCGTAAGGGTATTTAGATCTTCGTTTTTTATAATACCGTGGATTTTCACCGTATCGGGGTTAAAAGTTTCCTGATCTATATATAGCTCTAATGTCCGGGAAATTTCAATATTATTATGTTCAAGGTTAACCGCACCAATGCAAAGGATGCGGTCTTTTTTTAAATCAAAACCCGTGGTTTCGGTGTCCAGAACTACAAAACGGACGTCTTGTATAAGTTCTGGGAGTTTATGCTGAAATTTACGTTCGTAATCTTTCCAGAAATCGGGGTGATTTTTATTCTTCTTAAAAAAGGAAATCATAAAAATGCGGTTATTTTAAATCGTAACTTAATAAGCTCCTGGACATCGTTAATGGTTTTAAAACAACGTTTAAGCTTTATCTTTTCTTCTTTAGAAAGGGTGTCGAGTTCTATAAAACGTCCGGTATCATTATGTAAGAGCCCTTGTTTTGTTCTAAATTTTAAAAGCGCCTTTGCGGTATAAGAACAAGATAGGTACAGTTCGCGGTTCTGTGGTTCCAGCTCTGCCAGTTTCTCAAAGCGTTCTGCGGTATTGTTGATGTTTTTTATTTTATGCTGAAGGATTAACACCCTTCCGGCATCGGTAATTGGCATAATGGCTCTTTTTTTTAAATCGAAAAAATCTTTGTACTCTCCATTTGTTTCCACTAAAAATTGTCTGAAAAATCCCAACGGCGATGCACTTCTTATGGAGCTCGATGCCAATGCCGTTAAGAACAGTTGATTGTTCTCGCTCAGTTTAAAAATATGATCAGATATTTGGTTGGTAAGCCAAACGTCACCATAAGAAATATCATAATCAAAGAAAATGGAGCACAATAAAATTTCATCATTCCCCGGGCTGGTCATCCATTCGGTAAACTGTTTTTTCCATTCCTGAAGGGACAATGTATAATTCGGGTTCCGTGCCATCATATCGGCGGGACAATAATCGAAACCAATATTGTTCAAGCCCTTATTGACCAATTTGGCCAATTCCAAAAAATATGCTTTTGTAGCTTCCAGTTTGTTTTCGGGAACATCTTCAAAAACAATGGCATTGTCTTGGTCGGTATGCAAGAGTTGTTCTTTTCGTCCTTGGCTGCCCAGCGACATCCATGCAAATTTGACCGGTGGTGGGGTTTTTATTTTTTCAAGGCTTCTTTCAATAACACGTTTAATGGTGGCATCGTTTAGTTCGAACATAATTTTGGAAACATGCGTCATGGGTATGTTCTGTTGAAGGTATCCGTTTAGTAAATGCATGATCCTTTCGTGTATGGCCTTAAGTACTTTAGACTTATTGGCCCTTTCTATGGCTTTAATCAATACCGCGGGATTGTTTCCCTGACTTACAATAATATCGTGTTCAGATACAATACCGAGTACTTTGGTATTTGGGGTGCCGTCTTTTGTTATGCATAGATGACTTATTTTATGTTTCATCATTGCTACTTGTGCCTGTGCAATGGTCAACCCTTTTGCATAACAGATAACCGGGGCCGACATAATTTTTTCAACGGCAATGTCAATGGGGTAGATACCAACGGCAATGGTATTTCTAATATCCTTATCGGTTACAATGCCGAGGGGGATTACGTTTTCGACCACAAGAACAGAACCTACGTTTTTGGCCGACATTAATTTGGCAACCGTAGAAACAGCGGTATTTTTTGTGCACGAAATAATATTTTTTACGTATTGTACGGGTTGTAGTTCAAAGAGTTCCGGGGCGCTGTCTTCCTGAATTTCGTTTTCGGTATAAAGTTTTCCACGATGCTCACGCGAATAAGGGTTTCGTGTATTAGAAGCAAAGCTTTCAATTAAAAATTGACCAACTCTGTAATTTCTTTTAATAAGTGGCTGGAATATTTCAATGGGAATGGCATAGAGTATGGATTCTTCTTCTGCATTGGCGCTTATCATGTAATTTTCCTTAGCAAACAATGGGCGTAGGCCAAAAATATCCCCTTCATCGCATTTGTCGAGGGTATCGGTTTGCCCATTTTCTTTTCTCTGGATTGCAACAGCGCCTTTGTGAACTACATAAAATTGAGAATGGCCTTCGTCTCCTTGATTAAATATGGTATCTCCTTTTTGGACATATACTACTTTTACTTCCCGGGATATATCTAATAACTGATGCGGCTTTAACAAATCGAAAGGGGGAAAGCGCTTTAAAAAATCGGCAATACGTTCTGCAATGGTATTTTTCATTTTGAAATATATTCTTACAGCTAATTTAAACAAAAGCCCCTGATTTTTTCAGGGGCTTTGTCTTTTATATAAGTTTTTTTCTGACGAAAGAAAATACCAAGTCTAAATAATCCGGCGGATGCGGCACATAATCTTTTAGGAGCGTGGGTTCTTTTAAAGCACCCAAATAAACATCGATATTAATAAGTTTTATATCGGCTACCTCGCTTTCCTGAATTTTAAGCTTGCTTTCGGGAACGGTAAGTTCAATAAGGTAAATATGATGAAATTCGCAATCGATAATATCTTTATTGTGCACCACCGCCGATCGGTAAACGCCAATCTTCTCCAAGTCGTTAGCGGTTACTTTTAAACCTATTTCCTCCTCGATTTCCCTTATGGCCGATTTGGCTGGTGCTTCGCCGGCTCCAATATGCCCCGCTACAGAAACGTCCCATTTGTTTGGGTATGTTTTTTTACTGGCAACACGTTGTTGAATTAAAACTTCTCCTTTTTTTGTGTACAACCATGCATGGATAGTAGGGTGGAAAAGCCCCTTTTTATGGGCTTCCGATTTTAACATTACTTTTCCGGTACTGTTTCCTTTGCTGTCCAATATGTCTACCAGTTCGTCCAAGAGGGTATATTGTTTTAAAATTTAGTCAAAATAACTAAAAGTTTCTTCTGGTTTTATTTTCAACAATGTTTCATAAATTAATTTGATAACATTTTCAACATCGTCTTTGTGCACGGTTTCAACCGTAGTGTGCATATAACGCAACGGAAGCGATATCAAAGCCGAGGCAACACCGCCATTGCTGTAGGCAAAGGCATCGGTGTCGGTACCCGTAAACCTCGATGCTGCCATGCGCTGAAAAGGTATTTTCTTTTCTTCGGCAGTTTCAATTATCAGTTCGCGTAGCTTGTTTTGTACAGCTGGCGCATAAGAAATAACCGGGCCTTTGCCAATTTCGGTATGCCCTTGTTTTTTCTTTTCTATCATAGGTGTCGTGGTATCGTGGCAAACATCGGTAACAATGGCAACGTTTGGCTTAATGGTTTGTGTTATCATTTCAGCCCCGCGCAAGCCTATTTCTTCCTGAACGGAATTGGTAATATATAAGCCAAAAGGAAGTTCTTGCTTGTTTTCGTGCAATAACCTGGCAACTTCGGCAATCATAAAACCACCTGCCCGGTTGTCAATGGCACGGCAAACAAACTTGTCTTTGTTCAAAACAAAAAACTCGTCTGGATAGGTAATAACACATCCTACATGAACTCCCATTTTTTCAACTTCTTCCTTGTCTTTTGCCCCAATATCAATAAAAATATTGTCCAGCTTAGGGCTTTCTTCCTTATCGTTGCTCCGTGTATGGATTGCGGGCCAGCCAAACACACCTTTTACAATACCCTTTTTTGTGTGGATGTTAACCACTTTTGAAGGCGCTATCTGGTGGTCGCTCCCGCCATTCCTAATTACATATATAAGTCCGTTATCGGTTATATAGTTTACATACCATGAAATTTCATCAGAATGGCCTTCAATTACAACCTTATATTTGGCATCGGGGTTAATAACCCCAACGGCAGTGCCATAGGTGTCGGTTATAAAAGTATCTACATACGGTTTTAGATAATCCATCCATATTTTTTGGCCCTCCCATTCATACCCGGTCGGGGAGGCATTGTTTAAATATTTTTCTAGGAATTGAATAGATTTGTCGTTTATTATATTCTTTTTCGCCATATGTCATATATATTTTAGTCCACGAAAATACTAATATTCATATAGATTTAATGAACACGGATAATTTTTTTATATGAAACTAAAAAATGTTTTTTATGCTAAATGAAGATTTTTTCGTTAAAGAATAGTACCGTAAATCAAAAAAGACTAAAATTTGGGATAAATGATGATTTTTAGCCAACCCGCATGAACGTCAATCCGGCTAGTTGAAAAAAGTTTAAATGCGTTCCATATGTATGCACAAGTTATTTGCTATTTTTGAATGCTATAAATACACAATTTTGTTTAAAAGCTTTTTATTAATACTATGTATCTTTCATTTTGCTATTGGTTGGTCTCAGGTTGTCCAAAAGGACACGCTTTCCAATTCGCCGGCAGACTCTACGGAAGTGGAATACTATTTCTTTGAAGGAGATTCAGTTCCCAAAAAAACCATTGAACTCGATCCTGTATATCTTTTTCAAAATTTAAAGTTTGCCTCCTATAAAGACAAAGTACGTTATTACATACTAAAGCGAAAAACCATAAAAGTATATCCATATGCCAAGCTGGCCGCCGAAAGACTAACAGAACTAACCGAAAGGTTGGACAGGATTAAGTCAAAATCCAAAAGAAGGCAGTACACAAAAATCATACAGCGTTATATCGAGGACGAATTTTCGGCCGAACTAAAAAAGCTCACCCGGACCGAAGGGCAGATATTGGTAAAGTTGATACACAGGCAAACTGGCATAACAACTTTCAATCTGGTCAAAGAGCTCCGGAGCGGATGGAGGGCCTTTTGGTACAACACGACCGCCAAAATGTTTGATATCGATTTAAAAAGGGAGTATCATCCCGAATCTGTCCACGAAGATTATTTAATTGAAGACATCCTGCAAAGGGCCTTTGCCGATGGTAAACTAGAAAGACAGGAAACCGCGCTCAATTTCGATTACGACGAGCTCTCCAATCAGTGGCGGGACCAAAATAAAAATATCTCCTTCGAAGACAAAAAAGATTAACTTACTGATTTACAATTTTATAGTTGTGGGATTAATTATTTTTGTTTAAATTAGCTACCCTTTTCTTTGAAATTCACCTAAAAGTCCACTTTTGTTTTGGATGAATTTTAAACTTTACAGTTGTTTTTTTAAGGCTGAAGATGTAATTATATATAATAATGAAATTTTTTTTTATTTAACATGATTGATAATCAGCGTGTAATAAAAAAATGTTTATTAAAGTTGAAAAAACATTTGGAAAGGATGAGAAATAGTTTCTATATTTGCACCCGCTTTGAGGGACGGTTATTAACTGTCCGGGACAGGCGGAAGTTCATTTGTTATTGGTGCTCCGGGGGATTTTAAGGGAAAGCGGAAAGTTTTTCAAAAAAAAGATCCGGAAAAGTTTGCGGGTAACAAAAAACGCATTACTTTTGCACCCGCTTTGAAAACGAAAACTTTTCAAGGTACAGGGACAGAGAAGAAGAGTTCATTGATATATTGTTGACAGCACGGCCTTTTTCAATGGGGCGATAGCAGTATCGTCCGAGTGGAAGGGG